>JBAUIB010000410.1:0-33758 GCA_049680585.1 Phormidesmis sp.
TATTTTGGCTACGACGAAAAGGCGCATACGCTGCAACAGATTTTGCAGGCGATTGGCAAGCGGGTGTTGGGCGAGTTTGAGTTTGCGAGCTTTGGGGCGATGGGGCTGGGGGCGCAGCGGCGGAAGCTGGCGGAGGTGCTGAGGGCGGAGCGCTATGCGATTGTGCTGGATAATTTGGAGTCTGTAACCGGGGAGGCGTTGGCGATTCAGAATACGCTATCGGAGGCGGAGCGGGAGGAGATCAAGAGATTTTTGCTGGCATTGGTGGGCGGGCAGACGAAGGTGGTGCTGGGTTCGCGTAGTAATGAGGCTTGGCTACAGGACGTGTTTACCCAGGCGGGAGGGAAGGTGAATCGCTATCGGCTGCGAGGGCTAGATGGGGAGGCACGGACGATGCTGGCGGAGAAGATATTGGCGGCGACTGCGCTCAGCCAGCAAGAGATTGAGAGTATTAGGCAGGATAAAGACTTTGGGCGACTGATGGATCTGCTGGCGGGCTATCCGCTGGCGATGGAGGTGGTGCTGGCGAATTTGGTGCGGCAGAGTGCGGCGGCGGTGCTGGCGGGGCTGGATGCGGCGGATGTGAACCTGGATAGCAAGACGGAAGATAGGACGAAGAGTATTTTGAAGTGTGTGGAGTATTCGCACAGCAACCTGTCGGCGGCGGCGCAGAAACTGCTACTGTGTTTGGCTCCGTTTAAGGGATTTATTGACCGGGCGGATTTGGCGAACTATGCAAAGCAACTACAGCAGCTAGCGCCGTTTGCAGAGTGGGAGTTTGATCAGTTTGAGGCGGCGGTGGATGAGGCGCTGCGGTGGGGGCTACTGTCGCCGTATTTTGATGGGGACGATGGGCGGCTGCTGAGGATTCAGCCGGTGTTTCCGTATTTTTTGAAGGCGAAGCTGACGGATGTGGATGAGGCGGTGACCGCAGGGCTGGCGACCGGGTTCAAAAATCACTATCGGGGGTTAGCGGCGCAGTACAAACAAATGATGCAGTCGAAGGAGCCAGAGCAGCGGAAGCTGGGATTGTTCTTTTGCGGATTGGAGTATGAGAACTTGTTTAGTGCGTTGCAAACCTCTCTACAGCGTAAAGAAAATCCAACTATCTTCTGGTGCTTACAAACATATTTAGGATTGAGTAAAGACAGAAACGGTGAACTAGCGATTCTTGAGTTTGTTAGTCAGTCTTTAGAAGAGTATGGCTCAGATGTAGAACCAGAGATGCAAGAGCAAATCATTCGTGTCTCTGGACAAAAGGCAAATCTTTATTTGGAGCTTCAAAGATATTCAGAAGCTAGAGAATCTTATCAGGCACTTATTGCTCTTATAGAAAATAGTAAAGTTGATGCTCAATCTATACTCGCTACTATCTACCATCAGTTGGGCAGTGTGGCGGAGGAACTGCGAGAGTACGAACAGGCGCGTGGACACTACCAACAAGCGCTCGATATCTACATCGAGTATGGCGATCGCTACAGCCAAGCGAGCACCTACCATCAGTTGGGCATCGTCGCGCAGGCACTGCGAGAGTACGAACAGGCGCGTGGACACTACCAACAAGCGCTCGATATCAAAATCGAGTATGGCGATCGCTACAGCCAAGCGGGCACCTACCATCAGTTGGGCAGGGTCGCGCAGGCACTGCGAGAGTACGAACAGGCGCGTGGCCACTACCAACAAGCGCTCGATATCAAAATCGAGCTTGGTGCTCGCTACAGCCAAGCGGGCACCTACGGTCAGTTAGGACTGCTGGCAGCAGCACAAGAAAACTATGGAGAGGCAGGCAGGCAACTGCTCAAGGCGCTCGAGACTGTACGGAATTCAACGACAATTACAGCGTACAAATAGCGCTCAACAGTCTAAAAAACATCTATCAGGCTACTCAAGACGCCGCCTTACTCTCTACCGTCGCCACCCAGCTAAACGCCTCCCTTGAAGAAGTACAGTCCTTCTTCACCGCCACCCCAGCCGAAGCCGCTCCCCCTGATCAAGTTTGACTTTTCCCAAACCCGCTAGCACTTTTCCCAAGCTCAATCAACATTCATCATGTCAGTTCGGGTTAAGCAATTACTTAAAAGAACTGTCAGGCAGCCATTTTAGCCGCACCGACTGAAGCAGATCCTCTTCAGTCGGAGGGGATTTGTTTCGGGCTAAGTACTATAGGGTTTCTTATCTCGAACTTGACGTATTCATACGAGTTGCGCACTGCCCCATACTTGACTCATCGCAAAAATCAGCCTATCTTCAGTAGCTAAGGTAGTGATGCCGATCACGCCTGTTTTGTCAGAACTCAATTGACTCGAAGCGCCCCCAGCAAGTGTTACCAGCACTTACTGAAGGCTAGGCTCACAAACTGAACACGCAGTCTGTAGCTTAAGGGCAACTGTACCTTAGCTACCCCGATTTGCACTACATTTTGCGGAGTAGCTTAGGGCTGTTGAGTTCTGGTTTCCTCGAAAAACAACCCCATTCGGAGACCAGATCTCATGTGTATTTTCTCTTTTGAGGGCGCTGCGGCGTCCACTTTTGCGGCTGCCATGCCCCCTTCTGGGCATTTTCCCGCTGGCGGGCAGCCCACCCCACCGCGCGAGCAAGTGCGTCATCTGCTTTTTGGCACCCCCGCTGCGGTGCACAGCACCATCGGGCTATTGCACAAGCTAGGCTACGCCGAGCCAAACGATTGGAGCCGGCCCATTCCTACCGGCAAATCTGGTGAAGTAATGGCGACTTTGATGAAGCGTGTGGGAGGAGAGTAGAAAGGGCTAAGGGCTAGCCGTCAGCGTCTCTTTACGGGTCTCTTTACTGGGGGCCTCTTTACTGGGCCTCCTCACTGGCGGCTGGCTCTGTGTAATCGCAAAATGTTCGCAAGCCCAACTTCAGCACCCACAGCACTACGATATAGCGGTGTGCGGATGCATTCGTACATCGCGAGTCACTTGGCCCGTTGCCATGTAAGGCTTTTGCCAGAAAAAATGTATTCAAGCCAAGTGACAAACGCTATAGTCGCGATATGCCGGTAGTTACCAGCCTTAGCACTCAAAGCGCGGCAATGGATGGGCTTTTTCTTCGGAGGGCTTACGCGATCGCCTAACATGAGAAGACACCGACTATCCTAGAAGCTGTCATGACGCAAGCAATCGAAGCCACTGGAATGATCGATAGTCGAGGTTACCTACAGCTCGACCAACCGCTCAGCAATGCCAAAGATCAGCGAGTCCGAGTCATTGTGCTGCTAGCAGATGACGACACTATCAGCGAGCAAGACTGGCTCAAAGCCGCTGCCACGAACCCTGCTTTTTCGTTTCTCGCAGACGCTGAAGAAGATATCTACACCCTCAACGATGGAAAACCTGTCAAATATGAAAGGTAAAGTCGTTTTAATTCAGTTTCCATTTGACGATTTATCTTCTAGCAAAGTGCGACCAGCCTACTGTCTCACCAGGCCCATCGGCAGCTATTTCCATGTCATTTTCGCACTAATCACAAGCCAAGTCGAAAAGTTTTCTCTAGAAACAGATTTACGGTTAGGCGGCAACCATCCTGATTTCGCTAGTAGCGGCCTGCTCAAACCTTCAATTATTCGACTCGACCATCTCATCACCCTCCGGCAGTCTATGATTCGCCGCGAATTAGGGAGCCTCAGCACAGATACGCAATCAACCATTGCTAACCGGCTTTATCGGCTGCTAAAGATGTGACATTAGCAGCAAAGCTATGCTTCCGGCGAGGGCTCTGTGTACTCGCAAAACGTCCGCAGCCCCAACTTCAGCACCCACAGCACTACGATAGTCGCGATCGCGGGGTTTATCGGCAGCGATACCAGATTCACCACATATACGATCAGCCCCGTTAGCAGCACGGCCTTATCCGGACTTTTGCTATAGCTTTCGACCTTTTCGCGAAAGCTATCGTCGCCACAAATTTCCCGCCGCAGATTGCGCAAAAAAACAGCTCGCAGGCGATCGCGCTCCGCTCCATACAGGGCTGTCCCGGCTTCTGCCGCAACTAGCACTGTCAAGCTCGACTCTAAATCACCATCCTGCTCACTCAGCGTCGCTAGAGCCTGCTGAGCCGGGGCATAGTCTTGCAATTGGCGCGCAGCAGCTTGCAGCTCTTCGGACGAAAGTTGAGTGGACATCACAGCCTCCCCAAGGCATCACACACGAGTCTATTAAAGCTTACAGCGACGTGCGCAAACCGGTAGCGGCATCGTCAGCGGTGGCCTTTAACCTTTTGGTTTTTCCTTGCTGCTGCGCCGCTTTTTCTTTAGCGGCGGACTGGTTGCGCCGCTGCGTCGTCGCCGCTGCTTAACTGGGCGGCCATCGCGCCAGTTGCCGTCATCGCGAGTTTTACCCAGGCTCGAAATATTCATCGGATGGCCCAAAACTGAAACCTGTTGGAGTATTTTGAAGGTTTCTTCAGGAATGCCGATGGGTAGATCAACGACGCTGTGATCGTCGTTAATGGTGATTTTGCCGATGTGGCGATTGGCTAGACCGGTTTCATTGGCGATCGCCCCGACAATATGTCCCGGCTTCACCCCGTGAGCGCGGCCTACCTCCACTCGAAAGCGTTCCATGCCCGCCCCATTAACAGATGGAGATGGACTCCCGCCTTGATCGCGGGTTCGCTGAGGGGTCGCCCGCTCTTCTAGCAATAGGGGCTCATCGCCTTGCACCATCTTGGCTAACGCGCCCGCAATTTCAATCGAAGGGACATTGTGCTCCTGCTCATACTGCTCTAAGATTCGCACAAAAAATTCAGAATTTTCCTCTGCCAGCGTATCGGTAATCTGCTGCTTGAAGCGCGCAATCCGCTGATCGTTCACCACCTCAGTCGAGGGCATCTCCATCCGCTCAATCTTCTGCTTGGTAGAGCGCTCGACCGCGTTCAGCAGCCGCTTCTCGCGAGGGGTGACAAACAAAATCGCTTCCCCCTTACGCCCCGCTCGCCCCGTGCGCCCAATGCGATGCACATAGGCTTCTGGGTCATAAGGCATGTCGTAGTTGATCACATGGCTAATGCGATCTACGTCCAGACCGCGAGCCGCCACGTCAGTTGCCACCAAAATATCAAGCTTGCCCTTTTTTAGCCGATCTACCGTGCGCTCCCGCTGATTTTGCGGCACGTCCCCACTCAAAGGCGCGGCGTTGTAGCCTCGCGCTTCTAGCTTCTCAGACAGCTCCACGGTGGCGACTTTTGTGCGCACAAACACGATCATGCCGTCAAATGCCTCAACTTCTAAAATGCGGGTGAGCGCATCGAGCTTGTGGTAGCCACTCACTGACCAAAAGCGCTGGCGAATCGTATCTGCCGTTTTAGATTTGGTCTGAACTGAAATTTCAGCGGGGTTATCTAGATGCTGCTGGGCAATTTTGCGAATGACGGCTGGCATCGTCGCTGAGAAAAGGGCAATTTGACGCTCCGGCGGCGTTTTGCCAATGACCCATTCCACATCGTCAATAAAGCCCATGCGCAGCATTTCATCGGCTTCATCTAGCACCAAAAACTTGAGATTATCCAGATCGAGCGTGCCGCGCTTAATGTGATCGATCACGCGACCTGGCGTTCCGACTACGACATGAGCTGCGCGCCGAAGCTGTTTGAGCTGAATTTGATAGCTCTGGCCACCGTAGATCGGCAGTACATGAAAGCCATTTAGATGTTTGCCATAGCCTTGAAAAGCTTCGGCGACCTGCAAGGCGAGCTCGCGCGTAGGGGCAAGTACCAGCGCCTGAGGGCGATTGTTAGAAGTATCGATATGAGAAAGGATGGGCAGCGCAAAAGCGGCTGTTTTGCCGGTGCCCGTTTGGGCTTGGCCAATAATATCTCTCCCCTGGAGCAGTGGCGGAATGGTCTGAGCCTGAATCGGCGTGGGGTTTTCGTAGCCGACATCATCCAGCGCTCTAAGAACGGGATCAATCAGCGCGAGATCTTGAAAGGACTGCACGGGTGCGGACATTAAAATTTACCTGAAGGGACGGAAGCCAAGGCGTATCTGCGGTGGACTATGCGCTACGCTCGTAAGCTGTGAAAAAACAGTGATGGAAAAACCAGTTGCGAAAAGCGAATTGCGAAAGATGGCTACAAAAACGGTTGCGAAAAAACGAAATAAGCTGTGCCAGTGCTGATTTCCAAACCTTAATTATACCGCGTGCTCACCGCTCACGAGTTATGAGCTCAAAGACAGTAGAAAATATTACGATGTATGGGCCTGCAAAAAAATAATCTTGTGAAAACGGCTGCTGTCGCGCCGAGAAGCAAATCCTGGCATGAAACGCCGTCAATTTCTCATCCCGCTTTCAGTCGGTTTCGTCTCTAGTCTAACGGCGGCTGCCTGTAGCCGGGTATCCAAATCTGGCGCGGCCTCGGCAACAGATACGATTACCGTTTCGGCGGCGGCTAGCTTGCAAGATGCGTTAGCCGCGATCGCCCCGCTATTTCAATCTGCCCATCCCAACATTGTTATCCATTACAACTTCGGTGCTTCTGGGGCCCTCCAGCAGCAAATTGAGCAAGGCGCACCGGCTGATGTCTTTTTCTGCGCTGCGGCCAAGCAGATGGACGCGCTAGCCGAGAAATCGCTGATTGTGCCAGGGTCTCGTCAAAATTTGCTGACTAACCAGCTAGTGCTGATTGCACCGATGACATCTGGTCTCAAGATTAACCGCGTCAGTCAGCTCAATCAGCTCAGCTCGCTTCAACGAGAGCAGATCACCCACTTCGCTGTCGGAGAATTTCGCAGTGTTCCAGCTGGGCACTATGCTGAGCAAGTGTTGAAGGAACTGTCATTGCTCGAACCGTTAAAATCCAAGTTTGTTTTTGGTAACAACGTGCGCAGCGTGCTCGCGGCGGTCGAAAGCGGCCATGCTGAATTAGGGATGGTCTATGCTACCGACGCGGCCCTTTCTAATCAAGTCAAAGTGCTAGCGATCGCACCTGCTAATACCCATAGCCCAATCGTGTATCCGATTGCGATTGTCAAAGGCTCATCTAATCTGGCAGCGGCTCAAGCCTTTATCGATTTTCTGGCGACAAAAGCAGCTCAGCAACGCTTCGAGGCATTTGGATTCGGCGCTGTTTAGAATATCTGTTTAGACAGTGAACAAAGCGGCGATATGTTCGATTTCTCTCCTCTGTGGGTTTCTTTGCGAATCGCGACAGTTGCCACTAGCTTTGCATTTTTTCTCGGCATCGCGGCAGCTCATCGGATGCAGCTTTATCGCGGGCGCGGGCGATCGCTTCTAGATAGCCTTTTGCTCTCGCCGATGGTCCTACCGCCGACAGTGCTAGGTTTTTTGCTGCTGCTGCTGCTGGGTAAAAATGGTCCGTTTGGCCCCCTATTGGCCGCAACCGGCACTCACGTTGTTTTTACCAGCTACGCCGCTGTGATGACCGCTACAGTCGTCGCCTTCCCGCTGATGTACAAGACCACACTGGGCGCATTTGAGCAAATTGACAGTCGCTTTCAGCAGGCCGCTAGAACCCTGGGGGCTTCAGAACTCAGCGTATTTTGGCGGATTACGCTACCGCTAGCGCTCCCTGGGATCTTAGCGGGAACAACCCTGGCCTTTGCTCGCGCCCTCGGTGAATTTGGTGCGACCTTGATGCTGGCAGGCAATATTCCAGGCCGCACGCAAACGCTGCCGATGGCGATCTACTTCGCTGTTGAAGGGGGCGACTTTCGCACGGCAACCTTTTGGTCTGCAATCGTATTGATGCTCTCATTGGGGGCGATCGCCTCTCTCAACCGCTTCGCTTATCGCCCGCCGCGTCCATCCCCAGGCAGTCCATCCTCAGACAGTCCATCCCCAGACAGTCCACCGCTGAAAAAACTCTCTCATGCAGACACTTCCCCATTAACAACATCTTCAATAAACTCCGATTCTCCAATCTCTCCATCTACTCATCCTTGCACCACCTACCCCTGCACTCTGCACCTAAGCGTCAACATTCACAAACGCCTCCATGACTTCACTCTCGCCGTTAACTTCGCAACCACTGGCCGCGCCCCCTTAGGTCTGCTAGGCGCGTCCGGCGCAGGAAAGAGCTTGCTCCTACGCTGTATCGCTGGCATAGAAACCCCTGATGCGGGTCGAATTATTCTCAATGGCCGAGTGTTGTTTGATTCGCAGCTCGGAATCAATTTGCCTAGCTGCGATCGCAATATCAGCATTCTCTTTCAGAACTACGCGCTCTTTCCCCACCTCAGCGTTGCTCAAAATGTTGCCTTTGGTCTGCGGCAAAAGCGTTCGTCGAGCCGAACAAAAAGTGGCGCAATGGATACAGCGATCGCCCAGCAGCTTGCCGCCCTTCACCTAGAAGGATTAGCCCAGCGCTATCCCCACGAACTCTCTGGCGGTCAACAGCAGCGCGTCGCCCTTGCGAGAGCTTTAGCCACTCAACCCGATGTGCTGCTGCTCGATGAACCGTTTTCGGCCCTCGACACTCACCTCCGCAGCCAGATCGAACGTCAGCTCATCACCCGACTGCAAAGCTATTGCGGTATTACCCTGCTGGTCACCCACAGCTTAGAGGAAGCTTATCGGGTTTGCGATCGCCTACTGGTAATCGAGCGCGGCCAGGCGATTGCCCACGCGCCCAAACATGAAATCTTTGAGCAGCCCCGCAGCGTGGGCATTGCTCAGCTAACGGGCTGTAAAAATTTTTCTGAGGCGATCATCGCGCACGGGCCGCATCAGGTAGAAGCCCTACGCTGGCAGTGCCGCCTCCAAACCGTGGAACCGATTCCGCCAAATCTCTCTCAAGTCGGCATCCGCGCCCATCAGATCACCTTTCTAGCGCCTGACGCACCGCCCATGCCAAATACCTTTGAAGGCTGGCTAGCGGCCACTAGCGAAACCCCACATCGCATGACGCTATATCTGAAGCTGCATACTTTCCCCGCTAGTGAACATGACTATCACTTGCAAGCAGAAATTTTCAAAGAAAAATGGATTCTTCTTAAAGATCAGCCCCTCCCCTGGAAGGTTTACTTAGATCCACTGCGGCTGGTTCTATTAGAAGATAATTGATATTAGGAGGATATCACCCGATGGACTGGCTCGAAATCACGGCGCAAATCTCGCAAGTAGCTGGTGTTATCTCCGTGATCTTCGCGGCTATCTCCATCCGCTCTAATACCAAACTCAGTCAAAGGCAATGGAATATAGATACTTTCACAACTTACTCCCAGCGGCATCAGGCGGCTACAGAGCGCTTTCCTGACGACGCGTTTTATCACCGTCTAGACAGCAGCAAACTGCCGCCCCGTAGTCCGGCGCTCACTCAGGCCGTTCGCAGATACCTCTTCGTGATCTGCGATGTTCACTATCTCTCTTACCAAAAGTATTTGGATGATTCTATCTGGCAGGTCTGGCGCAATGACATAGAGCGCACGCTTAACTGCCCGCTAATTACCCGCGAATGGCCCACGATCAAACCTGAGCTTGAGTCATTTACCGCCTTTACTCAGTTTGTTGAAGAGATGCAGCAAAGTGAACACAAGGCAGAAGAATAATGAGTATCCATCTATCTGTTGTATCCGTTATCTATTGCACCAGGTGTCTACACTGATCCCTTCTGGAGTGGTGTAACCAACGTCGGGGCGTCCATTGAAATTGTTAATTCCGCTGCTGGTCTCCTGCATGCCCAAGGCTGCGTAGAACAATCTGGCCGAGCGATTATCGGTGGCTGCCCTAAGCCTAAACCCGGTAGGACACTGCTCTAAGACCCAGCACATTAGCTGCTTACCGAGTCCTTTTCGCTGCCAGCTAGGAGAGACAAAAAGTTGAGACAGCAGACATTCTTCTACATTCACGGCGGCAAAAGCGACTATCTCACTGCTGTGAGTCATCACGGCAACGCGGTGATCAGCGATGATTTCTTGCCACCAGACTCGCCAATCTTCAATTGGTCGGTGATGGGCGTAGCTAGAAGACGAGTGCCATGCCTGCCACCAAAGCTGAATGACTTCAGTCTCATCGTCTGGATCGTAGGCTCTGATTTCCATCCGTTGTTCTGATACTGACCTTTCTATAGCGAAAAGCTGCTGGGATCGCCAACAACTTCTAAGCCAATGGTTTCACCTGCAACCATCACGGATGTGATTTCTACCTCTACGGGTAAGTTCTTTAGATCGGCTAGTGGATTCACGACCTCTGAAAGGCGGCGAGCAGCGATCGCACTCAAATCTATCCCAGCGGCGCTCACCTCAGTGACCTCGAATCTGAGCTGCGTACTGTCCCCGATCAGGTCGCCCGTCACATCGACCGTGACCCCGCGTGGGACGGCTAGCCCGGCAATTTGAGGGCGCAGTCGGATGGTGGCTTCGTTGGGCGATCGCAAGACTACCTCTGCCTCACGCACGTCCCGATACGCTTCTAAAAAATCAACCAGATCCGGCGTTTTGATGACTGCTGTTAGCTGCGCCCCCCCAACCTGGCTCAAGCGCTCAGCCGCCTTGTCATACACCACATCTTGCAGCTCCAGCCGCAGGCTCTCAATCACAGGGGCGCCCTCCGGACGTACCCGCTCCCCGACGGCGACCACATTCTCAGCGCTGCCCGCTCTGACCCGCAAGCCGTCAATTTTTACATCGTAGCTGTCCGCTGGCCCGACGTACTTAGGTAGCTCTCGCTCAATCCCTTGCTCTACAAAGTTAGCGGGCGTGCAGCCCCCCAGTCCCACAGCTAATCCCGCTGCGATCAACCCTATTGACCAGGCTACCAGCGATATTTTAGGCGAGAGAACGGTCCAACCGGCTGCCGATGGCCCTCTCTTTTGAAGTGCGATCACGACAAGTCCTCCTGATTATGCCTGCATGACTGACCGGCTCTGTTTCCCCTTTTCCTAAGCTGGGGAGAAGGGGCTAGGGGATGAGGGCTGCCGGGATGCTATGGAGCCGCAATTCCCTGAACTGGCTTAACTCAACTGATAAAAGAATTTAGGACAGCCATGAGTTATCTGGTCATAAGGTACCCTCAAAATAGCCGAAGTTGATATGTCAGCGATCAAATGTTTGCGATCAGCCGTGAGTCTCTTGAGAACCGTTACAAAACTATTGGTGTGTAGCCTATTTAGGTAGACGAATGTGGGTAGACGAACTGAGTGCGATTCTCAAAGGTGCCGCTGGCAGCTTTTTATTTGGTATTCCGCTGCTGTACACGGTGGAAGTATGGGCGATTGGTTCGTCTACGGACGCTTTGCGGCTGCTGTACGTTCAGGCCGCTACCTTTATCGTCGTGGTACTGCTCACTCAAATTCAGGGCTTTCGGCGATCGCTCACCATCCACCCCTTAGAAACCGTGCTCGAAAGCATTGAAGCGCTGGGTATTGGCATTATCTGCGCCGCGATCGCCTTGATCTTACTGCGCCGCATCACCCTAGAGACGCCATTATCTGAAGCCTTGGGCAAGCTCATTTTTGAAGGCGTGCCCTTCTCGCTAGGCGTTACCTTAGCGCGCACTACTCTAGATCGACGCCGACCGAGCCAGCGTCGCATTGCCAATAGCGATCTCGCCAGACCGCTCGTCGCCAACGCTCGCAATACCATCAGCAACACCTTAAGCGATACCCTAATGGATATCGATGCCACCCTCATCGGCGCGATTGTGATTGCCTTCAGCATTGCCCCCACCGAAGAAATTGCGATTATTGCCTCGGCTTTGCCGCCCCTGTGGCTGCTGCTGCTGATGGGTGCTTCTCTGCTAGTCTCTTATGTCATTGTGTTTGCCTCGGGATTTGCTGATCGCAGTCAGCGTGCCCAGCGGGGGTTGCTACTGAGCCCGATGGCTGAAACCCTAGTGGCTTATATCGTGGTGCTGCTCGCCTCAGCGCTGATGCTCATTTTCTTTCAGCAGCTCAGCGGCGACGATCCCTGGCAAGAATGGCTGAGCAATATAATTGTGCTGGGTCTGCCAGCCTCTGTGGGCGGCGCGGCTGGCCGGATCTTAACGTAAGCACTCAACTGAGGGTCTAGAACAAAACGTATGGGGCAAGACAATCCAAGCGCTTCAAAATTGCCGGTAGAGACTGCAACCACCTCTGCACTGGGAGAAGCCACGGCGGCAGAGGCGGCGGCAGAGGCGGCTCGTGAGCATCCAGTAGACCCGTCAGCGTTAGTGCCGGACAATCGGCGATCGCTCGCCGAATGGATCACGCTCAGTATCTGCACAGTCGTATTGGCCCTACTCGTGGGGCTCGTGCTCTACGACTGGCAGATCAGCCGAAACCTACCGCCCGCCTTTCAAATCGAAATTTCGCCAGCCACTCGCTTTACCGGCGGTCACTACTATGTGCCTTTCACCCTGCGCAATACGGGTGGCCGAATCGCCAGAACAGTGCAGGTCATCGCTGAGCTGCAAACTGACGACGGGGACAATGAAAGTGGCGAACAACAGTTTGACTTTCTCTCAGGTAGCGAACGCAAAAAAGGCGGATTTGTCTTTGAGCACAATCCACAGCAGGGCGAGTTGATAGTCCGAGTTGCTAGCTTTGGCTTGCCCTAGCCGCACGGAAAAGGCGCAGAAATTCCCCAAGTTTTTATCCCTTCCTCAAGTGCCACGCGGCTGATTACAAAAGGGACTCAGGCCGTAAAGACGATGACTTGCTTCGGCAAGCCTCTCCTGATTAGAGTGCAGGTGGTTCCAAAAGTTTGTCGTTCATATCCCTGCTGTTCACACACTTGCGTTCAACCCATGCAGTCAGTCACCTCCCCAGTTACCGCTTCGGCCCTCTCTCAAGCAGATCGTGATTTTTTAGCGCGCCTAGCCGCTATCGACTTTGGGCCGCTTGCCTTCAAGCTGATGAATCCTGATGAGGGAGAAGGCTGGACCCTTGCCAGAGTCACCCAAGCGATTGAACAATACCGCAGATTCTTGTTCTTACTAAACCGGTATCCAACTCAGCGCATTATTCCATCACGCGAGGTCGATCACGTTTGGCATACGCATATTTTGGATACTATGAAGTATCGCGAGGACTGCGATCGCCTCTTCGGACGATTTATGGACCACTGGCCCTATTTCGGCATGAAAGACGAGGCAGAAAAGCACGAACTAGACAGCGCCTTTGTAGAAACTCAGAGGCTGATGCAATCTCACTTTCAGCAGCCTGCCGAACGATCTGCCTGACAGACCTCTAGCCACTCTTTGACAATGTCCATCGGCACATAGGTGACCGGATGGTCAAATATCTGCCGCAAAGCGTCAATCCCGCCAGCAGCAAAAGCTGCTTGCAGCCGCTGCTTGAGCTGAGGCGTTTGCTCAATGGCACCGCTGAGCATGGTCTGTTGCTCGACGGGAATCGGCGTTTTCTCAACGGCTTGGCCGAGCAGCATTTGAACCTCGTGCTTGAGACTGGTCGGTTTTATCACTACGTTTTTCTGGGTGTCGATTTTGTTGTCAGGAACCGTGCTTTCTACAGCGCTTTCTGCATAGGGATCTTCAATGTAGGCATCGTCAATGCGGACATTTGAAAATCTGTACTGGGAGTCGTGGGTCATTGTTCTTTGGCTGTATGTTTTGAGTGCGATGGCGTAGCCCCTCTAGAAGAGAATCACTACTACCGTCTAGAGATCAGTCTGCTGAAGACTGCATTTCCTAGAACCTGTCTACGGCATTGAGTTTAGTGAATGCTTGACTCGCAATCATTAACTCGCTCTTAATGGTAAAATCACGGAATTTCCCAAAGCAAATTCATAGTTAATGCCCTAGAAAGCCTGTAGGATAAGTGAAATCTCGGTTTTAACTTTTTATAAGTTTGGGAACTTTTTAAGCCCAGCCCTGAAAACGCTGAATTTATGGCATGCCACGACTTAGTACAAGCCCGAAAGTAAAAGCACGCATCCGTATACTGCTCAAAAAGCTACTAGAACATGCGGATCTCGGTTTATCGGAGCAAAAATATGTGCCAGCCGCGCTTGAATCCCGTTGGATAGATGAAACGGCATCTCATCCCAAACTGGTTGTTAAAACGAAGCTATCGGTTTTGATGGCGTTGATTGCGAGTGAGTCGATAACACCGATTTCAAAATCGCATGTTCGAGAAGTCTTGCTGGTTCTGCAACAAAAATTAGAAATTTTAGAAGACAACCGAGTCAGAACCCAAGGCTCCGACCAGTGGGATTTTACCTTGAGACTCTGGCATACCTCGGTTGATAGAAATCTTAGAAAATTTGAGCAGCTGTGGAACCGCTACAAAGCTGGCAAGCGGCTACACGATCATCCTCAGAGGATCGGCGCACTGAGCGATCGCCTGATTCAGGCCAATCAAAAAAAAGCTCCCTACCCACTTCATAACTTACCCCTGCGGCCTGATAGTTATTTTGTCGATACGCAATCGGTATTAGACAACCTGCTCTCCTTGCTGGCCCAGCCCTATGACAATGCGGTGATTAGCATCGTCGGCCCCGGCGGAATTGGCAAAACGACGCTGGCGCTAGAGGCCGCTTATCGCTGTTTAGCCGCCGCGCAAGAGAAAAACCGCCGACCAGAGATACCGCAGTTTGACGCTATTGTATTTGCCTCTGCTCAATCTAAAGAATTTATTGGCCCTCACCTCTCAGAGCGATGGCAGGCAGATCGCACCTTAAAAGATATCGTTCGTAAAATCCTGCAGACCGTCAATCGTGCTGAGGGGATCCCGGTTCAGCTACAGGCGCAAATTGAATATGTGAGCAGCATTCTCAAAGAATACAAGACCCTGCTGATTCTAGATAACCTAGAAACCGTTGAGCCGCTCACCCATTTACTGGCCTTCGTCAAAGCGCTGCCTCAAACGGTCAAGGTCATATTGACCAGCCGTACGCGCCTTGGTGTTGGGCAAACAATCGGGCTCGACTATCTGCCGACCGATGCGGGCTTTTCGTTAATCGACCATCAGGCGAAGGCAAAACTCGTTGCACTCAGCCAGTCTCAAGCGCGGGAGATCTATCAGCTCAGTGGGGGCCTACCGTTGGCGATGGCCTACAGTGTTGGCTACCTTTCTGTACACCGTCATCTGCCCGAGTTTAGGCGCTCCCAAGTCACGCAGCAGCCCAGTGAGATGGCACGCTACTGCGTGGAGTCTTCCCTCAATCAGCTACAGAATCAGTCGGCCTATCGCCTGCTGCTAGCGGCGACCCTATTTACAGAAACATTTTCCATCCAGGCGGCGGCTCATGTGTCAGCCTTATCGACTCAGCTAGAAGAGGTAGAGCAAGGATTTGCTAGGCTACACCGCCTCTCGCTGGTCAATAAGCTGAATGCGACCTACTATTCACTTCACTCGCTCACGCAGGATTTTGTCCGCTCCAAGCTAGATGAAGATACCGCCTTCAGCCAGGTCGCACAAGATCGCTGGATTGAATGGTATGTAAAGGTTTTAGAACCGTTTTCGGTAGACTGGTTCGAGTGGCAAAACTACGACGTACTGGAGACGGAATGGGTAAACGTGCGATCGCTCCTCAATTGGTGTATAGAAAGTGAGCGGTACGAAGCCACTCAAAAGCTGTGGCAAGGCTTGCAGGGATACACCCTAGTCAGGGGCTATTGGGATGAGCGCCAAGTGTGGATGGATAGCTTAATTCAAATGGCTCAAGCGAGAGACGATAACGCAGCTCTCGTACAGGCTCTATTTTGCAAAGGGCAAACGCTGACGCATCTTGACGAAACCGATACTGAAGGAACCGCCATGCAGCTTTTTCAGCAAGCGTGGGCGCTAGGCCACGGTACTGAAGTGGATGGTCTGTTTGAAGTCGCCGCCTACACAGCAGGCATTTATCTCAAACGCGGCCAGTTTGATCAAACTCAAGATTGGTTAGCACGCGGGCAGTCCTTGATTGATCGCCGCTTAAAGCAAGAGACAACATCAGTGCAGATTTCACCCGAAAAAGCGCGGCGTCAGAGGCAACAGCAGTGTCAGATCTATTACTACACCGCTGAAATAGCGCTGCGAAAGCAGAACTATCGGGTCGCAGAGCAGACCTACCGGCATGTGATAGAACTTGCAGAATCAATCCCGTCGAAAAGGCTGGCAGTGTATGCAAAAGGTTGGCTTTCTACCATTCTGTTGAAGCAAGGTGAGATAGTGGAGGCAGAAAGTTTGCTGACCTTTGTCCTGGAATCAGCGCTGCGCCACCAAGACAAGCGATCAGTTGCAAAGTGCTACTGTAATCTTGCTTTGCTGGCTGAGCAGCGATCGCAAACTACAGAATTCACAAACTGGACAACCCTGGCCAAAGCTGAGTTTGAGCAGCTGAATATGACCGCTGCTGCCGAGCAAATGAAGCAATGGTTAGAGAACAAACGCTCTGACGAGTAACCTTAAGACTGAATCGTTAGTTAGGCGACTTTATTGGTCGGGTAGGGCAGTACTTAAATTTTGTCTATTGGTGTTTTGATACAATTCGTTTAGGATTCAGCTTTCTGTGAGGGATTGGTATTGTGCGGTCAATTGAGAAACTGACTGAAGAAATATTATCCCTGCCTAGTGAGTCAAGAGCGCTCCTGGCAGACAAGTTGGTGGAAAGCTTGGAGTTTGATACAGACTCAGCAATTCAGGCGGTTTGGGTAACCGAAGCCAAGCGCCGACGAGATGAGGTGCGAAATGGTTCTATTCAACCAATCTCAGGCGAGGATGCTTTAGCGCAAGTCAGACGGCTGATTGAGCCATGAGGTACGTATTTCATCCTGCAGCACTGAATGAATACGCTGAAGCAGTTCAATACTATACAGAGCAGAGGGTTGAGGTTGCTCAGGCGTTCATAGACGCCATTGAGGATACGGTCTATCGGATCAGGAAAGCTCCAACCCGCTATGCCGCGATTGATGAAGATGTTCGGCGGTGTATGGCGCGTAAGTTTCCTTATGGTGTTCTCTATACGATTGAGCCAGACTACATCTTGATTTTGGCTGTCATGCATTGCAGTCGTGAGCCTGGTTACTGGAAAAGCCGTAAGTGATCGCAGTCGCAGCCGTCTAACACTGCGTTGGTACAGACGGAACAGAGGTTATCAGTGAGAGTTCGAGGTTATCTACTGCCGCACAGCTTTACCGATAAATAGTCAGGAGCCGTAGGCAGACAGCGGAAATTCAGTTTTGAGGTTTGCGGCCAGTCACTACGAATAGCCCAAATCCGGCCCAGGCATAGGTGCCATTCATCAAAGATCGAATATTCGATTGAGCTTGTGCGCGCAGCGGGGTGATCGCATCTTTAGCCGTTTTCTCACTTCCCTCCAGCGCTGGCTCCGGTCCTGATGATGGCTCCTGGTACTGACTGCCTAAAGACAGCAGCTCAAAAAAGTTGGCAAGCCCTAACTGGTCGCTATGAACAGGCACCACAGCCGTATTCACCTGCGTGAAGTCAGCTTGGGTGAGGTAATGGCCGAGCTTGCGTCCTATGCATGGATCGCCGCCTTGCGATCGCTGCCGCTGCACAATCGCTTGACGCAGCTGGGCAAAAGCTGCTGGCTCCGGATACAGACTAAACCAATCGTCATCCACATCTAAAATGCATAGCACCCCTCCCGGCTTGAGCACATGCCAAATGCTTTGCAGCGCATCTAGCGGCTCACTTAAATGTTGGAAAAGCAGCCGAGCATAAACCACATCAAAGCTTTCGGCAGCAAATGGCAAACTGTAAACGTTGCCCTGCTGGAAGGTAACTTTCTCGGATACGGCCAGATCTAAACCATTTTGGTAGCCGTTTTGATCGTTATCTCGACGCTGCTCAGCGTAGGCTCGCTGGCCTTGGTCTAGCAGCGTCTGGCTAATATCAAGGCCAGTGACCTGAGCCGGATACACTTGTTTGGCCAGCTCACGAGTAATCACACCCGGACCACAGCCTAGATCGAGCACCTGCTGACCTGAGACAATACCAACAGTTGGCCAGAGCGCACGTTCTGCAGTGAGCAAAATAGACGCCTGACGATATAGCCGATCAAATTCTTGAACCTTCGCTTGACTTTGAAAGCTCTCGTAGAGATAGGAGCCGCGTTGAGTACTCTTCATCAGAACGATTCATTAGTTATTAGAGAACAGGGGCTAGCGTCAAATCGAGGAGTAGATTAGCTGTCACCTACTCCTCGATTGGCGTTATTTGATTCGCATTATCTGCTCAGCATTATGCGAGTACTCGCACTAGGCCAGTGCTGCTTCGAGGTCCTCCAAAGCGAGCGAAACCGTGGGTCGTGATACCTGTAAACCTTCTTCGGGTTGGACGACAAGACAGAAGCTAGCGGTTTTGTGCTGAACATCAGGCTGGATGACAAGACAGAAGCTAGCGGTCTGAGCGTTGTTGGTTGTTTGAGCCATTTTGATTTTCTCTCCTTGTATAGGCGCTAAAGAATGTTGCCTATGCTCAAGACAGTAAATAGGGAGAGTCTACCTACGCAAAAAAACAGAAATCAGCACATAGCCCATCGATAGCAGGGCGTATAGCTTAAGGAATAGAAGTTAACTTCCGGAATTCCGGAAGAAATGCGCAGCCAATAGTTACCGTATAGTTAACTTAAGCTTGTTGCCTAAATTTGGGAAAATAGACCCTTTGAATAAAACTCACTGAAGAAGCAACGTTCTATGCCAGGGAGATATCAGGATGCCTCAGCTCAACAAAAGCGAGGCGGTGCACCAGCGGTTGCGCTGCTTGTTACAACGCCTAATTGCGTTTGCAAATCATGCCTTGCCTGAGTGCGAGCAGCTTGAAGACAAAATCAGCGTTCGCTGGATGGCGACCCAGAGTGATGCACCCAAGCTTATTGTCAAAACAGAGATCCGCTTTTTAGCAGCGCTCGCTTTTCCCAATTCAGGTCCTAAGGCCAAAGCCAATCTCAAGCAAGATCTGCGTACGCTCAAAGACTTCCTGGGTCGGCTAGAAGATAATCGCGATCGCACCCAAGGCTCTGGACTATGGCACTTCACCCTCACCCTGTGGCATACGTCCGTTGAGAAAAATTTGGCCGCCTTTGATAACGCCTGGCAGCAGCGCAAAGCCGCGATCCCAAAAGCGATCGCTCAGCCCGTGCCGCTCCAGCTAGCTAGCTTAGAGGAAGCCAGTTTAGAGGAAGCCAGCTCAGCTCCTAATATTTCTCTCTCCACTCATCACAATTTGCCCGCTCGAGACTACGGCACCTTTGTCGGTCGAGAACGGCCCTTACAGCAGCTACTGCACTTCTTAGAGGCCGATCATCCCGCCGCGCGAATCAGCATCACCGGCATGGGCGGCATTGGTAAAACCGCGCTCGTGCTAGAAGCCGCTTATCGCTGTCTTCGTATCGTGCAGGCGTCCGCTGGTGATCGCCATCCGGCCCCTTTCAAAGCCGTCATTTTCGCCTCAACTAAAACCCAACACTTTACCCCGCAAGGCATTTTACCGAGCTACCGCTACAGCCGTACGCTCCAAGATCTGTTGCGATCGATCGCGCAAACTTTAAAGAGCCCAGCACTATTGGCGGGTGACTTCGAGAACCAGCTAGAAAACACCTATAGCCTGCTATCCAGACAGCGGACCTTGCTCATTGTTGACAATCTAGAAGCGTTAGATACTCAGCAGCAGCAGGCTATTTTGGCTTTTTTGTACGATTTGCCAGCAGGCGTTAAAGGAATTGTTACCAGCCGCCTGCATGTCACAATGGACGCGGTCATTCCCCTTTCAGGCTTAGCCCCCGCCGAAGGCATTCAGCTGGTTCGACATCAGGCCAGCTCCAAAGCAGTTGCCCTCAGTGAAACAACTTGCCAACGCCTGTACCAACAAACGGGTGGCACACCAGCCGCGATTGTATATGCACTCGGTCAGTTAGCCGCTGGCTATGCGGTCACTCAGGTATTGCCCAAACTCAGCCTAGAGACCAGCGATTACTGCCGCTATTACTTAAAAGGCGCGGTCGAATCACTGCGAGGTCGCCCCGCCCATTCACTGCTGATGGCGCTGTCACTGTTTCCGGCCTCCGCTTCTAGCGCGGCCCTGAGCGACATCGCCCAGCTAACCGAAGAGACCGCTGCGGAAGGGTTGGCCACACTGCAGCAGCGGTCTTTGCTCACTGGCCACAGCGGGCGCTACTCAATGTTGCCGCTCACACAAGATTATCTCTTAACAGAACAACAGATTCACGCCAACTTTGAAGCCGCTAATTTTGAAGCCGCGATTAGAGATCGCTGGGTCAGCTGGCACCAGCAGCAGCTATTGCCTCACAGTCATCAAAACTGGCGCGATTGGCATGACTATACGGCTATTGATGCAGAATGGGAGACGATACAGGCTGTGGTTGAGTGGTGTATCGCCCAAAATCGCCGTGAAGACTTTGCTCAGCTCTGGCAAGGGCTGAAAGGCTATACGCATCTAAGAGGATACTGGAATGAACGATTGAGCTGGCTGGAATGGTGGCTAGCCGCTTCCCTCCCGCATAGCGATCAGCCACAGCAAGATCCGCTGATCGTCATCCAAGCCCTGCGCGACCTCGGCTGGACGCTAACGATGATGGGGACCTCTCAGCAGCTTGACCAAGCCGCTCTTTACTTTTCGCAGGCATGGGATTATCGCCATCAGGTTGATCTGGCCTATCAGCTAGAGATTGCCATAGAGCACGCCGTTTTGTTGTTGTTTCAAGATCGCCTTGAGCAAGTGAGCCCTTGGCTACAAACGGCCAATACTCTGTTAGCTCAGCTAGAACCCACCTCAGCCAAGTACAACCAGCAGCAGCTACGCCTAAAATACTACACCGCTCAGCTGCATTACCGGCTAGGACACTATGCACAGGCCGGTGAGCTCTACCGCAACATTTTGGCTCAGGCTCAGATCACACAGCAGCAGCAAACAGAAGTTTATGTGCTCAATTGGCTGGTGGATATTGCTTTGCAGGAGAACAACCTCGAAGAAGCTGAGCACTTGCTAGACCAGAGCTGGTCGATTATTCACAGCCGCCGGGATCGGCGATCGCAAGCCTTTCACCGCCGCTCCAAGGCCCAGCTAGAAAAGCTACGAGGCAATCTCTCCGGGTTTCAACACTGGAGCCAGCAAGCCAAAGCCTGCTTCGAGGAGCTAGGTATGCAAACCCAGGTACAAGAAATGCAGGCTTGGCTGGCAGAAACCTCTACAGAGACGTCTTCCTTAGAGGTTTCAGTCTCTGTGAGTCAAGGCGTGAATTAGCTAAATTCACGGGTTAGCACTCGCTATTGGCGAGACTCTACAAGCACACCGCAAGCGGCTGCTTTATCGGCGCGATCGCCCAGTAGCGCATCACCAAAGTAATGGGCAAACAGGACTTGAGTGTTGGCAAAAGCCACCTCTAGGCTCTCGAACGCTACGCAGTTTTGTATCTGTGATTCGTCTGCATGGTGAATGACATCCCCACAAAGACGGTGACACATCTGCATGTATTGGGCAGTATTCTGCAAAATATCTGCCTCCCACACACAGTCAATTTCCTGCGTAGGTGCCAAAACAACATCCGCATGCAGCGAGGCAATAGACAAAAACCTCAGGTATCGAGTCACTGCCCGGTTGGCCTGTTGCTGTTGCCAGCCATATCGACGCATCAGAGATGCCACCAATATCTGACGGCGCTGTCCTTGAAATAGACGGCGCAAAGTAAGATACGAGTTTTTCACAACAGTTAGCTCCTTCTCAAAAATTAGTGAGTTGGAAGCGCCTGGCCAGTTGCTTCGCCCCTAGGATGGTCGATCTAGCCAAAGATGTGGGAAAGCAGGATTAAAGATTAGTTTTAGTCACAAAGCTCGGTTTTAGACTCAGTTATGGCTTAATTTTGAGTTAGTTTTGAGTTATTGTTGCCCGTTGCGCCTGTATTCGTCCGTTAGCTATACCAGGGAAGCAGAATAGCAGTCCAAGAAGCTCTCAAAAAAGCGCCCAAAACAACAGCTCATTGAGCTGCAATCAAGCACTCAATGAGCTGTTGGAAGATTCTTATAAATGCCTTTTCTGCAATCAGAAAGACTAGCGAAACCCAAAAAGCTGTATGCTCGCTGAGGCTTTACGCGGTTTCACCATCCATCTCAGCAGCCAAATCAGCTTCACTGATGTAGTCGTCAATGAGCTGATCGACCGCTTCTTTTTGCGCGGAAGGAACATTGATAGTCACATACCGGCGGGAGAAGGCAGTGCGAGGAAATACTTTTAGAATCAGCGTATTGGGCTTGTCATCGTCCCAGCCAAACGCTTCTACGCGATCCCAGGGCTGCCAAGCATAAAGATAAGACAGACCGTTTTCTCGAATTTCTAAATCGCTGCGGCCCAGAAAAATAAACAATAGGGCGATCGCCCACCAAAACGCCAGCTCAATCAGACCCGAGATAATCCCCCCAGTCGTTGTCAAAGAGCCAGTCAGCCGATCTAGCAGCGACAGCGTCATGACCAGCGCCAGACCCACCTGCACTAGCCCTATCCAGAATAAAATTTTGTTTTGCGAAGTGCGGCCCACTTCCAGCTTGAGCGCACCCGCGCCTTTTTTTCGCGCTGGCCAGCTCACCAGCCAAGCCAGCACACCAAGGGTGTAGAGTGCGTACAACACACTCAGACCATAGCGACCGACAAATGGGAGAAAGAGTGCGATCGCCCCGCCTAACAGTAACCACGGCGCACTGTAAACCAAATTTCGCTTGGCCGCTTCAGGCCCCAAAAACGCCCGAGCGATCAGATAGCCCATCAGCAAGATAACGGCTATCGTTATTAAAAAAAGCGCCAAAAAGGAAAGATTTAAAGTCACAGTGGATGCCTGCTCACCGATATCTAGCGCACAGCCTACCACGGCAATCGGACAAGTCTTTCTACCGCTCTATAGCGTTTCTCACTTGGCTTGAATACGATTGCCCTGGTGAAAGCCTTACAGAACAACAGGCCAAGTGACTCGCGTTACCCGAATGCATCCGGGTAACGCTATATGGTTTCTTCTAGCGCCTGACGAATCTCTTCGGTCACAGCGGTGATCACCACTCGCCCTGAGCGGCGATCTTTTTGATAGTCAGCTAAGCGCGGCGTTACGGCAATCGGCGGCTGGACAACCATTTTTATCTGGCGATCGCCCAACCGAGGTCGCCTAGGCAGCTTATCTCCGCCCAGACGGCCCAGCATGTCACACATCAGCAAGCTGATCTCCGCGCAGCGCTCAAAGGAAGGATTTTCTCGCAGATATTGCCCATCTACCGCCACAAAGCTCTCCGCTATCCGCATATGCAGCTCTCGCAGACTCGCCTCCTGAGCCGCCCAGTCAGCCAGCCCTCTTTCCAGCGGCGATAGCGTCTCCAAATCAGCCAAATCTTCGCGGTAAATGTAGCTCCAGCTCGCTTCTTCCAGCCGCCGACAGCGATCTACGACTGTACCTTTTCCCGGCAGTCCAAAGAACTGCTCAGATACCTGCAAAGCGCTATCTAGTAGTTTTTGCAGTCGCTGCGAGCAAGCCTCAGCAGACAGCATGGTCTCATCGTGATCAGGAATCGAGGGATTCTCATCGCCAGCTTCAGCCTTGGGAATATCCGCCTTGGCAACTGTGGCAAAGCGCTGATGGTGGCAGCGAGCGTAAAACGCCTCCATCGTCGTCATCAGGTGCTCGCCGAGTTGCAGAATGCGTAGATAGCAGTCTTTGCTGGCATCACCGCTGAACGGTGACGCTAGTGTCGCCGAGTGGGCTAGTCCACTTTTGGCTTCTAGCTGAGAGAGCAGCGCCGCGAGCTTCGGCCAGTCAGGCTGCACATAGCGATAGCGAATGCCGATAGGGATAATGAAAACCGACTCTGAGCGGTCTGCACGCTGGAGATCTTCGGCGCACCAAAAGGCTAGCTGAGCAACCCCTGGCTCCAACGGTCCTAGCCGCTCACTGTGGCCGTTCGTTGCCCCTTCTGGCGCAACGACCAGCGGCATCTTGCCTTCTACCATCAGTCTGCGGGCCGCTTTGAGCCCCACCCAATCAGGCCGCCGCCCCCGGCGAATCGGCACACCGCCAATGCGAGAGAGCAGCCAGCCAATGCCTTTCCCGGCCCAAATGGTCATCCCCCGCTCATAGATAAAGTGCGTATGCACTGGCTGCTTAAGCGCAATTCCCTTGGCCTTTGCTGAGCGGGCCACCGCTCGGGAGCACAGATATAGCCCGCTGAGCGGATCATCGACTTCCACATGGCGCACCGCCATCAAAAAGCGAGCTTTGCCAGCTTCAAACTGGGCATAGAGATCGACGAGATGCTCCACCTGCTCTACATCTATCCGACGAATACCCGCCGGTAGCCAAGGGCGAAGGCGCACCTGCAAGAAGACAGGCAGCGCCCAGTGAATCAGCCGAAGCACCCATGGATTATAGGCGGCAGGGATAAAATCTAGCGGAGGCTGCGCCCGACGGACAAATTGAGGCATAGAAAATAGAAAGCCTAAGATCACATAAATCGGCCCGTATAAAAAGAGCCGAGACGCGATCTTATCAACGCCTCGGCCCTTTCAAGGTTAAATTATCTTCTGATCTGGCTCGTTTTTGATCTGGCTCGTCTCTGAGTCGCTAGCTGCGAGCTGCAAGGCTAGTTAGGGACGACTTGGACGATGAGCGATCGCCGATCAAACGTCTGCACCTTACTCACTTTCGAGAGGTCCTCAATCACGCGGTTCAGCAGATCAGTCGCCCGATCACGGTGCTGGTGCTCACGCCCCCGCAGACGCACCTGAAACTTCACCGAATCGCCTCGCTCTAGCCATGCCAGCGCTTTATCAATCCGCACTTGGTAGTCAGAGTCGCCCACATTAGGCCGCAGTCTAACTTCTTTGACAGACGTACGGGCACTTTGCTTTTGGCGCTTACGGCTCTGATACTGGTGCTTACCATAGTCCAAAACTTTCGCTACGGGCACGTCTTGGTCGGGTGAGACCACTACAAGGTCAAGTTTGGCAGCCTTAGCCAAAGCCAATGCCTCTGACGTATCCGTCAGGCCGCGGTTAGTACCTTCGTTGTCAATCAATAGAACCTGCGCGGATCGGATCTGCTGATTGATGAGTGGTTTCTTAGCGATTGTATTTTCCTCTTAAATGAACGCAACAAAAATGGACTGTCTTAATGGAGACACCTCACCAGTCTAGATCTTGCCAGCCTAGATAGAGCCGATCTAGATAGAAAAGTGCCTATAATGCCTGAGCATTTCTATGTATGTATAGGCTATTTTAATCCAACTTACCAGAGGGAGATCACACCGTAGTAATGTGTCTTTACAAACCCAGTCCTACAGCTTGTCAATTCCTTATTTAGGCAGGCGTTTGACAAGCTGTAGGGTGAATCTGCTATGGGCCCTTTAAAAGTCGAGATCTTTGCGTATCTAGATGCGGACGCTACCGCCGCCAAAGAGCGGCACAGTCATGCTGAAGTTCTCACCATATGTCAGCTTTTGCTCTTCCAAAATGCCGATGGCAATTTTTTCACCCATCTGCAGTGACTCGTAGTAGTCAGTAAAGTAGTGAACACCCGCCCAGTCACGCCCAATTGCGATATTAGACGCTAGCTTGTTCAGCTCTCCTTCAATTGTCAGCGTCAGATTGTTGTCTTGGACTTCATCTAGGTGAGTACCATCGCAGGAGCGCACATAGGGTTTGGGCAGCTCAAAGCCATGATCGAAAAAAGCTTTGAGAATGGTCACACAAGCGCCGGCAACCGTGGCATGGCCAGCGCCGTAGGAAGGGTGCATGGGCGATCCTTCGGGGAAGGCCATCGGCAAAAGATAGATGTTGTCATTTGGCGAAAACTCATCGCTGTAGCGGGAGTCGAGCTGACTGAGATGGGTCTTATTTTGTTTTTCGTTATGCTGGGCGATCGCCTGCAATGTCCCTTTGATCTCGTCGCTCAGAGGGGCCACGGCTTCTAGGCTAGAAGGCCCTTCAGCGCACCACTGATGGATCCGGCCAGCGATCGCCTCAGGACGCAGGCGGCGGTGAATATTAAACTTTTGATAGCGTACGGCCTTGAGGGCGCGGGTAGCCACTTCAGTGACCAATGACAAAATGTGGGGTCCGCCAAAGTGCGCAAAGCCTTGCTGATGATCGAGCACATCTTGACCCTGATACGGAATCCCTGGATCGAACGGCACCCTGAGTGACAGCAGGAACAAGCAGGCATTCAGGTAAGCCTGATAGAGCGCGTCGTAGTGCACGTAAGTTGCCAAATCACGCGGCGTGGCAATGAAGCGATAGCGCTTGTTGCCGTATTTATCCATATCCTCGTAGGCTTCTGCGCCCCGCAGATCAGCGCCGTTTTGGACATCGAGCCACCATTTCCAGGTTGTCATGTAGTCCTTTTCAGCCGCAATCCTAACTTTGTTGTCAAATCGCATCGCCCCGTAGGCAACAAGTCCATCAAACACATTAAGCGGGTTGTTGTCGTCACCCAACTCAGGCGTTCCCCGGTAGAGAAACTGAGAGATATAAGGTCCCTTTTCATCACCGACGGCATTGCCTCGAAAGGCTGTTTCGAGTGTTAGATCTTGGCGACGGCGAGCCCGTACAGCTTCGCTTAAAGGGAGCGACGTTTCTTTGTTGAACCACTTGAGCGCGTTGAGCCGCTTGAGCGCCGTTTTGACGGTTGGATTGCTGTCAAATTGAGCGAAGGGAATATCTCGCAGGAGCGCCATTTCATAGACTTCGGCGACTTCAGCAACAAACTCATCGCTCTCCAAAGCTGGCGCTGGCGGCATGGTCAGCGACTGGGCATCCGGCCCTTCAAGATCGAAGACAAGGCCCGCCCCTGCACTTTCCCAGGCCCTAACGGCCACGCCTTGGACGCTCTCATTTCTGTTCTCTTCTTTAGTTCGCTTCTGGCGATCTACAGTTTGGGTATAGCCAGATTCCCAGGGCACGGGGGTGCATTTGCTCGCCCCTTGTTCCCAGAAGTCTTTTGGTCCTAATGGCGTATCTCGAAAGTCACGTGGGTTGCCAGAGTCAATCCCTTGAACAAACTGCTGATAGTGAGCGGGATTGCAGATCAAGCCGTCAGTCGGCTGGTGGGGTAGGCCCTTGGTATAGTTCGTTAGGTGCGACGCTCGGCCCTGCCGCACAGGAGAGTTATCGTCCTTGGCAAAGCGATATTTCAGCTCGTCGCCATTGGCAATGTGCTGAGGATGAGGTCGGTCGTAAGCGAGTTTGGCAGCGGCAATTCGACCTTCTAATGCTCTTTTCTTGCGAGATTCCATAGGGTTGGTTGAGTCCGACGATACAACTGAAGTGATGAAACCAATTTTATGAAATCCTTCCGGCAGGGGCAGTACCCATCCGGGGCATTCGAGTAAGATGTAACCATTGTTTGTCCTGCTGCCATGAAGTCTCGACTGCCTGATCCTTATCGACAGAATGCTTCACCGCTGAAGCGCAATCGCCCTTCTAAAAACCGCACTACCCGGCGATCGCCCCTTTTTCGATCTTTTCAGCTACTGGCGATCGCGACCACTGGCGGCGCCATCATGCTAGCGAGCTTGGCAGGCATTGCCTTTTTGCGCTCAGGCGCTCAATTTATGGAAGGGGTCAAGCTGGCCCTGACGCCAAAGCCACCTGAAGACACGGTAGACGTGCGAACCGTTGTGGTAGAACAGGTGCGTAGCGTCAGTGAACTGACGACAGCGGTCTTTACAATGGAAGCCGTTGTGCCCGCCCAGAGCGATCGCAAGCTCGGTGAGTACACCATTGGTCAAACTAATCTGCTCTACGTGGCTTACGGCGAAGTCCGAGCAGGCGTGGATTTAGAGGAGCTGGGCACCGCCGATGTCAGCACCACTGAGGCGGGTGAGCAAGTCACGCTGATACTCCCCCCACCCAAGCTGCTCGATAGGAAAATAGACGTTGAGCGCTCCGATGTATACGACTACAGTCGTGGCTGGTTTAATCTAGGCCCTGATCGCGCCCCAGAGCTGCAGGCAATGGCTCAACAGGAGGCATTAGCCAAAATTGAGCGGGCTGCTTGTGATCAGGACATCTTAGGTCAAGCCAACGAGCGAGCCGAGCTAGTGGTGACTCAGCTACTGAAGAGCACTGGGTTTGAAACAGTGATTGTCACAACATCGCCAGGTGATCCGACCGCTTGCAAGCTATAGATTTCAAGATATATATTTCAGGATATAGATTTTTGCAGCCCGCGACTTTATTCAAAGCTAGCCATAAAAGAAACCCCCGACTGAAACAGCCAGGGGAAATAGCACAAGACATTTGATGTTGACTACACAAGCGTTTGAAAAGCGTTTTTTGAAAAGCGTTGAACGCTATAAAAGGTTGGCTCCATCGCTGCGAAATCGCTTAGAGAACTTTTTTACTGAAGCACCCTGAGAGTGTTCTATAAGTGGCCCGCTCAGCAATGAAGCCTAGCAGCAATCAGCTTTACACAGTAAGGCTGCTCACTACAGCTGTTGCTCGAAGCGCTTACTGGACAGCTTCTGCATCGTCAATCTCAGCATCGGCAGCAGGGACAGCCGGCAGAATCACTCGGTCAATAATGTGGATGACACCGTTGCTAGCTTCTACATCTGCAACAACAACATTGGCATTGTCTACAGTGATAGTATCGCCAACACTGACGGTGATGTCACTGCCTTCTACAGTGGAGAGGCCGCCTGACTCCATGTCAGCTGCAAGTACCGCATTGGGAACAACGTGATAAGTCAAAATTTGGACTAGCACGTCTTTGTTCTCAGGCATCAGAAGCTGCTCTACAGCGCCCTCAGGCAAATCAGCAAACGCCTCATCTGTCGGTGCAAAGACGGTATAAGGACCTTCTTCACTCAAGACTTCGCTAAGTCCAGCCGCTTCGAGCGCCGCAGCGAGTGTTTCAAAGGAGTCACTGCTGTTAGTTAGCTCAGCAATTGTGAACTCACTGGTATCCATTTCTTCAGCATCGGCTGCTTCTACAGATTCTTCATCCGTCATTTCAGAGTCAGCCGCTTCTACGGACTCTTCGTCCATCATTTCAGAGTCAGCCGCTTCTACG
The DNA here is from genome assembly GCA_049680585.1 of Phormidesmis sp. Lineage (GTDB taxonomy): Bacteria > Cyanobacteriota > Cyanobacteriia > Phormidesmidales > Phormidesmidaceae > Phormidesmis. The sequence goes on from JBAUIB010000410.1 coordinate 28,925, forward strand.
GACTCTTCATCCGTCATGTCAGAATCAGCAGTGGCTTCGTCTTCAACCGCTTCTTCTGGCTCTTCGACGACCGGCTCGCCGTCCATTGTGTCAGCCGCTTCGACGGCGTCATCGCTCAAAGCCTCGATTTCAGCCGCTTCGACGGTATCAGCATCGGCGTCTGCTTCCACAACGTCCTCATCCATCGTCTCGTCGCCTTCTGCAACGGGCTCTTCCATCTCGTCAGCTTCGACGACCGGCTCTTCCATCTCGTCACTTTCAGCAACGGGCTCTTCCATCTCGTCGCTTTCAGCAACAGGCTCTTCCATTTCATCCGCTTCGACGACCGACTCTTCCATCTCGTCGGCAGCTTCAATAGTCTCGGCGTCGGTTTCAAGGGCCTCAGCTTCTACCATTGATGGCTTCGTTGGTGTAGCTTCTGTGGTTGCCTCTGTGGCTTCAGCCGCTTCTGAAATTTCAGGCATGGCCACCGCTGGGAGGGCGACAAAGGCACCTGCACCACTGGCGATCAGGCCAATCATGAAGCGCTTGATGAAGTGGGGGCTATTGTTTACTTGCATAGAACCTCTGAATTAAATCTGGGTGTGTCTCTAGTGCTGGTAGCAGCTCGCCATGATTAGCAACTACGCTGCGAGCAATGACGCTGTGCGCATTTACAAGGCGACCACGCTGTAGGCAGGAACACCCGACAGCGTGGCTAAATAACTGCATTTCTCTCGCCTAATGCTGTGAAGAGTTAACTAAACTTCATTAAGCTTCCACAAAGTGTATCGGAAAATCCGAAAAACAATAAGCCTCGTCTATCGGCACATGCCTGTTTTAAATAAACGCGTCAAGATGAACACGGCTTTAAAAGTTGGGTTGCCGTGTGCCTTTACAGATCCAGTTAAGTCCTGGTTATGGCAGAGATACGGCGGCTACAGCTTTGGCCAAACGTTCGCCCTATAGAAGGAGAAGTTCAGATGTTAGAACTACACCAGTTTGAAGCGTCTCATTACAGCGAAAAGGTCCGGCTGGTCTTGGATTACAAGCAGCTGCCCTATACGACTATTGAAGTTACCCCAGGGTTAGGCCAGATAGAACTCTATAAGCTGTCGGGTCAGCGACAGGTACCTGTGCTGAAAGATGGTGATGAAGTGGTTCCAGATTCTACGGCGATCGCCCGCTACCTAGACGAAAAATACCCAGAGCGGCCAGTGATTCCCACCGAGCCAAAGCAGAAAGGGCTCTGTTTGATGATGGAAGCTTGGGCAGACGAGTCGATTGGCTTGAATGGCCGTAAGGCGATGGTCGGCGCGTTTAACCAGCACCCCAATTTTCGCACCGCGCTGCTGCCGATTTCTACCCCTGAAGTTCTCAAGAATGCGGTTGGAGCAGTGCCGGGAGATGTTCTAAATCTGCTGGGTATCGGCGCAGGCTTTGGCCCAGATGCGATCAAGTCGGCGACTGAAATCTTGCGCCAGGATTTGGAGGCGCTGTGCTTAATACTCAGTACGCAGCCCTACCTGTGTGGGGATCAGCCGACGCTGGCAGATTTTGCGGTAGCGGGGCTGTCGATGTATCTGAAGTTTCCCTCTAGCCAGTATGTCGATTTGCCAGTGGGCATTTGCGATAAGGGAGTGCCTGGGTTGGTCGATGATCCCGCCTTCAGCGAGTTTTGGGTGTGGCGCGATCGCCTCTACAGTGATTTTCGTAAGGTGCGCAGTGGCGGACCGAGCGCGAGTGCACCTGCAACCGGTCCGGTCGCAATTGGGATCGACTGACCCTGAACTTGATAGTCTGAGTGTCTAGGTCTGGTGCTGAGATCTGACGTTTAGGGACTTAAGGATGGGTGTGAAGAGATGGGTGTAAACCAATCAGTCGGCGTTGAAGCGATCGCCGCTCGACTATCTGACGTCTTAGGTGCTGACAGCGTAGTGCCGTGGGCGCAGGTCGCCGCCGATAGACAAGCGCAAATGCAGGCAGCGATCGCTTCAGAACGCCCACCTGCCTGTATGGTCTTACCCGACAGTACCGAGGCCCTCGCCAACGCAATGGCCCTCGCCAATGAAAACCGGTGGCGGGTACTGCCCACTGGCCAAAGCAGCAAGCTGAGCTGGGGAGGGTTAGCAGAAGGGATAGAGGTCGTCATCGGTACCGAGCGGCTCAATCAGGTCGTCGAGCATGCAGTGGGCGATTTTACCGTGACGGTCGCATCCGGCCTAAAAGTTGCGGTGCTCAAACAGCTCTTAGCTAAGCAGGGCCAGTTTTTGGCCATCGATCCAGCTTTTGCAGATCGAGCCAGCGTGGGCGGGGTAGTGGCAACAGCCGATACGGGCTCACTCAGGGCTCGCTATGGTGGCCTCAGAGATATGCTGATCGGGGTGCAGTTTGTTCGCTATGACGGCAAAGTAGCCAAAGCGGGGGGCCGGGTCGTCAAAAATGTGGCGGGCTATGACCTGATGAAGCTGATGGCAGGTGCCTACGGCAGCTTAGGCATTTTGAGCGAGCTGACGTTTCGACTCTATCCGCAGTCGGTTCATTCGCGATCGCTCATCCTTTCGGGAACCGCCGCCGCGATTGAGCAGGCAGTCGCACAGGCACGGTTATTAGGGCTGACGCCAGTTGCGCTGGATGTTATCTCAGCATCTTTCTTAGCCAGTTTGATGGGAAAACCGGCCTCTCCTGATCAGCAGCCGGGTCAGTTCGGCTTAGTAGCTCGTTTCCAAGGCGTTGTCGAAGGGATAGACGAGCAGGCTGAGCGGCTGCAAAAAATTGCGACAATGCATTCTCTGACGTGCCAATCGCTTGATCAAGTCGCAGATGATGATTTTTGGCAGCGCAGCGATCGCGTTATTCGGTCCGATACGGTGCTGTGCAAGGTTGGCATGCGGCCCAGTGCAATCCCAGCGCTGCTAGAGATGCTGAAAAGCATTGCACCCGACGCGCAGGCAAGACTGCATGGCCATAGCGGTCTGGGCTGGGCACAGTTTGCCCCTGATCGTGTGTCGGCTGAGGAGTTGAGTCAGCTGCGATCGCACTGCCAGCAAAACGGCGGGTTTTTGACGCTGCTGCAAGCTCCCAAATCACTCAAACGCTCGATCGAAGCCTGGGGCTATACGGGCGATGCCCTAGATGTCATGCGGGCTATCAAGCAAAAATTCGATCCCCACCATTCACTGAGCCCTGGCCGATTTATCGGTGGACTATGATCAGCCAATATACGTAACGAATCTCTTCGAAATCTCTCTTAAGGGATAAGAGAAAACCTGCCCTCAGCTATAAAAAACACACCAAATTGGTTGAGGCAGGAAAACGATCCCCGTAGCTATTAGGATTTAAATAGGCCCTTATAAATGGCCATTCGAAATTTTTAAATCCGATTTTTTAGCTAGGAGACAACCAAGCCATGACAATGACATTGAGCGTACCTTCAATCAAATGTGAAGGTTGTGGGGAAACTATCACTAAAGAGATCAAAGTGCACGATGATAACGCAAACGTGAAGGTAGATATTGCAAAAAAGACGGTAGAAGTAGACACCGAAATGTCTGAGGAGTCTGTCAAGCAGGCCATCACCGCTGTAGGCCATGAGGTAGCATAATTAGATTTTCCAATAGGCGAGCGGTGATATGTCATTACGCCAGTGGCTGTGGCTGTGGCTGCTTTCCGTGTTCTGGGGCAGTGCCTTTATTTTCATAGAAGTCGCGCTGCCTACGCTGTCTCCACTGCTGATTGTGACAGGCCGCATGGTGATTGCCGCTATCGTGCTCAACGGCGTGCTCTGGTTTTCCCCTCAGCAGCCAGCCTTGCTTTCCAAAGCCTCTCCCCTACTCTGGCTACAGTGCGGCGGCTTGAGCCTGCTAAACAACCTCATTCCGTTTGGGCTAGTCGTATGGGCCCAGCAGCATATCAGCGCCAGCTTAGCTTCTATTCTGATCGCGGCAGCGCCACTGTTTACGGTCTTGCTAGCCGTCTTTATCCTGCGCGATCGCATGACGCTGGCGCGAGGTCTCGGTGTCGTGCTGGGCTTTGCAGGCGTCGTGGTGTTGGTTGGCCCCGAAGTGCTGCGCGGGCTTGACCTGCAAGGGATCGGTGAGCTGGCTATTTTGGGAGCCGCGCTGTCCTATGCGGTGGCAGGGTTTGCCGGGAGGCGGTTTAAGGCTTTTCCGTCGCAGCTGATTTCGACCATGACGGTAACGATGGGCGCGGTGATCATCGTGCCGCTGACGCTAATTGTAGAATGGCCATTCACAGCAGGACCGTTCATAGCAGATGGCTCGCTGATCGAGTGGCGCTGGTCTGCCTTTTTGGCCGTGGCTGCTCTAGGGATATTTTCAACAGGGCTGGCCTATCTTCTCTACTTTCGTCTGCTGGCAGAGGCGGGGGTGGTGAATACGTCTTTGGTGTCCTTTTTAGTGCCGCTGAGCGCTCTGATATTGGGAACCGTGTTTTTGCATGAACGGCTAGATAGCGCGGCGATCATAGGCGTGGCCCTAATTTTGTCAGGGCTCGCTGTGCTTGACGGGCGATTGTTAGGCAAGTTAGGGGTTCCGTCGTAAGCAGGCTTTTCAGTGAACGCTCCCAATAAATGACCTTCAGTAAGCGGCCTTTAAGATGACCACTCCGCCCAAAAATATTATGGTGAAATGCCCTCAATGCCAGCGAGTCTATATCGACTGGTACACGCCGACGGTGGGTGTGCCGACGGCAGAGCAGAGCCCTAGTACCGTGTGCTCTAAATGTGGCTACCGGTCGCGGTTGAGTGATTTGAGCGATCGCAACGGTGTGCTGCAAGCCGAAAGCCCTTAAGACCCTATCCAGTCCCATGAAAAAAGCACTCCCCCGCGGCCTT
>JBAUIB010000411.1:0-13030 GCA_049680585.1 Phormidesmis sp.
ATATCTTGACCATACAGGGCCATTGCGGCTTCTAGTCTGAGCGTATCGCGCGCGCCAAGTCCACAGGGCGCAACGCCCAAATTCATGAGCGATCGCCAAACGTCAGCTGCCGCAGCGGCAGGGACCATCACTTCAAAGCCGTCTTCTCCGGTGTAGCCAGTTCTAGCGAAAAAGGCGGGGTGGCCGAGCAGTGTGCCGATGAGATGGTTGTAGCGGGGGAGCGATCGCAGATCTTCACCACTGGCCAATGACTGCAACTTTTCAGTTGCCGCCGGTCCCTGCACCGCAATCAGCGCCTGCTCACGTGAGATATCGGCCAGCTGCACGCTCTCTGAGAGGTGCGCTTGTAGCCAAGCTTTGTCCTTATCAGTGGTGCCTGCATTGACAATCAGGGTGATCTGCTGCTGGCCGGTTTTTGGGCCAGTTTTCTGGCCTTGGTGATACACGATCAGGTCGTCGATAATGCCGCCCTGCTCATTGAGTAGAACCGTGTATTGAGCTTTGCCCTCCGTGAGCTTAGAGAGATCTGAAGGCACTAGCCGCTGGAGCTGAGCGATCACATCCGGGCCCGTGAGGATAAATTTGCCCATATGCGAAATGTCAAATGCGCCAGCCTCTTCGCGCACGGCCTGATGCTCCTGAAGAATGCCAGCAAACTGGACGGGCATTTCCCAACCCGAAAAACCAGTCATTCGCGCCTGCTGCTGAAGACATAGCGCATGTAAGGGAGTGCGGAGGAGAGTGGCCATAGTGGTTTGTTGAAAGGGCAATTAAGCAGGGTATTTTGATAGAAGTAGGCCCTTCAACCTTTGAGTTTACTGCTGATTTTGACAGCTTTTATCAAAATTCGGTCAGAGGGTGTTTGCCGCATAGAGGTTAGCGATTGGCTAGTAGCTGGATAGATACTTTTCAGACCCTATTGGGTTCTCGGGCTCATAAGCCTAGCTTCGTGGTGTTTGACATTAGTCAAAGCGGTAGCCATATTCTTTTTGACTGGTTTCAAGCTCACGAGGCGATCGCGTTTCAAGCGGATATCTTGAGCCGAGCGGTGACGCTGCCTCGTCTGAGTGTATATCAGCGGGTGCGCCAGTCGAGCAAGCAGGTGTATGGCTTTCATGTATCGGTAGAGCAGCTCTGCCGGGTGCAGCGGCTGGCAGATCCGAACCAGTTTTTGCAGGATTTGCATCGGGGCGGCTGCCGGGTGATATATGTCAATCGGCGAAATGCGCTGCACCACGCGATCGCTCTGCTTAAAGCCTACAGCGCTAACTATCGCTTTGATAGACCAGCTTCTTCGCCGGAGGAAGGCAAAATGATCGTCGATGTCAGCGAGCTATTAGCGTGCCTCACGTATCTCGACCATCGGCGGATAGAGGCGGCGGCCATTCTCCGCGAAGTGCCTTATCTGCTGCTGACGTATGAAGATGATTTGCTAAATCCTACTCACCATGCCACTACGGCTAGCCGCCTAACGACGTTCTTAGATATTTCAAGTATGACGATTCCAATTGCCAGCGCCCGGATCAGCTCGCTAGCACCGACACATCACCGCTTAGTCGATATTGTGGCTAATCTTAATGAAGTGCACGATGGCCTAAATGCGTCGGATTACGCTTACCTTTTGACTGATCAGCGCTATCTAATGACGAGTGGACTGGATGATTTAGCGAGATAATGTCTGTGTTGCTAACGCTGTAGATGCGATCGCATATGCATGTTTTGTTTGCAGAAGATGAGCCGAAGATTGCCAGCTTTGTACAGGTTGGGCTCAAAGCGCATGGATTTGTTGTGGACTACTGTGACCATGGCGATGTGGCTTACGAAAAAGCGCTCGAAAACGAGTACGACGTGATTGTGCTCGACATCATGATGCCGGGAAAAGACGGACTGTTTATTCTCAAGGACCTGAGGCAGGCAGGGCGAAACACGCCAGTGATCTTGCTAACGGCGCGCAATGAGCTAGATGATCGCTTGCAAGGGCTGAATCTGGGTGCGGATGACTATATTGCTAAGCCCTTTTTTGTCGAAGAGCTGGTCGCTCGAATGTACGCGGTGGCGCGTCGCAGCGGCGGGGAAAGTCAAAATCTGGTGACCGTTGGGCCTTTTAAGCTAGATCGAATTACCCGCACTATCGTTTGCGATCAGCAGATAGTGGAGCTGACCACTAGGGAGTTTAACTTGCTGGAGTATTTGATGCGATCGCCCGGCAGAGTCTTTACCCGCACGCAAATGCTAGAGCACGTGTGGGGCTACAGCTTCAACCCCAGCACGAATGTCGTAGATGTGTGCATCCAGCGGCTGCGAAAAAAGATCGACATCGAAGGGCAAAGCCGCTGGATTGAGAGCATTCGGGGCGTTGGCTATCGGTTTCGACAGCCCGAGGATGAGCATTCTGATGCCCGGTTCTGATGCCCGGTTCTGATACTCAGCTTTAGGCCGCTTGCTGAACTTCCTCATAGGTCGAATAGTCGGTATAGCCTTCAGCGCCCGGCGAGTACCAGGTGTCTTGATCATTCTCTGAATTGAGCGACCAGCCGTTGGCAAATCGCTCAACAAGATCGGGATTGCTGATATAGGGGCGACCAAAGGCGATGATGTCGGCTTCGTTGGCAGCGATCGCCTGCTCGGCCTCAGCGCGATCATAGCCGCAGTTGCCGACCAACGGCCCCTCATAAACCGCTCTAAACTCTGAAAGTGTCATCGGTTCACCCAGCTCATGAAAGCCAAAGGCCAAGCCATCAACAACATGAAGATAGCCGAGATTGTAAGCATTGAGCTGCTTCGCCGCGTAGGTAAACGTCTCTTTGTAATCAGGTGCACCCATATCGTTAAAGCTGCCGTTGGGCGAAAGCTTCACGCCCACACGACTGGCTGGCCACACGGTTAGCACCGCCTCCACAACTTCTTTTAAAAGGCGAGTACGATTTTCTAGACTGCCGCCGTACTGATCTTCTCGCTGGTTAGATTTGGACTGCAAAAACTCATCAAGCAAGTAGCCATTAGCACTGTGCACCTCGACGCCGTCAAACCCTGCTGCTTTCGCATTTTCAGCCGCCTGGCGATAGTCTTCTACAATTCCAGGAATCTCTTCTGTCTTCAGGGCTCTCGGCACCTCATACGGCTGCTCGCCTTCTGGCGTATGGGCTTTGGCGCCTTCTATTTTGATCGCTGACGGCGCGACAGGAAGCTGATTATTTTCTTGAAAGCTGCTGTGAGAAGCGCGGCCCGTATGCCATAGCTGTAAAAAAATTAGCGCACCTTGTGCGTGAACCGCTTCGGTAACCTGCTTCCAGCCTTCGGTTTGCGGCTGCGTGTAAATGCCGGGCGAGTTTTGCCAGCCGTTGGCTTGCTTGGAGATAGTGGTCGCTTCGGTGATGATGAGTCCTGCCCCTGCGCGTTGAGCGTAGTACTCTGCCATCAAGGCGTTGGGGACTCTATCTGCGTCCGCGCGAGCACGGGTCATCGGCGCTAGGGCGATGCGGTTTTTGACGAAGAGATCGGCGTTGAGATCAAACGGAGTCAGTAGTTGGGGGACGTTGGGTTGAGAGGTCATATATATCAAAGATTAGGAAAGGATTGGCTTAGAGACGGGGTTTAGACGCCGGTTTAGATGCCTACATCTCTTGCTGGGTGGGTCGAATGATCATTTCATTCACATCGACATCGGCAGGCTGCTCGATGGCGTAAGTAATAGCCCTAGCAATGGCATCAGCGTCAATGGCAACCTCATACATCTCGCCGACAGTTTTAGCGGTGTCGTCATGAGAAATCGTGTCGGTCAGCTCAGTCGCTACCACGCCAGGAGAGATATTGGTCGAGCGAATTTCACCGTTAGATTCAAGTCGAATGCCTTCAGATAAGGCTTTGACCGCAAACTTAGTGGCGCAGTAAACCGCGCCTGCTGGAAATATCTTGTGTCCGGCAACTGAAGAGGTATTGATAATGTGACCGGATTTTTGCTGTCGCATAATCGGTAAGACAGCCGCAACGCCATACAGCACGCCTTTAATGTTGACATCTACCATCTGATCCCATTCATCTACCTTGGTTTCATCCAGAGGCGAGAGCGGCATCAGTCCGGCATTGTTGATCAGTACGTCAATCCGGCCATAGGCTTTCTGGGTTGCGCCCGCTAAGGCTTTGACCTGCTCGCGATCGGTGACGTCGGTGACTTGATAGTTGGCAGTGCCGCCTGCCTTTGTGATCTCGTCTACCAGTTCTTTGAGGCGATCTTCTCTTCTAGCCGCTAGCATCAGCTTCGCGCCGCCGTTTGCCAGTCGGCGGGCGGTCGCTTCGCCTAGGCCACTGCTTGCGCCTGTGATGATGACGACTTTGTTTTGCAATTCAGCGTTTGGTGACTCGGCCAAAAGATGGACTCCTTGTAATGTATGTATAGTTCTTGACGGCGCTTAATAGTAGACCAGTCGTCTAGTCTATGCTGCTAAGTACAGTAGCGGCTGACTAGCGATGATTAAATCTGACTAGGGGTAGAGATCTTCAAAACGTGCTGAAACAAGACGCCGACGAAATTTTCCATCGGTTCTGTGGACTGGGCGACTTTAGCTTGCAAGATAGCGCCTTCCCATCCAGAGAGAATGAATTTGGCTAGGGCTGGGATGCAGCTATTGTCAGAAATCTCTCCGGCCAGGTAAGCCGCTTGTAGGCACTGGGCAAAGCACTGCTCCCACTGGCTGAATATTTTGCTGAGGCGATCGCGAAAGACCTCATTTTGTGCGGCTAGCTCTTGAGCTAAATTGCCAAGCAGACAGCCTTCTGCGTAATGGCAGTCCTTCATGTTGGCAATGCCTGCTTTAAAGTAGTTAAGCAGCCTACGCGAAGGCGCATATTGTGTGTCGTTTAGCGTGCGCTGGAGCTGGTCGAGATACTGAGCGCCAGACTCGTCAACAATCGCGAGTCCAAACGCTTCTTTACTCGCAAAATAGTAGTAGAACGATCCTTTCGGCACGCCCGCTGTGCTCAATATGTCATTTAGACTGGCCGCATTAAATCCCTGACGCGCAATGATTTCGCTACCTGCTTGAATCAGTTCGCTGCGTTTGCCAGTACATTTCATGGCTTTATGATAGCCAATCGCTGACCTGCCGCCCAAAAATTGCCCCCTTACAAGGAAGAGCCTGTGCTTTGCCTAATATGAATAGAGAAATAACTAGAATGTCTTGGCTGAGGACGCGATATTAATGACTGAAAATGTGTTGGCCTGGGTAACCCATATGGTTACCGTGTTTGGCTACTGGGGGATCGCGTTCATGATGTTTTTAGAGAACTTGATTCCGCCGATTCCGTCTGAGCTGATTATGCCACTGGCAGGATTTGCGGCCTCTCGTGGGGAGATGAATCTACAGGTGGCGATCGCCTTTGGCTCAGCCGGCTCACTGCTAGGTGCACTGCTCTGGTACTACGTTGGCTGGTACTTAGGACTAGAGAGACTGAAAGCACTGCTAGATCGCTACGGTCATTGGGTCGGGCTCTCGAGCGCGGATCTGGACAATGCACAGCGCTGGTTCATCAAGCGCGGGCCTTGGACAGTGGGCCTTTGCCGGATGATTCCAGGTATTCGCACCTATGTTTCGATTCCCGCCGGCGTCACTCGGATGGCGCTGGTGCCTTTTTTGCTGTACTCCACAGTCGGGACAATTCTGTGGACCGCTTTTTTGACGATGAGCGGCTACTGGTTAGGCAGCGAGTACGAACGGATTGGGGCTTGGATGGCTCCGGTTGCTAAAGTTGTTTCTATCGTTGTGATCGCGGTAACCCTCATTTGGTTTATTAAACGAGTGATGAGACGACGCAGGGTCTAATTCGTTTAAAATCTGTAAGTACATAGGTTTTGTAGGGAGCTTGGATTTATGACAAGGCGACAGCCCCGGTATAGCAAAGAAGAATTTGCGCGACGCGGCGACGAGATTTACAAAACTAAAGTACAGCCACAATTCGAGGCAGATAACTACGGCAAAATTGTTGCAATCGATATCGAAACAGGTAGTTTTGAGTTAGCGGACACTGCAATTGTGGCGGCGGACAGACTCTATGAAAAACATCCTGATGCTCAACCCTGGGTAGTAAGGATTGGGCATAGGGCTGTCTACCGATTCGGTTCGCGGAGCCTCAAAAATTAAGGATGATACAGGGCTTTGTGAATCAAAATTGTGAAGCTATAGTTAGAGTTGCTGTCGGTCGCGCTGACGCTAGAAAAGTGATGGTCGAGGCCGTGCTTGATACAGGATTTACGGGATTTCTGTCCTTGCCCTCTTCTGTAATTAGCTCTCTCGAATTACCTTGGCTGTTCCGTGACGTTGGCACGTTGGGCGATGGTCGTGACGTAATCTTTGATATGTATCGCGCAAGTGTTATTTGGAATGGTCAAACGCAAGTGATAGATGTCGCAGCCTCTGAAGCAGATCCGCTGATGGGAATGGGCTTGCTGTATGGATCTAAGATTCAGATTGAGGTGGTTGAGAATGGGCTCGTTACGATTGAAACGATGAGCTGTCGACGAACAAGATTCATAAACGACGGTCGTTCAGGAAGCAAACCTTAAAAGAATATAAAACATAGGTCCAGAGAGTCGTTAAAGTGAAGCTAGGGTCTTTTCGATTGCGGATTGCGCTGCTGTCGGTGGCGCTAGCAGGGATGGCGCTAGCGGGATTTAGCCTGGTGGCTTGGCAGCTGATCTATGTCGCGAAGTTAAGCAGCCTGGATGCCAAGCTAGAGGCTCAGCTACAGCGAATGATTACGGCGCGATCGCCGCAGTGGTGGCAGAGCTTTGGCGGAGAGCTTCCGCGTGAGCTAGAAACGCAGATCGATACGCCAATTACGCTGCTAGCAGTAGATACCCAAGGGCGAACGCTGCACTATTCGATCACGAATGCGCGGCTAGGTGATGCCACCTTAGAAAGACGATTTTTGCTGGAGACAGGCACGCAAGATCTAGACAAGTTAGAGAAAGCGCCAGAAAAGGTAGTGCCCTCGAAGCTGACGACAGATGTCGTGGCTACGCAGGTGCTGACGCGAAAGGGAAACTGGCGAGTCGGCACAATCAATTCTGATGTAGGGCAAGGGGCGATCGCCGTGAGTTTGCAAACCCTCGATCAGGATATGGCAACGATTCGCCGCATCTTTTTGGTGGCGATTCCTGGCACGCTATTGATGATTGCAGGGGGGGCCTGGGTGCTCGCAGGCAGTGCCCTGAATCCGGTGCGCAGACTGACCAACGTAATTCAACAGGTGACGGCTAAAGGGCTCGATCAGCAGGTGCCGGTTGAAAGCGCCGATGTGGAATTTGTCGAGCTGATTGAAGTCTTTAATCAAATGTTGAGGCGGCTGGAGCGCAGCTTTCGGCAGTCTTCTCGCTTCAGCGGAGATGCGGCCCACGAGCTGAAGACGCCGCTGGCAATTTTGCGAGGTGAGCTGGAGATAGCTATGCAACAAGCTTCTCCAGGATCGGTGCTGCAGCAGAGCTTGAGCAACTTGATGGATGAAGTGACGCGGCTGAGTACGATTGTGCGTAAACTGCTGCTGCTGTCGCTGGCAGATGCCGGACAAATGAGTCTCCGACAAGACCCGGTGAATCTCAAAGAGATTTTGGCTGTGCTGATAGAAGATATTGAGCTGCTGGCTCCGGATCTAGCCGTAACAGTGAAGCTGAGCAAAAATTTGCAGGTGAAGGGTGACTCCGATTTGCTCACTCAAGTGCTGCAAAACTTGATTGACAATGCGATTAAATACAACCTGCCGGAGGACTCGGCGATGCGATGGCTGTCAGTCGTGGGCCAGCAGCAGGACGACCAGATTGCCGTGACGGTAGCCAATGCCTCTAGAGATATTCCGTTGGCGGCGCGCGATCGCATTTTTGACCGGTTTTATCGAGGAGATGCTTCTCGTAATCGCAAACGTGAGGGATTTGGCTTGGGACTGAGTCTGTCGAGAGAAATTGCCCGCGCTCACAGGGGCGATCTACAACTGGATAGAACGCCAAAAGGGCAAACGGCCTTTACGCTGAGATTACCCATTCAATAAGATAGGTCTCAGGCATCTAGAGTTCTGTCTGGTACCGTGAGAACTGCCGCTATTTGGATGCCCCCATGCCGGTTACTGCTCCTTCCTTATCGCCTCAGCCCTGGCATAAAGCGCTAGCTCAGCCCGCTTCAGAGTTTGCCAATACCCCCTTACCAGTGATTTCTGGTCGTATTCCTAAGGGACTGCGCGGGACATTTTACCAAAATGGGACCGGGCGATTGCAGCGAGGCGGTGAGCCAGTCGGCCATTGGTTTGATGGAGATGGCGCAATTTTACGGGTGGCCATTGGTGGGGACGCTCAAGGTGGCAGTGCGACGGGAACTTACCGATACGTGCAGACAGACGGCTATCAGCGTGAGAGTGAGGCGGATAAGTTTCTCTATGGCAACTATGGAATGCGCTATCCGGGGCCGATATGGGCGCATGTGGCTGGGCTGTTTAACGGTGCAACTCTGAAGAATTCGGCGAATACCTCTGTGCTGGCGCTGGCCGATAGGCTGTTGGCGCTGTGGGAAGGCGGTAATCCTCACAGTTTAGATTTAGAGACGCTGCAGACGTTTGGCAAAGAATCTTTGGGATGGCTCAAGCCCACTCAGCCATTTTCGGCTCATCCGCTGCAAGATCCGCTGACGGGAGAGATTTACAGCATCGGCGTTAATTACAAATGCGATTTGGCGATTTATCGCTGCGATCGCGCTTGCAACTTGATCAAGCAGAGCGTGATTGCGCTTAAAGATGTGCCGTTGGTCCATAGCTTTGTGATGGCAGGGCCGTATCTGGTGTTTTTAATCTCGCCTGTCAAGGTCGATGTGCTACCGCTGTTGTTGAATCAAAAGAGCTATGCAGACGCGCTGAAGTGGCAGAGCGATCGCGGCACCCGCATCATCGTCGTTGATCGTCAAAGCCTTGAGGTGATCTCGCAAAGCTTCGCTGAGTCTTGGTTTCAGTGGCATTTTGGCAATGGCTGTGTCGATGCTGATGGCAACGTCCGTCTGGACTTTGTCCGATTTGATGACTTTACTCACATCAATGAGGTGCTGCGAGAGATTCCTACTGGCCAGGTAGATAGCTCGGCCGATGGCAGCCTATGGCAGCTCCGGCTAAATCCTAAAACCGGGCAGGTACTCAACAGTGAATGCGTCCTGGAGCGCGACTGTGAATTTCCGCAGGTGAAGGCTGCTCAGAGGGGTCAGCCCTGGCGGTATACTTACCTGCTGCTGCACCGGTCTGGGATCAGCGCTGCGCAGGACTGGTTTAGAGCGATTGGTCAGTTTGACTATCAGACGGGGCGCTTGTTGGAGCATGACTTGGGCGAGGGGCACTATGGCAGCGAGCCGCTGTATGTGGCAGATCGGCTTAATCTGGAGCGAGGATGGCTGATAGAAGTGGTCTACAGTGCGCTCGCTGATCGCAGCGAGCTGTGGATTTTTGACGCTCAGCGGCTGGATCCGGTCTGTAAGCTGGCGCTACCGGGCGTGGTGCCGTTGGGGTTTCACGGGACTTGGCAAACCGCCAAAGATTGAGTCGGCACTGATACAAAAGCTGGGCATGAAGGTAAGACGCGCTATTCGAGATGGTGGGGCATTGCAGGGCGCTTTGATTGCGCTGAGTGTGACGGCGGCGGTGGTCTGTGGGGTGCTGCTGATGCGATCGCGTGATCGCGTCCAAGTTGTGACGCTGGCGACAGGTGGGCAGACGGGCGAATACTATGCATTTGGCCAGGCGATCGCTCAAGTCACCCAAAAGCACATGCCCCATATTCGTCTGAATGTGGTTGAAGCGCCGGGTTCTGATCAAAATATGAGTGATGTGGCTGACCGCACGGTCGATATGGCGCTGGTGCAAAGTGACACCCCTGTGCAGCCTTCTGTGCGCGCCGTGGCCCAACTTTACCCAGAGCTCTTTCACCTAATTGCTCATAAAAACGCCAACATTCGCTCAATGGCCGATCTCAAAGGCAAACGGATTGCGCTGATGCCTGAAGGCAGCGGTTCTTACGCCCTATTTTGGCCGCTGGCTAACCACTACGGCCTCTCAGCGCAAGACTTGAGCGCCCAGCCGATGAGCTCCAGCAATGCCCATCAAGCGCTGCTCAATGGCGAGGTCGATGCGCTGTTTCGCATCATTGGACTGGGTAACCCGGCAGTTGGTGAACTGCTCAAAACGTCACAATTTGAGCTAGTGCCGATTGAACAAATTGGTGCATTGCAGCTCACGCAGCCCTATTTAGAGCCCACCGTGATTCCGCAGGGTAGCTACGATGGGAGCCTGCCAGTTCCTGGTCAAGATCTACCTGTGATTGCCGTGAGCGCGCTTTTGGTCGCCCATGACAGCGTTGAGATAGAGATTGTCAAAGCGATTACGGAAGTGCTGTACGAACATCGCAATGAGCTGATCGCGATCAATCCTCGGGCAGCCAGCATTCAGTCGCCTGAAGCCAGTCAAAACTTAGGATTTCCGCTGCACGAGGGCGCGAAAGCGTATTACACCCAAGATAGACCGCCTTTTTTTGTGCAGTATGCCGAGACGATGGGCTTGCTATTGTCTCTGAGTGTCTTGACCTTCTCCGGAATCTGGCAGTTTCGGCTATGGTTGGTGGGTCACCAAAAAAACCGGGCTGATGACTATAATCTGGAGATTCTGGCGCTGATAGAGAAAGTAGATCAGGCAACCACCTATCAGGAGCTGCAGGCGTTTCGGCAAGAGCTATTTTCGATTTTGCGGCAGGTAGTGAGCGATTTGGACGTGGATAAAATCTCTCCCGAATCGTTTCAGTCGTTTACTTTTCCCTGGGAGGTGGCAATGACGACGCTGAACCATCAGGAGAAGGTGTTGCGTCAGGCTGAAGATAGTGCGTCGAGGAACTGAGTTGAGATGACTACTGCCAATCGTGTTTCTAGCTGTTTTTTAAGAGCGCCCGTCAGGCTGATGGTGAGCTGCGTGGGCGGACTGCTCTGTCTGTCGGTTTTCAGCTGTGGCGCGCCTGTATCCGAGCCGCTTCAGCCAGAAAATACGGTGCCGCCTTCACAAACTAGTGGCACGGGTAAAGCTCCCGAGGAAGAACTGAACACGGTTGAAACATCACCCTCACCCTCACCAGAAGCACCTGTTTCTCAGCCGTCTGTTTCTCAACCGTCTGGAGCTGAAGCTTCCCCTAGCACAGCGGCTGAGGAGACAGGCCCAGAAAGCGCTGTGACCAACCGACTACCAATTGCCAGCATAGACGATCCACAAGCGGTAAAAGAGTTTGTTGCGCAGATAAGAGCGGCTGGTGTGGCGGGCGATCGCAACACCATTGTCAACTTAGTACACTATCCCTTCACCACCTATGCCGCCGGTGAGCCGCTCAATACCTACAGAACTCCCGATGAGCTGCTTGCCGACTTCGACCAAGTGGTCACTGCACCAGTCATAACTGCTATGGCCAATGCTGACTACGGCAGTCTGTTTGTTAACTATCAAGGGGCGATGATTGGCGATGGAGAGGTCTGGTTTAGCCAGTTTGACGATGGCATTAAAATCAAAGCCATAAATGGGTTTTGATGGAATTAAGATTCTCAATTTGTCGATTCTTTTACCCACTAAAAACGGCACACTGCAATCACTCGCAGCGTGCCGTTTTAATTTTTCTGAGGAAGGATCGCCTACTTGTTCGGTTGAGGCGTCATCCGCAGGTAAGGCTTGACTTCAGTGACACCTTTAGGGAACTTCTTCTTGGCATCTTCGGTAGAAATAGACGGCACGACAACGCAGTCACCGCCATCTTGCCAGTTGCCGGGCGTGGCCACACTGTGGTAGTCGGTCAGCTGCAAGGAATCAATCACTCGCAAAATCTCATCGAAGTTGCGGCCTGTGCTGGCCGGATAGGTGATTGTCAAGCGGATCTTTTTATTGGGATCGATGACGAATACAGAGCGCACAGTGAGAGTGTTGCCAGTGCTCGACTCAGGGTGGAGCATGCCGTACAAGGTGGCGACTTTTTTGTCATCGTCCGCCAGAATCGGGTAGTTCACCGTGGTGTTCTGAGTTTCGTCAATGTCTTTGATCCAGCCTTGGTGCGACTCAACGCCATCGACGCTGAGGGCGATGGTTTTGACATTGCGCTTTTTAAATTCGGCTTGCAAAGAGCCAACCAAGCCTAGTTCGGTGGTGCAAACGGGCGTGTAGTCAGCCGGGTGTGAAAAGAGTACGACCCAGCTATCGCCCGCCCATTCGTGAAAGTTAATGTCGCCCGTTGAGGACTTTTGCGAAAAGTCGGGAGCAATGTCGCCTAGTTGAAGTGCCATGATTTAGAGTTACCTTTTCGATTTCCTAGTGTGATGTTTACGGAGAACTGCTTTGTAAATTCTGCCATAATCCCCGGTATCCCGATGGGAATTTAGTAGATTTTTTAATATCTGCCCAGATACGCAGCCTCTACTGAATACAGACAGGGCCTACAACGATACCTCATGCTGCGAGTCGTTTACGCGGCTGGTACAGCCTTCTTAAAGTATGGTGGACCACAACAGATAGCCTCATCGGCGGCTTTAAAGGGCCAACGATAGCCCTAGCGCCAGAGCCGTAATGGTTCCGGCGACGCAAATTTCACCGGATGCAATCAGTTCAGGAATGGCGGCAATCGGCTTGAGCACCACTTCAATCTCTTCGGTCGCATCTAGCTGCTGAGATCTGACGAGGTGGGCGGCTTCTGCCTTGAATAGATGGATGCGATTGTTCTGCTTAACGGGATTGTTGTAAAAGGTGGCGATCGCCTCCCAATTTGGTGCCTCATACCCCGTTTCCTCACTCAATTCCCGCTTAGCCACTGCCATTGCCGACTCCCCCGGCTCAAACGTACCCGCTGGCAGCTCCAGCAAAATTTCACCGATGCCGTGGCGATATTGCCGGACGAAGACGACTTCGCCGCTGGCAGTAATCGGCAGCACCGTCGCAATATCAGGGCGCATACTCACGAAGTAATCGTCTACAACTTGGCCATTTGGCAGCGATA
>JBAUIB010000412.1:0-4034 GCA_049680585.1 Phormidesmis sp.
GTGCGGAGCAGTGCAATGGTGGAGCGCACCGCGGATGGTGTGCCGAATAGCAGATGGCGAACTTGCTCGCGAGGGATGGGGGGAATAGTTGAGCGACCAGCTGCTATCGACATGGCAGCAGCGGGAGTGGACGCCGCAGCGCCCTCAGAAGAAGGGATAAACATGAGATCTGGTCTCCAAAAATACGAGTTTGGGGAGGAAACCAGAACTCAACGCAACTTAGCGACTCCGCAAAATGTATGCAAATCGGGGTGGCTAAGGTACAGTTTCCCTTAAGCCACAGACTGCTTGTGTCAGTTTGTGAGCTTAGCCGTCGGTGGGTGCTGCTAACACCTGCCGATGGCGCTTGAGTTGATTGAGTTCTGAAGAAACAGGTGTGATAGGCATCACGACCTTAGCTAAAAAACATAGGCTGATTTTTGCCGTGAGTCAAGTGTGGTGAATTAATCCTCGACGAATTCAAGAGGCTCAAGCAATCTATCCCGGCAAAAAGTCTTCGCAGGTGAAATCTACTGTCTGGCTGCGTCAACCGTGCTACACCGGCCACCCAGTCGAAGATTGCGGCGTGGGCAATAGCTTGCCGCTATAGTATTTGTTAGACAAGCTAGATTCTCTACTGCTACAGGCACTATGTTGATTCAAAAAATCGTTCAAGAGCTGCAAGAGATTCCTGAAGAAAAGCTAGCCGAAATCTACGATTTAATTCACTACTTTCGTTTGGGACTAGGCAAAGAACCTCAGCAGCCCAGAAAACCAGGTCTCAGTGAGGGCTCTGTCGGTGATGCCTTTTTTGAACCTTTGCCTGAAGAAGAGCTTCGACGCTGGGAATGAAATATCTCATTGATACTCACATTCTGCTCTGGTGGGTTTTTGATGATCCGAAGCTGCAAGATGACAGTCGAGCCCTCATTAGCAATCCGGATCATCTTATTGTTGTTAGCAGTGCTTCCGCTTGGGAAATAGCGACCAAGTATCGCATCGGCAAACTTCCTGATGCTGAGAATCTTGTAGAGAACTATACACAGGTGCTGAAGAAAGCAAAGTTTGTCGAACTAGCTGTGACTACCGCTCACGCGCTTAGAGCTGGAAGCCTACCGATTAATCATCGCGATCCTTTTGATCGAATGCTGATGGCTCAAGCAGAACTCGAGAACTTACCTATTATCACAGACGACAAAGCCTTTCATACTGGACTGATTCAAGTAGTGCCGACTAAACGCGCAGACGGGAATAGCGGCGAGATGCAGCGCGATTGATGCAGCGTGCGACTCATAAAGTGCAGTTGGTGACTGGGCGATCGCTGACTCGTCCGCATCAAGTGCAGTGTGGTGCTGAATGATCGCTGAGTGGTCGGCCTCAAATGCAGTGGGTGGCTGAAGGATTGCGGAGTGCGACTGATAAAGTGCAGTTGATGACTGAACCATTCCTGAGCGATGCGGGGCGATTTTCCGATGGTGAGGGACGATTGCGGGGTGCGATTGATGAGTAGGTCGCCTTAATCGGACGGAAGATCAGGTGATTTGCGGGCTGGCCCCCGTCCCCGAGTCCGGGGCTCTGAGGCAAGATGCGGCGAGCTTTTTTCGTGTAGGCAAACAGGATTTCCTGGATTGGCTGTGCTCTCTTGAACTGTGGCTGGGGCGCGAATGCAGTGGGTTTGTTCTGTCTTCAGTATGGCGATGATGAGCGCTATGCTTCAGCGGTCGCGGTGCCATCGTCCATTGTTAACAACTGCTGCTCTAGCGCCTCCCACTCACTGCGAGACACGCGGATAGCAGCCTCCTTGCACCGAATGAGTAGCTCATTGGAGTAGAGATAGTTTCGGAATGCCTCTGCTTCTTCGTAAGAGAAAGTAATATCATCTGCATTGAGTTCTAGAGCATCCAGCCAAATAACCTGAAGCCGATTTGCCCATACTTGCCACGCTTCAAGCGAAGCATCATCGTCAGGGAGGTGACTTTGATGCTTCGAGAGCTTTGTCGAAATCAACTGGAAGAATTGAGCATTGAGAAAGTTATGATCGCTGTCAATAGTGCTAGCTTTGGCACTGTCGATAGCACTATAGATAGCAGCTTTGACGCTGGCTGTAGCACTATCGCTAGTCTTAGCTATGCTGCTGCTTTTAGCTCTAGCGCTCTCGATGGCACCGGAGCTAGCTCTAGCACTGTAGATGGCGCTGTCACTGTAAATAGCAATAGCGCTGTAAAGAGCGCTATCTATAATCCTTGCTCTAGCTTTGCCGCTAGCTCTTGCGATGATGCTGTCTATACTGTGGACAGCGATGGCAATGGCGATAGCGGTGGCAATGGCCAACATAGCTGTCCGTTGATACAACTCCGAAGGTCCTACCCTGTTTACTGCAGCCCAATTCACCAACTTCTGAAGCTTTGGATACGGAGCAATATAAGTTCGGGCCTGCATACCAACTGCTGTAAAAAGCTGAATCGAACGGTTCGACATTAAGCCCGACACCAGCAAAAAGACTTCACGCCAGCCCTCATCTAACAAATGCTCAGTAACCAGCTCTCCTTCTCTTTGAGCTTCTACAATGTGCAGCGCCGTTAAATATTCCTGAAGAGTCAGATGGGAGAACGAATAGGCATCGGTCGCCCGCTCTACTAAAATGCCTTGCTGTACTTCGATAGCCGTTAGCACCTTCTCTGCGTTCAAATACTTGGGCGCATCTAACGTATCCGAAAGAAATTTTGAAATCCGCTCGGTAACAGCATCTTTAGAGAAAAAGAGCTGATCTTGCTTAAAGCTATCGTAGGCAATCTTAGCAAGCATCAGTTTCTCTAATTCTGGGTGAAAGCCTTCATAAATGGGATCTCGCTCTATGCGCTTTTGCGCAGACCATTCATGCAAAATGATGTTCAGCGCCCGTTCGTACAGCGTACTGCGCTTGCTTGGCAAAGTCTGTTCACGGTCGTAAACCAAGCACAAAAATGTCAGCAACAGCGGCGTCTGTGCGAGTTCTTTTGTCGCTTCGTGCTTGTCTTGAAAAAGCAGCTCACGATATTTATCAGCCGTTCCTAGCGCTTCATCCTCCGTCGAGCCAAACCATCGATAGATAAACTGTTCGATTTGCTCGTCATCAAACTCAGCAATAGTGACATCGGTAAATCGGCGAAAGCTACTGCGATAGGCCGCTATGCGACAAGAAGCTACAAAGCGATTGCCATTATGCCTATCTACAAAGTCTTCGATCTGTTCGACAACATGATTGAGATTCTGTAGGGAAACCTCATCCAAACCATCAAATAAAACCAGCAGCTTACCTTGATCTAGAGCAGACTCCACTAGGGCTTCAGCCGCCGGGAATTTGCACGTCTCAAACTCTTCAACAATCTTCCGTTTAATATCAACCCGCTTTTCGCGAAACTTTTTAAGCTCTAAGAAAACAGGAATGCATTTTCGATGAATCTGTCCGGTCTTCTTCAACGTCTCTAAACCAATTTTGCGCAAAAAGGTAGACTTGCCAATTCCCGGCCCGCCCAGCACCATCAAAAACTGCTTGCCGTTGGCAACGTCCATGCCCTTGAACCGTTCTGTATCGTCAGTCCCAAAGCCACGCCTGCCTCGAGCCCGATAGTCCCCCTCTAGTTCTTCCAATCCAATAAAAGGCCGACGACTTCTATCATCAAGCAATTTAACGGTCGTATAAATCGTTTCTAAATCTAAGGGCTCTTTCATTAGCCCCGGCATAATTTTTATCTGGCAGTGCCGCTTCAGATAGTTATCTATGTAGGCATCACAAGCCGTGATAACACGCTGCTCGTGCTCAACCTTGCTGTAAGCGCCCCTAATCTCTTTCGCTGCATATTTGCCTGCATTTATCGCTTGGTCAAATACAGAAACGGCAATACCGCCAATTGCACTTTCAAATAGAGGCATAAAAGTTCGTGAAATAAGCCTTATAGGAGGCAGTATATAGCGGTTCTCAATTGCTTTGACTACAGTAACAGCAGTGGGTAAACCATCCGATAATATCCTGCTTTGAAATCTCGTCTATGGCCACAGAGATCGCATCATTGAGC
>JBAUIB010000413.1:0-10202 GCA_049680585.1 Phormidesmis sp.
TGCCGGTAATGATCCAACCCAGCAGATACCTGAGACCTACGAGTGGCTGCTGTAAGAAAATAGAGGCGATCGCTGTCGGATAAAAGAATGCCTTGGGGGGGTCTGCCGAATTGGCCGTTGGGTTGGCGACGCCTTGCGGACTGTAAATGCAAGCTTGAATAACCTGATGCCATAGCTCAGGAGGTTCCTCACCGCCCGTTAAGGTGTCAGACGATCGACAATCTCTTGCAGGGTTGGTTTTAGCCCAGCATTTTTAATCACACGATGGATTCAGTTGAGCGGCCACGCTAATGTTATTGCTAATAGTTTGAACATTCTCTAGCCGAGCATTTGTATCATTGCTTATCTCCTTTGCTGATTTTCCAGGTGCTAGCTAGTGTTTAGTCGTCTGTTAAGGTGAAGTGTTTTTATCTCAACACGCCTTTTTGTTTCAGCCGCCAGCTGTAAAGGAAAGGCACAAGTCCGACAAGCCACATAAAGACAGCGGCTAAAATGCCAGCGGCACCAAGATCAGTAAACCAATCAGCCGTCAGCGCTTGGAGGATAACAACGGTTGCGAGCCCTAAACTAATCGCAAATAGGTAGAAAGCCGCTTTTTTTAGGAGAAAGAGAGTGATCGCAGCGGCTATGACGATACCGCTACCGATAATCGTCAAGAAGTGATCGATCGCTGTAAGCTCTATGAAGATGTCAGACTGTCCGGTTGAGATTGGAATAGCGCCTGAGTCGGTCAAGTAAAAAGAGAATAATGACCATACGGTAGATACAATGAAGTAGCTGGAAGTAATCCAAACTCCAGCAGGTCTCTTTCTCGTAGCAGTTGGTTCATTCATTTGTTTTTTCCTTTTGATTCTTTCCATGTAGCTACTGGAGTTTAGACAAATAATGTCGAAAGAGCGATCGCCTGCAGCGCATCTTTGAATTTAGAATTGCTGGTTGCAAAGGCTTCTCGAGGAATGTAGGAAGGTGCGGTTCTGAGATCGCCAAATTCTCCCTCTGATTTACCTACAATCCATTGATAGCAGCGAGAAATGATCCAGGTAATCCCTCTAAACAGATTGGGTAAGAATCCTTTAGATTCCTGGTTGACCCCACGAATTAGCGGATGCTGATACACCTGCTTGGCGAGTTTATTAGCTTTTTCGATGCTGTGGCTAGAGTGGACGTCACTCGCAAACAGGTTGACGATGGAGTCTTTTAGATGTTTTGCACGCCATTGCAGAATGGTTGCAATCAGTTCCTGAATTTCGGAGGCCAGTAGGCTTAGCAACAGATAGATAAAAACTAAGCCGATTGCAATATCAACGATAACAGGAAGACTCATATTAGGAAGACATCAAAAACAGATAGTGTATGGAAGGAGGAAAGCATATCGCCTCATTCACAAACATAAATCTTGTAATTCCGAAGGGCTAGTCCCCTGAAGGGTACTTTTATCGTTCAGAATCCTTCAAGCACAATCTTGCCCCGCGCAGAGCCACTTTCGATCTGGGCATGTACCTTACGCAGCGTCGCAGCATTGATTTTACCAGCGACTTCGGTAGCGGTGGAGCGGATGCGCCCTGAATCGACTAGTACGGCCACTTCGTTCAACAGCTGGCTTTGCTGTGCCATATCCGGTGTGTTAAAGAGCGATCGCGTGAACATCAGCTCCCAGTGAAGTGACACGGCTTTAGTCTTCAGCGCGGTGGCTTTAAGCTCTTTGGGATCGTCAATCAGACCAAAGCGGCCCTGCGGTGCAATTAGTTCAACAATATCAGCCAAATGTGCTCCGGAATGATTTGTCGAGAACACAAAGCCAGGAGCACCCAGACCCAACGACTTAATCTGAGGTGCGATCGCCTGACGATGATTGACCACATGATGCGCCCCGCATTCGCGCACCCAATCTTCGGTTTCAGGGCGCGATGCAGTGGCAATCACGGTTAGGCCGGTCAATGCCCGCAAGAGCTGAATGGTAATAGAGCCGACACCCCCCGCCCCCCCAATTACCAGAATGAGATTGCCGCCTTGCGGGGTCGGACGGTTTACCTCCAGCCGGTCGAACAGCATTTCCCAGGCGGTGATTGCCGTGAGGGGAAGGGCGGCAGCCTCCGCATCGCTGAGGCTAGTAGGCTTGCGGCCAACAATGCGCTCATCGACCAGGTGATATTCGCTGTTGGTGCCAGCTCTGGCAATAGAGCCAGCATAAAAAACCGCCTCGCCTGGTTGGAAATTCTGCACCTCAGAGCCGACCGCCTCAACCACGCCAACGCCGTCAAATCCGAGCACTCGCCAGTCACCTTCGGGCGCTGCACCAAGGCGCAACTTTGTGTCTACCGGGTTTACCGATACGGCGCTGATCTTCACGAGCAGATCGCGGCCTTCGGCTTTGGGTTGCTCAAGCGTGATGTCCTGCAAGGCATCCTCACGATCAATTGGACCAGGCGTTTTATAGGCAACGGCTTTCATGCTTAGGTTCTATCTGCGGATGAGTGTGTATAGCTTTTGGCTGCTGACTTGAGAGGTTAGGAATGAAGGCTTAGCAATGATGCATCTCGATTGACTCTTTAGCCTTTGACTTCACTCCATTTTGATAAACGGCACCAAATGCATCATGTAATCTCGTTTCCCAATAGATACCCCAGCCATGCGGAGAATGTCGTAAGCCGTGACTAGATGGAAGTAAAAGTTCGGCACTAAAAATTCATTCACATAGGCGCTACCGGACAGCTCAAGATAGGGCCCTTGGCCTAGCTCAATGCGGCTAACGTCAGCGAGCTTTGCATCTTCAGCGCTGATACGCGAAAGCAGGTCATTAGTGTTTGCGATGTGCTCATACGCTTGGGCAAGAGAGGCAACATTTGGATCTAGATTATCCGCAGGTTTGCCATCGCACCACAGAGCAAAGTTGCGGGGTTGATTGCAGGTGAACGCAACCTGTGTGCCGAAGGGAAGCATATCCACCGCGATGCGCTTTTGCAGAAACGATTCGTCATCACCGAAGTGAGTCTGAGCGGATTTCAACAGATGCTCAAGCGTTGCTAAGCGGCTTTGAAAGAGCGTTCGGATCGAATCTACATTCTGACTTTGCATTTTGTGGTTCCTCTAGACTTGACTTATGAACCCTAGCTGTGGTTTTCAGTAGATTGTACTCCAACGAACTCAAGTCAGCGCCAGAGGCCAGCGAGGTCAGGCGTAGAATGCAGAAAGGGGCTGAACGTTAGCCTCTGTTTGCTGGAGCGCGTGGTTAGTCACCAAGACCGGACGATGAAAGCAGGCAGACTTCCATCGATTGAATCAAGCCATGCTCAAGGGTGAAACGGTGGCCGACGTGCTCATCGGCAAGCACGGTTCCGGCCAGATCGCGCACGACCTGATGCACCTCGACTAAGACTTGCCCAGCCTCCTCCGTGTGAAAGGCAACCGGCTCGACGTGTGCGTTGATCTCGCGCCATTGCTCCATCCAGTAAGCGCGGACTGCTTCAGGCCCACGGACAAAACCCCCTTTGAATGCTCGCGGCCAATGCACGTCGGGAGTCATGAGGGCGAGGGCGGCGTCAATATCACGCGCGTTGAAGGCTGCATATGCTGTGCGTAACAGCCGGGTTTCTGGTGCAGGTTGATCTGGCATAAGAGGTCAGTGAAGGAGATGAAAGGACACCCCCACCATAGGCTTGGCCTCAACCTGTCGTCTCATCCAATTCTGCTAGGATTATCCTAATCCTGCTTAGGGCATATCCTTGCCTGGGATTTAAAAATCTTGACCGGGTTGAAGTCCATCATGACGCCTGCAACCGCCACCCTTGATCTGACAAACCAACAGGACGCAGCGCGAGTGCTTCCACACCCGCCCCTAATCGCTAGCTACCATACGGGATGGAAAGGGTTAACCTTCACCCACTACCGCCATCCTCCCCACGAAACAGTGGAGCATCACCTTCTACAACATTCGCTGGTGATCACAGCCCCCAAAAGTTGCTTCAAGGCAGAGCGTCATTACTTAGACCGCGAATTTAAACACCACGCACACGGCAACGGCCAGGTAGATATTATCCCAGCATTTCTAGATCATTGGACACACTGGGATCAGGAAGTCGAATTTTCGGTGATTGCGATTTGTCCAACTTTGCTGAATCAAACCGCTCAGCAGCGTGAAATAGAACTGATTCCACAGTTTTCAATCAACGATCCGGTAATCGGGCAATTAGCGATCGCGCTCAAGACAGAAATCCAAACGGGCTGTCTATCAGGCAGATTATATGGCGAGTCATTGGGAGCTGCGATCGCCGCTCGTTTGGCGGGGAACTATGCGCTCAGCAAACCTTCGCCTTCACTTAAGAACAAAGCCAACGGTTTATCCCGATCACAGCTGGCGCGAGTTGTTGATTACATGAAGGCGAATTTAGCACAAGATCTGTCAATTTTGGACTTTGCGAGCCTGATCGGCATGAGCGAATCCCACTTCAGCCGATCTTTTAAGCAGTCAGTGGGCATCGCGCCCTATCAGTATTTGTTGCAACAGCGTGTGGAACGAGCCAAGCAGTTACTGAAACAGCAAGCCCTGAAACGGCAAGCCCTCTCAATTAGCGACATTGCTCTAGACTGCGGCTTTGCCAATCAAACTCATCTGACGAAAGTCTTTCGTCAGATGACAGGAACAACGCCTAAAGCTTATCAAAAGCGATGATCCAAGGTGGACTCTGGACTCACAGCTCTACGCACTGCAAGATGTAAGATTACTATTAAGTCGGGGACAAACTCAGTGTCTTAAAGGCTTTTCATGAACATCTTGGGCTTGAGAAAGCTCAGGCGTTCAGCCGAGCCTGTGGATAGGTCTTGCCACGCGCCCCTGCCAAAGGCGAGCTGAACATACCCGCAGGTGGGCAAGTTCTCGATAGGGCGATCGCCTACTTCATTACAAAAATCTGTCATCGCATTGTTGTGGCCCACCACCACCACCTCTGAGAGCGCATTGTCCAACCCACGACACCACCGCAGCAAATCCTGCGCGTCAAATGTATAGAGTGCATCGTCTAGCTGCCATACTATTTCTCTATCCGGCAGATTTTGAGAGATCTGTTCAATAGTCGATTGGGCGCGCACTGCCGGACTACAAAAGACATGCTCAAAACCACAGCCCGCTTTAACGATCTGAGCTGCCATTACTCGGCATGATTTCACCCCTCGTGGATTGAGCGGACGATCAATATCGGCTAACGAATCGTCAGCCCAGCTGGATTTGGCATGGCGAATGAGGTGTAGTTTTTTCATTGAGCTTGGGTAATAGAATAGGTTCGGAGAGAGTAAATTCCTCCGAACCTATTCTATGTTTTATCGTTTAGGAGCAAGCGCTAGCCAACAGATTGGCCAAGGCTAACTTTGACGACTCTGTTTTTCTCTTCTTCGGCCTTGGGCAGCGTTAGCGTGAGGACGCCGTTTTTGTAGTCAGCCGAAACGTTTTGATGGTCAATGCGACCTGGCAGAGGCATCACACGCTGGAATTTGCCATAGCGAAACTCGGTGCGAGTCATGCCTTTGTCCTCAGTTTTCATCTCAGACTTACGTTCACCGCTGATCGCCACCGCCTCTGCAGTCGCCTCAATGTTGAGATCATCAGGCTCTAGTCCAGGAACTTCGAGCTTAAGATGATACGCATCAGCGGCTTCTTCAAGCTCGGCTGCGGGAGTAAACGCTAGGCCCACACCATTCTGTTGATTGCTCGGTGTAATCATATCGTCAAAGAGACGATTCATCTGCCGCTGAATGTCTTCTACTTCACGGAAGGGTTGAAAACGAACAAGTGCCATAATGCTTACCTCCAGAGAATGTATATAAGGTGGATGGTTTACAATTACTAGCTTAAGTGCCTTTTTCTATACCCTCAAGTTCGGACTTGTCGAACTCTTAGGGTGGCTTCCCGAACACTAATTTTCTCTCGAAGCATATTCGAGGTCAAGCTGCGTAGCTAAGATAGAATTAGAGGGTAGAACGCCAGTGTTAGCGCATGAACTATCGAGACATTATCACGATCGAACCGGGAAAGCGCAGCGGGAAAGCCTGCATTCGAGGGATGCGAATGTTGGAGAAAGCCAGTTTAACGGGGTCTTAACACTGGCTTAGCATCTAGTAAATGCATCACGCAGTGGCTTCCTCAGCAGCTGTGCGCGCGAGTATCTGAGTGGTGATTTTCTCGGGGACGGGGGCGAGATGGGCATACTGCCAGCTGAAAAAGCCAACGCCTAAGGTGAGCGATCGCAATTCCAACACCAGCGTTTGCATTTCCGCCACGGGCAGCTGACTGGTGACTACATCCCATCTGGGCCAAGCTTCCTTCGCGCTGTAGCCCAAAATTTGACCGCGCCGAGTGCTAATCAGCCGCAGCACATTCGAGGTCAGGCTGCTGGGCACTGAGATCTTGACATCTGCAATTGGCTCTAGCAGCGCGGGCTGACAGTCGGCCATGCCGGACTGCATGGCAATGCGAGCGGCCTGCTTGAAGGCTTGCTCCGAACTATCGACGCTGTGGTACGAGCCGTTGATTAAGGTCACGCCCACATCGACCACCGGAAAGCCGAGCGGCCCTTGGTCTAGCGCCTCGCGCACGCCCATTTCCACCCCTGGCACGTACTGCTTCGGCACGACGCCGCCAACAATCTTTTGCTGAAAGTCGAAACCCTGACCGCGTGGCAGTGGCTGAATGTCCAGATACACATCGCCAAACTGACCGTGACCGCCGCTTTGGTGCTTGTATTTGCCATGTACCGCATTGGCGGACTGCCGAATGGTTTCTTTGTAAGCGACCTGCGGGGTGTGCGTGCCCATTACCAAGTGATACTTACGCTTGAGCCGCTCTAAGGCAATTTGCAAATGCATGTCGCCTTGGCCCCACAAGATGACTTCGTGGGTATCGCCGTGCTGTTCCCAGTGGAGGCTGGGATCTTCTTCGAGCAGCTTGCTGAGGGCGCTGCTGAGCTTGACTTCGTCGCTGCGTTTTTCGGGGGCGATCGCTAGCGCATACATCGGGCTAATGGCCTCTGCTTTTGGCAAAGAAGCGGCTGGGATGATATCGCCTACGGTCAGCGTGTCGCCTGTGATCGCATTGTTGAGCCGAGAGATGGCAAATATCTCACCCGCTGTGGCCGTTTGGATGGCTATTTGACTTTGGCCCATCAGCTTGTAAAAGCCACCTGATCTGTCGCCGTTGATGGTGTCGTTTTCGCTGAGGGTGCCGCACCATAGCCGCACTAAAGACAGTTTGCCGCCGCCCTGCGGGGTGTAGTAGGTTTTGAGGACTTGGGCCAAAGGGGAGACCAGAGGAGAGTCGTTTGGCTGGGTTTGAGTGGGCTGGAGTGAGTGCGATCGCCGCTCGGCTGTCACACTTGGCTCAGGCGCTTCGCGCACAAGTGCCTCTAGCAGCGGGCGCACGCCATAGTCAGCTTCGGCAACGCCAATGAAGACAGGCACAACCTGATCAGCGCCCAGCTCCATTTTGAGATCTTGAACAATTTCAGCTTCTGGCGGATCGATCTCTTCGAGCAGTTCTTCGAGCAGATGATCGTCAAAATCTGCCAGCGTTTCTAGCATTTCAGCGCGAGCGGCTTTCTCTTCGGCGGCGAGCGATTCTGGCAGCGGCACCGGATCGGCGGGAGCTTCCGGATGGTAGTGGTAGGCTTGCTCGCTAACCAAGTCAATAAAGCCGACGAGCTGAGCGCCGTAGCCAATGGGATACTGATGAGGCATCAAAGGCCGCTCAGACAATCCTTTGAGCGCATCTAGAACGGCGCTAAAGCTGGCGTTGGCCTTATCGACTTTGTTGATCCAAATAATGTGGGGAATTTCCCAGGCATCTAAAAAGTGGAGAATGGGCGCGACGATCAGCACCCGCGCCGGGTCTGGATCGCACACTACAATCGCCGCATCGACGCCGACTAGGGCATTTGTGGTCTCTTGCAGCAGCTCGACTGAGCCCGGACAGTCTAAAAAGCTAAAACTAATGCCGCCATACTCAGCGTAGGCGGCATTAACTTCGACAGTCATATTGTGGCTTCTGGCCTCGGGAGCGCGATCGCCTACCGTCGAGCCGTCGTTAACTGAGCCTTTGCGATCTATCGCCCCGGTGACCGACAAAATACTTTCTAACAGCGTGGTCTTGCCGCTGGAGTGAGGGCCGACGATGGCGATGTTTCTAGTTCCAGATGATCTGATTTCGGATGATCTAATTTCGGATGACCTAATTTCCGGTGAGACGGTGTGAGACATAAATCCCCCGTGCCTGATTGCAATAAGTATTGGCTAAACTTTGCTTAAACTGCGCTTTACTTAGACTGCTATGTTTCATAGCCTACCGCGAGAGAATCTTCTTACTCCCTGACTTTGAAAAAATTTATCCTACGCGACCTCAGCGATAGAAAAGTTCACCTGAACTAGGAAGCTGTGATTCCCTGACTTTATCTAGACAAGGAATCTAGGCAAGGACGCGTGATCCGTCTAAGCTATCTCTGAAGCGAATGACGGGAACCACATGACAGATCAACCATTCAAGATCATCTATACATTTACAGATGAAGCGCCGGCGCTAGCGACCTACTCATTGCTTCCCATCATCAAGACCTTCACGAATGCGGCGAATATCGCGGTAGAAACCAGCAATATTTCACTGGCCGGACGCATTCTCGCTAACTTCCCAGAAAATCTGAGCGCCGAACAAACCCAGCCCGACGCCCTCACTCAGCTAGGCGAGCTGGCCAAGTCACCCGAAGCGAACATCATTAAGCTGCCGAACATTAGCGCCTCTATTCCGCAGCTCACCGCCGCGATCAAAGAGCTACGCGCCAAAGGATATGACATTCCCGACTACCCTGCCGAGCCCAAAAATGAGGCCGAAGCTGCCATCAAACAGCGGTATGCCAAAGTGCTGGGCAGCGCGGTCAACCCCGTACTGCGCGAAGGTAATTCGGATCGGCGGGTGGCGGCAGCGGTAAAACAGTACGCGCAGAAGCATCCTCACAAAGTGGGTGAATGGACGAGCGATTCTAAGTCACATGTGGCCCATATGGAGGCGGGTGATTTTTACGGTAGTGAGCAGTCTGTGGTGATTGAAGCAGAGGGAGCGGTGAAAATTGAGCTGGTTGCAGATGATGGCACCATCGCCGTGCTCAAAGAGAAAACGCCTGTATTAGCGGGTGAGGTGATCGATGCTGCCGTCATGAGCGTAAAGGCGCTGCGGGCGTTTTATGAAAAAGAGATTGACGCGGCTAAAGCTGAAGAGATTTTGCTTTCTCTGCATGTCAAAGCCACGATGATGAAAGTCTCCGACCCCATCTTGTTCGGCCATGCGGTGAAAATTTACTACAAAGATGTTTTTGCAAAGTACGCCGAGACTTTTGCCAAGCTCGGTGCGAATCCTAACAACGGGCTAGGAGATATTTACAACAAAATTCAAGAGCTGCCAGAGGATGAGCGTGCCGCTATTGAGGCTGACTTGCAGGCCACCTATGCCGCTCGCCCAGCGCTGGCAATGGTCAACTCTGACAAAGGCATTACCAATCTCCACGTTCCTAGCGACATCATTATCGACGCCTCTATGGCCGCTGCGGTTCGCACCTCCGGGAAAATGTGGGGACCCGACGGCAATCCTCACGATACCAAAGCGATGATTCCGGATCGCTGTTACGCCACCATCTATCAAGCAGTCATCGAGTTCTGTCAGGCGCACGGTGCGTTTGATGTGACGACGATGGGCAATGTCTCGAATGTCGGCCTGATGGCCCAAAAGGCTGAAGAATACGGCTCTCACGATAAAACCTTTGAGATTCCGGCGGATGGCAGCGTGCGTGTGGTGGATGCAGAGGGGCGAAGCCTGATGGAACACCGCGTAGAAAAAGGAGACATTTGGCGCATGTGCCAAACCAAGGATCTCCCGATTCAAGACTGGGTGAAGCTGGCGGTCAATCGCGCTAAGGTGACGGGGTTGCCGACTGTTTTTTGGCTCGATCCTAATCGTGCTCATGATGCGAATTTGATTGAAAAGGTCAATCGTTATCTGGCTGAGCACGATACGGCGGGGCTGGATATTAAAATAATGACGCCGGTAGAGGCGATGCGCTTTAGCTGCGAGCAGATCAAAGCGGGCAAGAGCGTGATTTCGGTGACGGGCAATGTGTTGCGTGACTACCTCACCGATCTCTTTCCGATTCTGGAGTTGGGCACTAGCGCTAAGA
>JBAUIB010000414.1:0-4847 GCA_049680585.1 Phormidesmis sp.
AAACTCATCCACCCAGTCCATCTGCACTGGCTTATCCTGCTCACCCACAGCAGGTACCAAAGGCTTCGCCAAAGCGCCAACCTCAATGAATGTTGGAATAGGGTCAGGTTTAGCCATAATTTCAGCCGAAAATACAGGGTCGAACCGCCGCGAAAACGCTCCCGATTTCTGAGCGGCCACGGCTTTTGAAAGGCGCACTGGCCCGTTACATCTTCCAAGGTAGCATCCTAAACCCCAAATAATTACATTTATTTGGGTTAAACTAAAAATCAGACTAAAAACATAGTCTGGTAGTTTGCGGTATGATGAAGCCTGATACAGCAGGCGATTCAGGCCGTGAGGCAGCTTGCTTGCTTCGGCACCAGTTAGACCCCAGTTGAGCCGTTTATATTTCAGGAGCTAGAGCTATGTCCCCGCTTTCCCAGCAAGTCGTGCAAGGACTCGAAGCACTGCCCGAAGCAGATCAAAGGCAAATCCTTGATTTTATCGAGTTCCTCAAGGCCAAACGCCAGCAGGCTGAAACGCGGTCGCTGGGTGAGGAGCCTAAGTCCTTTGCAGAGGTGGCTCGCGCCTCGATCGGTGCAGTGAAAGGCCCTGGCGACCTTTCGACTAATCCAGCCTATATGGAAGGATACGGGCAGTGATGTTTCAGAAAGTCATCGTTGATACCAGCGCTTTAGTTGCTTCGATTGACCAAAGTGAACGTCATCATGAATGGGTGGTGCAGCAGTTGGAGCAGATAGAGCCACCGCTCCTAACTTGTGAAGCGGTCATTTCTGAAACCTGGTTTCTTCTGGGTCGGGTGAGAGGCGCTCGTGAAGCGTTTTTACCTTACTTAGAACAAGGACAGGTTCAAGTCGTGTTCTCCCTAGAGTCTGAGCTTGCCTCCGTTCTCACGCTCATGAAGCGCTACGAGTCAGTTCCAGCTTCACTAGCGGACGCGGAGCTAGTGCGAATGGCTGAGCTACATCCCCGGAGTTCAGTATTCACATTAGATAGCGACTTTCAAATTTATCGCAAGCATCGTGATATACCAATCCCGCTGATCTTTCCTCCTGTTTAGCTATCTTCAGATAGCTCGTACTCTACTTCTGGTTCGTGAAGATGGCCCGCCCGGTTCCCAAAAAATGTGTGGAGTGTGCGCCGCTCAGTGCGAGTCAGACGCAGCTACTGCATGGGGAAAAAGGCGACGGCTGCTGGCGTCAGAAGCGCTGTCCGAGTAAGCGCTCTTACTATCGCAATCGCCAACGGTTGAATGAGCAGCGGCGGTTGCAGTATCAGCAGC
Source organism: Phormidesmis sp. (assembly GCA_049680585.1). GTDB lineage: Bacteria > Cyanobacteriota > Cyanobacteriia > Phormidesmidales > Phormidesmidaceae > Phormidesmis. The sequence continues at coordinate 1,286 of JBAUIB010000414.1, forward strand.
AGGTTTCCGGCGTGGCTTCCGATGAGGCGCAGATGGAGACGGTTTCGCTGCCGGTGGCCGAGGACACGATGCCTTACGCCAATTTATATATCTGGCGAGAGAAAAGGAAGGATGCGCCAATTCATGCGATCGCTGTATCTGTATTCCAAGATGGTTCTAAAGTGCTGGAAGTTGCGCCAATCCACTGCGCGGGCTATCGCAAGCGTCAGCTAGAGAAGTACGTTCAGAAAGATGTGATGAGCTATCTGAATGCTCGGTTTGGGATTACCTTCTTTGCTGATGAGATTCGGTTAGAGCCAATTGAATGTCCGATTCCAGGATGTCCGTGGGGCGATCGCTTTGCCGCTTCGCAGAAACACTTTATAGAAACGTCTGAGGTGGCTCATGGTTAGTGTGCGTCAATTGGAGCTGAACTTAGAAGTAGCGTTGGAAGAAGCTGCTGAAGTCCCAGAGAATGTAGACGTGCTGAGTCTATGGTCTCAGTTTGAAGGTGAGTTGGCCGGACTAGAGCAGCGCGATCATCTCCGAGTCGCGGGCGACATTCTAGTGCAGCTAGCGGGGCTATGCGAGACAAAAGCCGATTTGCTTTGGGAAGATTGGCAAGATGCACACAATGCGGACGGGCCAGTGATGGATGGGGACTGGCTTCAGGGGCTTACCCGCCAGACGCAGGAGCTGGACTTTTCAAACTTGGTGAATCGCTCGTACATCAGCCACGACCTACCGAATGAGAACAAAGCCGATGAAGATTCTGTAGCAGGCGATGTAGAGAAGCTATCAGTGTTAGGTATGATTGACGCGCTAGAAGATGCCGATATAAAAAGTCAGGCGTTGGCTGTCTCCCATGCAGAGAATGTATCGGACTGGGTACAGGCTTTATCTGACGGGCAGGTGGATTCACCACAACGGTTAATCGATCTTCAACAGCAGTTGAGAATGCCGCTGATAGAGGTGTGGATCGCCGCGTTGCTCGGTGGATTTCCGATGGAGCAGCGCGGGAGCTTTTATCAGACTCAAGAAGTTTGGGTCAGTAGGTGTAGGTGAGGGTTGAGAATGGAGTATCAGCTAGACAAATAGAAACGTCCAGACTGGCGAAAAAAACACTCGCCACTATTCTTATGAAGTGCGGCAAAATCTGTCTGGACAGTGGGTTGGTATTACGACGTTGGGGGAGAGTGAGTGCTTTGCAAGAACAGAGTAGTGAGGTGGTGTGCGATCATTACGAAGAATGACTAGAAATCTTCGAGACAGTTGCACAACGCCGAGCAGACCGTGGATATAGCATCTGGTAAAGAGCTGAGATGCCTCACAGCGCCAAAAGTGTTAACCAGCGATGAGCTATGTCAAAATTTGTTCTTCGATTATTGTTGTTCCATATAATGGCAGTTCAACAAAAGAAAAAATCTGCGGACGCAAGGTTGATTACTAGAAGGCGTAAGCATAAACGCAAAAAATAAGGTCTGCTATTGTTTAATGAGAACAACCATAGCGACTGCTAGAACAAAGTAACCAAATCCTTTCTGTAGCTTGCTAGCCTCAACAGATTCCGAAAGCTTGCTGCCCATCAGCGTTCCAATCGCGGCAGCTACCGTAAAAGACAGCATGAGCACCCAATCAACAGAAACCTGATTTAGATAGCCGATAAAACCTGTTGCTGAGTTGAAAGCGATAATTAATAAAGAGGTGCCTACCGCTGTCTTCATTGGTATCTTGCTGAGCAGCACCAATGCTGGGATGATTAAAAAACCGCCACCTACACCAACAAACCCGGTGATCACCCCAACGCCAAACCCTTCTGCGGGAACAAGCAGCCAAGCCGGAACCCGACTAGCTAGGAATACTGAAGTATTGCCTGTATCAGCAGGAATACTTCTCCCCTTCCCACTCCCTTTCCAAATCATCAGCAGACTCGCCGCCAGCATTACAATAGCGAAGCTCGTTAGCTGCACCGCATCCGTAATCAACGGCAAGCTAACGAGCTGCGAACCCAGATAAGAACCAATCATCGCAGTTGGCAAAAAAGTCGCTGCTATTCTCCAGTTTACACAGCCGCGTCTGGCATAGGGCACGACGCCTAGTAGGCTGACGCTTCCAACAATGAACAAACTCATTGCGATCGCAGCACTACTCTCAACCCCCATTACATAGATCAGAATCGGCACAGCCAGAATAGAGCCACCCCCACCGAGCAGCCCTAAACTAAGCCCAACGCCTACAGCCAGTATGTAACCTAGCGCGACTAGCATTAGTTGAGTGCTACCTTAGCAAGCCGACCGCAGGCTTCATTTGCAGGCACCGCTTCCATGATCTTCTTCGGCATGGGCAGACCCAAATTGTTCATCAGGTGAACAAAGTCTTGCTTTGTCCGCAGCGATGGGTTGGGCTGGTCAACCTCAACAAACCGAGGATTGAGTCTTTTTTCTTCTCCAATCGTAGAAACCGTATGACCCCTGTAGTCGTGAGCCGGATATACGAAGGTTGAATCAGGTAACGTAAATAGCCTTTGTGTAATACTCTCGTAGAGTTCTCCAGCATCCCCTGATTGAAAGTCAGTTCGCCCGCAGCCTCTGATCAACAATGCATCCCCCGTTAGCAAATGCGTACCATTGACTAAATACGCCATATGGCTATCGGTATGGCCGTGGGTTTCAATCGCTTCAATGTTGATACTGCCGACCGTCAGCACCTGCTTGGGCTTAACATAGCCGCTAGCGCAAGGGGTATGAGCATTCTCAGGAACAAGCCCCTTACAGCCAGTATGTTCTCTCAGTTTGCCGGTTCCGGTCACATGGTCAGCGTGGATGTGAGTTTCCAGACAGTAGACCAAGGTTAAGTTGAGATCCTTCAGGAGCTTCAAATCTCGATCTACCTGTTCCAACACCGGATCGACGAGAACTGCTTCGCGGGTTTGCTCATCTGCGATGAGATAAGTGTACGTATTAGATTCTTCATCAAATAACTGTCGAAATAGCATAATGCCTCCTAGATTTTGATCGTTTAAGTGGTTAAAGACTTTTGACTGATTTCTCTGCTGGAGCAGTCGCAGCATCTCGCTGATTAGCGTCATAGCGGTTGAAAACCACCATGCCTGTAACCATTGCCAGTAAGAACAACACCGGATTCCAGCTACCCATCACTAGCGCTGCAATCCCTGGCCCTGGGCAATAGCCAGAAATACCCCATCCCACGCCGAAAATTGCGGCTCCGGTTATTAACCGTCCGTCGATATCCTTGCGGCTAGGGAGAGAAAAAGATCTAGCAAATATAGGCTTGTGGCGATGCAAGACAAATCGAAAGGCGATTACCGTCACGCCTACCGCACTCAGCAGTACGAATAGCAGAGTCGGATCCCAAGTACCGGCCAAGTCTAAAAAGCCCAGTACCCGCTGCCGGTCTATCATTTGCGAGAGTCCAAGCCCTAATCCGAAGATAATGCCGGAGACAATAGCCAGTCCCTGTTGTTTTGTCTGTTGTTTTGTGAGTATCTGTTTCATGATTGCAGCTATCCAATTAGCAGGATGTGATGGGTAATAAAGACGGTAATGAAGCCAGTGGTTAGAAA
>JBAUIB010000415.1:0-13716 GCA_049680585.1 Phormidesmis sp.
CCAGTGATATTTGTAATAAATTCAGGGATTTTTACGCGGGGATTGATCAGGTGAGTTTCTTGGTGCTCCAAGCCGCTAGAGAGGCTGGCTTTGAGGATAGACACTTCGATAACGCGGGCATTGTGGCCGAGTGCGCCCGTGGTTTCGACATCGACGACAGTGAGGGGGGACTGACTAATGTGGCGGTAGTAGGTGAGTAGCTCGCGGGAGAGGAGGGCGGACTGACCTTGGAATTTTGCGGCGTGGGCGACCATTATGAGAAGGGAGAAAGGGGAAATTGGCTTCGACTCCGCTCAGCCAACAGGTGTGATGATGAGGGTTGAGCGGAGTCGTAAAGCCCTACGGGCATGCGCAAGCGGAACGCGGAGCGGCTCCGTAGGGAGAAAACCCGGCCCGCTCTACTGCTGAGAAAGGCGTTTGACAGCCTTACCTCCTAGCATCTCATGAACTTTAGCAAGTCTTTGCGGGATTGTCTGAGCGTGAGGGCTATGGCGCAGGCTTTCAGTGAGATCGAAGTCACTGAGCTTATCGGCTCTGTTGCCAGGAAACCAATGGCTAGCGCCACCCAGTAGGTTATAACGGGCGGTGGCGTATTCAGTCATGTCAAAGGCATCAGCCAGGTTGCCCAGCCAGAGGGCCATCGGGATATTGATGTTGCCAGGGGTGGATTGAATATCGGGCAGACCGTCTTGCCAAGTGCGATACCAGTGTTCGCCAAGGGTGGCGATCGCCCGCTCCTCCAATCGCTGTAAAATCGGTGGCAAAATCTGGTCGGCCTGCTCCATCAAAGGCAGCACCTTTAAATGCTCCTCAAAGTCTGAAGGCTGAGCGGCACCCAGGCTGAGCGTATGCACCTGCCGGTGACTCAGGCAAAACAGATCGTTGAACACCATCGGGCTGAGCGGCTGGCATAACTCGACGAGGACTGGCGGCGGACTATAGAGATGACCGCCTTTATCAGATGGGCTAATGATAAAAACGCCCATATCGCGCTTGGTAGCAGCCTCTATGGCACGCCAGTTATTTTGAAAAATGTAGTACCAGTGAACGTTGACGTAGTCGAATAGATTAGTCTCAATCGCATCGACAATTACCTGAGTCGGGCCGTGGGTAGAAAAGCCAATGTGACGAACTTTACCTTGAGCTTGAAGCTTTTTGGCAGCATCGACACAGCCGCCAGTCCGGACGCTATTTTTCAGCGTTTCAGCGTTGTTGATACCATGTAGGCCAAGTAGATCTATGTAGTCGAGGTTGAGATTGGCAAGGGACGTTTCGACGGTTTTGAGAAAGTCTTTGGCGCTAGCGCGAGGGGAGACTTTTGTTTGGACGATCAGGCGATCGCGCTCCAAAGTAGGCAGCACCTTACCGAGCTGAATTTCAGACGTACCATAGCCTCTTGCCGTCTCAATATGATTAATACCGAGCTCCACAGCGCGATGAATGGTCGCTTCTAAATTTTCCTGATTTTTTTTAGGAATATCAGCAGTCGGCACGTCCTGCCAAGAATGCTGGTAGCGCATACCACCGCAAGAGAAAACGGGCATTTGCAGTTCAGTGCGACCAAATCGGCGATAGAGCATAGGAAAAATAAAGCGCCAGAGAGAAAGGTGGCTAATACGGTGTCAAAGTTCGATTCTAAAATAAACGGACACAATTAGTTTTCACTTGGACAGTTTCCAAGCTTGACCCTGACCAGCGGCCCCGGCTGAAGACTTGCCTTAAGAGTGAAATAATCAACCAGTTTGATCGCAGTAAAGGGGGGAAGTTGGCCCACTGTGCTAACGCGCGATCGCTTCCCAAGCAGAAGCGTCCAGCCGCTTCGCGCACACGTATTTTGCCAAAAGAATTGACTTCAAAAGCCTAGATCGGCGATCGCACTCTCCGCCGCCTTAAAAACAACCTCGTCTGGCATTTCTTCCCAAGCCGTATCGCCAATCTCTTTATAAAACTGTTCATCATAGGGCCGCGTTCTAACCACTACAGGCATGGGCACCGCATGGCCCAACAACAGCGCCTGCTGCTTAGAATCTAGCTTTGCCAGCACCGAGCGCAGGCTTTGTCCGCCCGATACGCCCGTAAAAATGGCGTCAATGTCTTTCTCGTCATTCAACAATGCGGTAATTCGCGTGCCCACCTGCGACATCACCTCATTGTCGATGCCCGACGGGCGCTGATCCACGACCAACAACGTGACAAAGTACTTACGCATTTCTCGCGCAATCACCCCAAAGATTGTTTGCCTTGCCGTTGCCGGATCTAAAAAGCGGTGGGCTTCTTCAATCGTGATCACGAGTGGCTGGGGGCGATCGCTCGGATTCTTACTCTGCAAAAAGCGATCCGCCTTGCGCACGTAGCTCGCATGAATTCGCCGGGCAATCACATTGGTCGCCAGCATATAAGAGAGCATATTGCTCTGCGAACCAAACTCAATCACCACATGCTTACCCGCATCAATAGTTTCCAGAATCTGGTTCACATAGTTGTGCGGGCAGCTACCGCGAATGTACTTGAGCTCCGCGAGGCGAGTCAGTTTGCGCTGCAAGGCCATAATGGACGACTTACTGCCCATCTTCACTTCACAAAATTCCTGGATCTCCTCATTACTCAGCGTCAGCAGCCGATTGATCCAGCCCTTACCAAATTCATTCCTGAGAATAATCGCATTCTCCAAGCTGGCTTCCGACAGGTTCAGCTCCCGGCTAATCAGCATCAAATCTTCCACATCGATTTGATCAAAGCTGATGTACAGCTCCTGCGCATCATACACACCCCGCCTTTTGGTTGACTCAGGGTCTAACGTAAATATCTGCACCTGCCCCGGAAAAAGCTGCCTCAGTCCCTTCACCGTGCTAAATTCTTTGCCCTCGCTCACCGCCTCCCAGCCGTACTCCGAGTGCATATCAAAGATCAAATTCACCGCCGCCTGCTTGCGGATAATGCCCGAGAGCAGTAGCCGAGTCAGAAACGATTTTCCCGTACCCGACTTACCAAAAATACCGTTGCTGCGCTCGACAAAGCGATCTAAATCGATACAGATCGGCACCTCCATATCAATCGGCTGGCCAATCGCAAAATTACGCCGATGCACGTCATCTTCCCAGCCAAACACCGCCCGAAAGTCTCGCTCTGAAGCGTCGTAGACCTGGCTGAAATGACCTGGAATTGTCTTTACCGGCAGGAGCTGAAGCGGCGCACTCGCATTCACCTCATAAGCAGCCAGCCCGTTAGACTGCGCGGCCTCAGACTGCTTGACCCTGTCACCCGAGAGCTGAGCGGAGTCGAAGCCCGGCGTAAACATCAGCATCGGCGTCAAATCCACCGTGCCATATGTCCCCGAACCGGCCAGCACCTCTTGCAAGAAAATATTGCTCGGCTCCGGCGGACTGGCTAAAATGCGCTGACTCGCGGTGCCGAGCGCCACATCTGTTAGCATGCAAAAGAAACGCGATCGCACGCCCTGCACCACCAAAAACTTGCCCACCCGCATTTCTTCGACCAGCACATCTGGGTGCAGGCGAACCTCTAGCCCTTTACTCAAGGAACCTTGAATAACAGAACCCAACGGACGCATATCGCGCATAGCAAACCCCTCAGCTGCCACTTGACCGGCTAGATGGCAATGGGCTCATGGTAGCGGAAAGTTTGTGTTTAGTACATCGGTTCTGCTCTAAAACTGAATACCCACACCGCCTTGTACCGCTGTCGAGGTATCATTACCGATGGCAAAAATAGCGTTGCCATACAGAACAAGATTGCTTTCGTCCATCGTATAGTCTACGCCAGGCTGAATTGCAAAGGCGGTGCCATCGCCCAATACAGAACCTTCGCCAGCGAAAGCCACCCCGGCCCCCAGGTATATCTCAGTATTAAAGTTGAGCGGAAAATCGTAGGATATGGTCGGTACAAAGGCCGAGCCGTCGCCAAAGAAAGCGGCTCCACGAATGGAAATGGGCAATTCTAAAACGTTGTAGCGGCCATTGAGCGCAACGCCAAAGTTCCCGTCGTCGCCAAACCCAACCGCCGGGCCAATTCCAATATAGCTGCCATAAGCAGCTTGGGCCTGGGCTGGGGACTGTAGGGCAAGGGCGATCGCTAAACCACCCGCTAAGCCACCAAACGCACATCCAGCCAAAGTCGCCAGTCGTTTGCTAAAACCAGTGATCATCTCGAACTCCTCACAGGGTAAGTATCGGTACAGAGGGGCGTAGAAAATCCGCTCCCTCAGCCTTGCACGCTACTAAATTGATTAATGCAGGTAATAACCTACCACGGGGACAAGAGTCAATACGGTATCGAGCTCGGCGGTTTTAAACTGGGCGTTAGCCAGCCTTCAGCCAGTGTTACGCATGCCCGCGGCGACGCCGTTAATCGTGAGGAGGGCCCCTCGCAGCAGTTCACCTTTGCTGTAGCGCGATCGCACCCGGCCCGTCACCGCATCATTGCCGTACTCCCGCAGCCGCTTCAGCAGCGCCACCTGCAAAAAGCTCAGCGGCACAATGGTGCCATTGCGAAGCTGCACAGAGCGCTGCAGGCTCGGATCGCCATCAAGCAGCGTCGTATGGTCAGTAATCGCCAGCGTAACTTCGCGCGTGAGGTAAAACTCCGCCGCAATTTGATCAAACATCGCCTGAAAATCTTCAAGCTTTTCGCCACTGCTAAGCTGGCTAACGTAGTGTTGGGCAATCTGCAAGTCCACTTTAGCCAGCGTCATCTCTACTTTAGAGATCACCATCTTGAAGAAAGGCCACTTCGAATAGAAGTAGCGCAGCATTTCCAAATGCTCTTCCGCATTTTCGTCGATAAACTCTTTGAGCGCCGTGCCCACACCGTACCAAGACGGCAGCAAAAAGCGCGTTTGCGTCCAGCTAAAGACCCAGGGAATGGCCCGCAACCCGTCCAAGTTGCGCTTGCCTTTACGGCGAGCCGGACGAGAGCTAATTTGCAGCTGTGAAATCTCCTGAATCGGCGTCACCTGATGGAAAAACTCGACCAGATCAGGCTGCTCATAAATCAGGGCACGGTAGTGCTGGCGCGACCGGACGCTGAGGCGCTCCATAATCTCATTCCAGGGCTCAATGCTATCGAAACTGCTACCCAGCACGCTGCCTTGAATGACAGCGGTGGTCACCGTCTCCAAATTGTAAAGGGCCAAATCAGGCAGATTGTACTTGGAAGCGAGCACCTCACCTTGCTCGGTAATTTTGATGCGACCATCCACGCTGCGACCCGGCTGAGCCAAAATCGCTTCGTAGGCCGGTCCGCCCCCACGACCGACAGAGCCTCCCCGACCGTGAAATATCCGCAGCGCCACGCTATAGTTTTCGGCAAGCGCTTGCAACGCCTGCTGCGCCTTGTGAATCTCCCAGTTGCTGCTCAAAAAGCCCGAGTCTTTATTACTATCGGAATAGCCCAGCATCACCTCTTGCAGCGCTGTACTGGCCGCTTCCGGATCAAGCTTGGCCGTATCCATGGCCTCATAGCCGCCCTGTAGCATGGCGCGATAGAGCGGTAGCTCCCACAGTTGCCGCATCACATCCGGGGCTCGGCGCAAGTCTTCAACCGTCTCGAACAAAGGCACAATCTTGAGCGCACCTACGCCTGTAGACGGATCGTAGAGGCCCGCCTCTTTGGCCAGCAGCGCCACCTCCAGCAAATCGCTAGCGGTGTGGCTCATGCTGATAATGTAGCTCTGACAAATGCCGGGGCCAAACTCCTGATGAAGCTTGCGAACCATCCGAAAGGTGGCGATGGTCTCGGTGGCTTTTTCGGAAAAGGGCAGCTCGCCTGGAATCAGCGGACGGCGCGTGCGCAGCTCGCCAATCAGCCATTCATTTCTCTCATCTTCGCTGAGCTCGTTGTAGGGCTTAGGCAATACGCCCAAATATTCAGTGACTTCGTTAATGGTGTCAGAGTGGCGGGTGCTCTCCTGACGAATGTCGAGCTGAGCCAGATTAAAGCCGTAGATCTTCACCTGACAAATCAGCTCTTCTAAGTCCTGGCAGACTAGGCCAGTTTCTTTGAGGTTGGCTTGAATGAGCTGTAGTTCGCCTAAAAAATCGTCGCCGGAGCGATAAATTTGGCCACTGTTGGCGACGGTATCGAGGTTGGCCTCCTGCTCTTGCAAATATTCGCCGTGATAGAGCTTTTGCGAGCGGTTCATTGTGTTGATTAGTCGCCGCTCAATGTAGGCTAGCTTCAGCCGATAGGGCTCTTGGCGATAGCGAATAGCTAGCTCTTCATAGATATCAGGCATCTGGGTTTGGTCTTGCTCTAGTGATTCGAGCAGATCAGGAAGCACCTCGCTCCAGTGCAGAGACAGACTCAGCAACTGGGTCAGCTTTTGAATAGAGCCCACATATTTGCCGATTACCATGTTGCGCTGGTAGTTGGCCGTTTTCCACGTAATTTTTGGGGTGACAGAGGGGTTGCCATCGCGATCGCTGCCCACCCAAGAACCAAACCGGCAAAAATTTTGACTGGGCGGCTGAAGGGTCGGAAACGTGCCCTGCAAAGCTCGGCAGATGCGCTGATGGAGCTGCGGAATAGTATCAAACAGCACCACATCGAAGTAGTGCAAGGTGAAATCAACCTCGTCAAGTACAGACGGCTTAAACTGGTGCAGCTCATCGGTGCGCCACCAGAGGCGAATTTCTTCGACCAGCTGAGCCTGAAGTGCCTCAATCTCCCAAGAAGACGCCAAGCCAAGGGCGCGAGCGCTTTCTTCTTCGCGATCAAGCTGACGAAAAACGGCTGAAATGCGCCGCTGCTTGTCACGGATGGTGTGCCGCACAATTTCAGTCGGGTGGGCGGTAAACACCAGCCGCACATCTAGCTGATCGAGCAGCCGCTGGATCATTTTAGGTGGGACATTTAGCCGCTTCAGTGTAGGGAAGAGCCAGTAGAATGTGCCCACATCTCGACCCGCCTCTGAGCTGCCATTGGTGTCGATTGCTGAGTGTCCGGCAGCGGCGTTTAATGGACGATTGCCGTCAGGGCCAGCGTTGCGCAGGGCAGCTTGCTCCGCCGAGGCTAGGGCGGCATCTTCGTAGGCGGCGCGGTACTGCTGCTGCTGTCCCCTTTGCTCGTAATGCTGCTCAACAATATTAATCAGCTGAAAATAGAGGGCAAAGGCCCGTGCCATTTTGATCGCGTCGCTGAGTTCGAGTTCTTCGATTAGGCGCAGGACGGGAGAGGCATCTGCTGCATTGGCTTGCCCGTCTGGGGCACATAGCTTTCGCAGTCGAGTGAGTAACGCTACCAGCGTTGGGCCACACTCATCTTCGAGGACCGCCGCCCAGGTTTCTTCTACGCGCTTGAGTCGATTTCGCAGCAGCCAGTCGTGGGTCGCTATTTTAGGGATAATTTCGACGTCTGATACGTCTGTTAGCGTTTTCGGCATTTGACCTTTCGAGTGGAGGGTGGAAGTCATACGACTAGAGAGATAGATAGAGTAAGCACTCAAGATGATTGTAGGGGCTTGAGGGACGCCCGCTGTCTTCTTTATCCTCCGTAATTGGGCAGTTCGTTAGTTTGGGGCGCTGTGTAGCCGGTTTTTGGTATTCAGCTATACGGTTCTGTCTCAATCGGCTGATGAATGGCGAGATTGCGTCTCTATCGGCGGTAAAATAGGCAGGCGATCGCCCCGAAAGAGTTCTTCACTAGCTTGGCCTAGCTGAATCAGCTCCTTTTGAGCAATATGGCCAGCCGTTATCAGACCCAGAAATGGCAGCGTGCTGAGGCTAACCACCAGATCGACCGCGAGAGGCAGTGAAAGGGACTCTGGCAACAGTGACGGGACTGGCTTTTCACGAAAAGACTGCATAGCGTTCCTTAGATAGGGAGTCTGACTGATAGGCGGTTGTGGATTGAAAGATCCGGGTGGATACAGCTCACCAATGAAAAATGCAGTGAGCAAAACTCTGCTGAGCTCTACTGAACCGCTTTAGTGAACTTGAGAGCATACCGATTTAAACACCGATGAGATGATTTGAGAGCTCAGAATCAAAATAATCAAAATATACTTAAATAGCTAAGTTCTGTAGCTAAGCTGGCTCTCCAGAGGCGGCCAATTTTAAGGACAAGGACTTGGATGTCACTATACTACCTACGTAAGGCAGCCCTCTCGTCTGACAAAACGCTACCGAGCTCTCACATAGAATTTACTCGTGCAAAATGCACAAGAGTAACCTAGAATGCAGCGAGCGCCGTGGCATCTTGTTAAAGAGCATCCGCACAGACCCGCGTATCGCTTGGCCGTAGCTAGATGATGCCATCTGTTCACGGCTTGGGTGACGACTCTCGATCTCTATAGTCACGTATGTTAGGTCATTTTCCTGTACAACCCGCTAACGCCGATCCGGCTGTACTGATTCCTTGGCTTAAGGAAACTGTCTTAAGCCCAAAAGAACGGCTGACTACGGAGATTCAGGTCAAAGAGCGGGGTAATATCCTGCATGTTTTGTGCGAGTCTGCTCAAGAGACGCTACCTAGAGATACCGTACTGATACGGCTAGTGCGATCGCTGACGGAGCCTGCCGTCAAATCGCGGCTTGAACAGGAATTTCCACAGATCCACCTCATCCATGTCTACAGCCGTCAGGTGATAGAAGCCAGGCCAGGCTGGAGCGCACCTATCTATCTTAATCGGCTAGAGCATTACTTAGAGCGCCTGGTTCAAGATAAGACAGATGACCCGGTAGATACAGATGACCAACCAGATACCGGCAGTAGTCATACGCTAGAAAGCAGTCATAGCGTCAAAAACGAAGCGGCCGATCCGCTAGCGCAGGCGGCTGAAACGAGCGCTGAGATTAGCCTGGCTGTCGAACGAGCGCGTCAAGGCGACTCAGCCGCGATCGCTCGCTACCTAGGTGAAACACTCAGTGCGCTAAATGTCGGTGTCGAGGTGAGCGCGCGGGTCGTGCCCGGCAGAGCACGCCGGGCCAACTCTGTTGTCAGCACTCATTCCACAGCGCTGCCGAAGAGCCCGCTAGAAAGCCAATCCCGAACAACAGCAGACCATCCGGCTGATCACGACCCAACGGCAGCCGATAGTAAAACAGATGGCAAAGCAGATAGCAACCTGGTATCGCGGCTGTGGATTTTTTGCGAGGCAAGCTATAGCCCCGATCCGCTGCTGATTGCCGAGCCGATTGCCCAGCGGCTGCGCCAACTGCAGCTACATCAGTTTCAAGATGCGGTGATCACGATTCAGGTGACTGGCGAGGCCGCCTCTGACTGGCGGCTGCGGGTTGACCTGACTCCGCCGGGAGAGATGCTGCGCAGGTGGGCTCGCTGGGGAGATTTGCCCGCGATTTCTCGACTCGTCAATCAGGTTTCTAAGCGCTACGGTCTCAAGCTGGTTGCTGAGATCAAAAAAGTCACGCTGCATCTAATTAGCTATTCGACTAACCAATCGACTGATAGCAATCTAACTGACGGCAATCTGACTGACGGTACGCCAAAGATCGACATCGCCACGCTGGTGTCCGATATTTCACAGCTGCTGTGGACGGTTGCACCTCAGGGCCTACACAGAGCAATGCTCTATGGTCCTTCGAGCGATGACATCAGTCCAGAATGGCTGCGCGGGATCGACTTGCCGGCGATGCAGCAGCCAGCCCTTTCTCAAAGCGCGGCGTCCTTAGCGGCAGAGGGAAACATGCTGGCGCTGGCCTATTGTTTGACGCGATCGCTCAATCCAGATATTGAAGATCAGCTGGCCACGGGCGGCATCCGGGTGCAGCTCTTACTCAAAGATAAGCTGCTGCACATCATGGCCGATGGGCCGCTCTGTCCGCCTAAGCACGTCATCGTACCTTTGGTTAGCCAAACCCTGAACTCGGTAGACAGCCCTGAGATCGAAGGCATGCGCCTATATGGTCGCAGGGCCGGGCAAAAGCAGCCGATTTGGAGTCACGCGCATGACTATGTCTCGCGGCAGCGGCTAGTACCTGAAGCGAAGCCTGAGTTCGCAGCCTCGGACGCGTATACCGGCGAGCTAATCACGTCCGTCAGCGAGGAAAGTCTGACGGACTTGTCGGTCGCACCTGAACAGGAAACGTCTTTTGACTTGGGTGCTGTGCTGGTGCAATCGCTCCAGCGTCTTTTGATCCGAACGCAGGCATTTATGCCTGATGAAGACAAAGACGGATTGCCGCTAGCGTCCCCTTCTGTCTCTAGATCATCTTCGAGACTGCCCACTAACTTTCAATCTGAAGGCGGTAAAATAGCCCTGATTTTTGGCGCGGTCGGACTGCTGCTGGCGGTTCAATTTGATTTTATGGTTGGCCAAGCGTTGCGTCAGGCTGCCGGACCGGCTGTGCGATCGCTGGCAAGTGAGCCCTCAGCATCATCCGCAGGCGCTCAGTCAGAGACTCAGTCGGAAGATCGCGTCGCCAGCAGTCAGCCGAATAGCTTTAGAGATGAGCTGGCAAATTTAAATTGGGGCGAGGACTCGGACCCGGAAGATGCCTCTGATCAAGGCTTTTGGAATCAGCGCGAACGGTTTGATCGCCGTGACTTTACAACCTCGGCGATTGATGATGATGAGCTGATTTACAGCCCCCAGCAAGATTTTGTCTCGACTGCATCGCTGTTAGCCGGTTCACCCCTGCCGACCTTCCGCTCTCAGCAGCTAGATGAAAAGCTGGCCCTCTACCGCCAGCGAGTAGCACAGTCAGGTCCGCCAGATGTCCTGGTAATTGGGAGCTCGCGGGCGCTGCGCGGGGTCGATCCAGCGGCGCTGCGTCAGGCCCTCGGCGACACGGGTTACGAAGGGCTCAGCGTTTTTAACTTTGGCGTAAACGGGGCGACGGCGCAGGTGGTCGATCTGATCGTGCGGCGGCTGATTGAGCCGGATCAGCTACCACAGGTAGTTGTCTGGGCCGATGGGGCACGGGCCTTCAACAGCGGGCGCACGGATGTGACCTACAATGCGATCGCTGTTTCTGACGGTTACCAGCAGCTAGAAGCCAGTCAGTCAGCCGACGGCAGTGAGCTGCCCATGGCGCTAGACAGCTTGGCCGATCAGCTCAGCCTGCAAGCCCAGACGGCAGACCGGCAGCTCAGCGAGGCGCTCGGGCAGGCGTCTTCGGCCTATACCCACCGAGGCAAAATCCGCTCGGCGATCGCCCGAGGGCTAAAGCATGGATTCGGCGCGATTACACCTGACTCACTAGCAGATACTGACAGCACCCAGGCTGGCGACACGCCGACAGGCGCACCAACAGAAACTAGCCTGATTGATCTCGACGGCTTTTTAGCGCTCTCTACCCGGTTTAATCCGGCCACCTATTATCAAGATCACGCTCATGTCGCAGGCGATTACGACGGTGACTATAAAGATTTCCGCCTAGAAGGTCAGCAAACAGAAGCCCTCGATCAGCTGCTCTCCTATAGCGCCGAGAAATCTTTACCCATTGTCTTTATCAACACGCCGCTAACGGATGAATATCTCGACAGTAGCCGAACCAAATCAGAAGAAGCGTTTCAGCAATACATGCTGCAAGCAGCGGCTCGCTCGTCAGTCATGACATTCCGCGATCTATCTCAGCTATGGCCCCAGCGCTACGACTACTTTTCAGATCCCAGTCACCTCAACCGCTATGGTGCCTATCAAGTATCGAGCCGAATCGCCCAAGATCCCCTAATTCCCTGGCCTGAAGAGCCGATTACAGAAAGCCAGTAGCGTCCGCTGTTTCCCCTAGCTTCTTTTTTCTTTTCTCCTTCACTGTGATGTTTTCACTGTGATCTATTCATCATGATTCAGCCGTCCATTCTCTACGGTCTTTTCTTAGTCTGGGTGCTGGTGCCTTACTGGCTGCTTCCGGGTAGACACGTCAAGCTTTGGATCATGCTGATCAGCAGCCTGATTTTCTATGCCTCTTTGCAGGCGCAGTATGTGCCGCTCATGCTGATCTTGGTCGGACTCAATTTTGGCCTGGGCAGAGCGTTGGGCAAGCCGCTAGACTGGCGCATTCCCAATGAGGCATGGCAGTATGCTCAAGCCGACTGGACTCGGCGGCGGATGTGGCTGCTGAGCTTGGGCATTTTTCTCAATGGGCTGCTGCTGCTGGGCTTTAAGTATTTTCTCTCAGCTCTATCAGTGCTCGGGCGCGAGGATTTGGCCACGGGGCCAGCGGCTGACTGGATGATGCCGTGGGGACTGAGCTTTTTTACGTTCGAATGCATTGCCTACTTGGTCGATGTGTATCGAGGCTCGCCTGCGAGCGATCGCCCGCTCGAATTTGCCGCATACAAACTGTTTTTTCCCAAGCTGATTTCTGGACCCATCACCCGCTTTCACAGCTTTTCAGGTCAGCTCAAAAAGCTGACGTTTCCCTCTATGAGCCAATCGGTAGAGGGCCTGTGGCTGATTGCCTCGGGCGCAGTTAAAAAACTGCTGATTGCCGATCACATCGGGCTACTAGTCGATCTGAGTGCCAGCAGTCTGCCCAGGGCGGGCAGCGGCGATATTTGGCTGCTGGCATTTGCCTACGGCTTACAGCTCTATCTCGATTTTAGTGGCTATGTGGATGTCGCCCGTGGTAGTGCCTTACTGCTGGGCTTTAACCTGCCACAGAACTTTAACTTCCCCTACTTCGCAACCAGTATTGCTAACTTCTGGCGGCGCTGGCACATCACGCTGGGAGACTGGCTACGCAACTATCTCTATTTTCCGCTGGGCGGCTCTCGGCGCAGCCTGGTTCGCACTTGCCTTAACTTGATGATTATCATGCTGATTGCGGGGGTATGGCACGGCGATCGCTGGGGCTTCATTGTCTGGGGCGCTATCCACGGTTTAGCGCTGATTGTGCATCGCCTTAGTGTGGCAGTGGCCGAACGCTCAAAGCTAATAGCGGCCTTTTGGGCAAGTCTACCCGGTGCGGTCATTGCCTGGGGGCTGACGCAGTGCACGGTCTTCTTCAGCTGGATTTTCTTCCGACTGCCTAATCTCAACGATGCGAGTTTGGCTGTTCGTCACCTTTTTGGGCATTCAGCAGATGTGCAGTTTGCTCAGAAAGTTTACTCCGAGTCTTTTGCGCTGACTCGCCCACAGATATCTCTATTGCTCGGGGGGGTCGTGGCTATCATGGGCTTAGCCTATGTCATGCAGCGAGGGCTAAAGCTACAGCTCAGCTGGCCGATTAAAATGCTGCTGCTACCGCTGTGCTTCTTTCTGGCATGGGTGCTAGCCCCGGCTGAAGCATCACCCTATATCTATTTTGACTTTTGAAGCGGCCTACAGCTTGTGAGATTGCGTATCAGCAAAATACTCGCCTTCTGCGAACGATCTTTAAAGCCATATTCCGAATTAATTATTAAGAAACCCACAGTTTGTGAAGCTGTCCGATACATTATTAACAGTTCGCAACGGAAGTTTATTTCTTTTGAATAGCAAACGTTTCGAACTAATTTGTACCTAACTATCGGAATAATACATGACTACTACACTACAGACACGCCAAAGCGCGTCGCTGGGGGAGCAGTTTTGTCAGTGGGTTACAAGCACCGAAAACCGCCTCTATGTAGGTTGGTTCGGCGTCTTGATGATCCCGACACTTCTCGCTGCGACTGCATGCTTCGTAATTGCGTTCATCGCCGCGCCTCCCGTTGACATCGACGGTATCCGTGAGCCTGTTGCAGGTTCATTGATGTACGGCAACAACATCATCTCTGGTGCGGTTGTGCCGTCGTCGAATGCGATTGGTCTGC
>JBAUIB010000416.1:0-1637 GCA_049680585.1 Phormidesmis sp.
ATCCCACTCATCGACCAAATCAGCTGCGGTGTGGGGAGCATGCAAAAGAGGACTATCTTCGGCGGCGATATCACCTGCTTCAATCTGTTGAATTTCTGCGCGAATAGCAATCATCGCCTCGCAAAATCTGTCTAGCTCGCTGAGCGATTCGCTTTCAGTCGGCTCAACCATAATCGTGCCCGCCACTGGCCAAGACATCGTGGGCGGATGAAAGCCATAGTCAATTAGCCGCTTAGCGATGTCATCGACACTGACGTGAGCGGTTTTTTTGAAGCTCCGCAAGTCAACAATGCATTCGTGCGCAACGAGACCGCTGCCGCCCTTGTACAAAATGTCGTAGTGATCTTCTAGCCGTTTGGCAATGTAGTTGGCGCTGAGAATGGCAATTTCACTGGCCTGCTTGAGCCCTTGCGCGCCCATCATTTGAATATACATCCAGGAAATTGGCAGAATGCTGGCACTGCCCCAAGGCGCGGCAGAAACAGCGCCGATAGGGGTGTTGTCTTGAGTTTGTTTTGAGTGCATAGGCACGAGGCAATGACCGGGCAAAAACGGCACCAAATGAGCCGCTACGCCAATCGGGCCGACGCCCGGACCGCCACCGCCATGAGGAATGCAAAAGGTCTTATGCAAGTTGAGATGGCACACGTCTGCGCCAATCTCGCCGGGGCTGCACAGGCCCACCTGCGCATTCATATTCGCCCCGTCCATATACACTTGACCGCCGTGGGTATGAACAATCTCGCAGACGCGTTTGATACTCTCTTCAAATACGCCGTGGGTGGAGGGATAGGTCACCATTAAGGCCGCGAGATCGCCTTTGTGTTTCTCGGCTTTTGCTTCGAGATCGGCGACATCGATATTGCCATCGCGATCGCAGCTAACCGCCACTACCTTCATCCCTGCCATCACCGCACTTGCCGGATTGGTCCCATGCGCAGACTGAGGAATCAGGCAAATTTTACGGTGGGTATCTCCGCGCGAGTCATGGTACTGACGAATCACTAACAGACCGGCATATTCACCTTGAGAGCCCGCGTTGGGCTGAAGCGAGAGTCCAGCAAATCCGGTGATTTCGCTCAGCCAATCTTCTAGCTGCGTAAAGAGCGTTTGGTATCCGCGGGTTTGAGACAAGGGCGCAAAGGGATGAATCTGACCAAATTCTGGCCAGGTGATCGGCATCATCTCTGCGGTGGCATTGAGCTTCATCGTGCAAGAGCCCAGTGGAATCATCGCATCTGCTAAAGAGAGATCTTTCTTTTGCAGACTGTATAGATAGCGCAACAGCTCGGTTTCGCTGTGGTACTGATTGAAGACAGGATGGGTGAGGTAGTCAGAGGTTCGCCTCAGCGAGTCGGGCAGTGGCTCTGGGTGAAGTGCATCTAGTGCGGGAGCAGGTTTATCGCCTGCAAATATTGTCAGCAGCTCAGCGATCTGTTCTATGCCAGTGGTTTCATCGAGAGAAATGCCTAATGTTTGAGGGGCATCCTCTCGTTTAGGATCTAGGCGGAGATTGACCTGACGGGCGAGGGCACGCGCCACAATCTCAGCCGTTTGCTCACCTGTGACGACCGTGAGCGTATCAAAAACAGGCTCGCTGCCTAAGGGATAGCCGAGCTGACGTAGACCACTCGCCA
>JBAUIB010000417.1:0-4096 GCA_049680585.1 Phormidesmis sp.
TATGGACAAAAGCATTGCGGATTTTCTCTCGATGATGAGTGACAAATTCGAGAATTTTGTCCCAAATAGATTTTTTCTGATGTGTGTCGAGGTATTTTGCGATCGCAAACGCCCCATGAGCCGAAAAAATTCGATTTCTCCAAGCTTTGTTGGTATAGACAAAGTGGTCATGCTCTTTCAATTCCCAAGCATCATCCGGATCTGAATCGAAAAAATCGATCACCTCATCAAGTCGCTCGAGTGAGATTTCAAGCGCGTTTGCAAGTTCTTTTTCTTTAATCGTAAATTTGGATGTTTTTTGGATCACGTTAAGCGCCTGCTGCGATGCTTTGATACATTGTGTTGATTCGCTCAAACATGCGAGCATCACCTGATTCTATGTTGTCTGGATGATACTGCTTGCTCAACTTCCGGTAAGCCTGTTTGATATCCTCGTTGCTTGCACTCTTGGCATCTAGGCCGAAAACTTTCCAAGGCTGAAAATATTTGAAAATATCGATCCCATTAATACAGCTATCACCCACTTCTGACGCTTCGCCGGGAAGTACGCCAACAAACTGACGATAGAGCACTTCCCAAGACTGTTTGAGCCTCAAGTTGAGCTTATCCATGCCATCAGTTGCCATTTTAAATGAGCTAGACTTCCGCAGAGCTGTGGTGTTTTTAACCTCAAAGTGTGAGAAAACGGCTGTTTTAAGCTGATTCATAGAGAGAGGCTTCGGCCGTTTCACCCGCTTATTTTCTAAAACGAAAAGAGCGAATTCTTCTAGTAGCTGACTATCTATTCCTTCAGTTAGAGACAGCTCCTGAATTCTGCTAAAAATAGCTGGACTAATCGACTTTTTAGGCATGATTGAGATAGCTCCCTGATTTGGATCTCGAATATATTTGTCTGGGCAATAGAATCGCAAAAAGTATTTTCTTTATCTACCTTCACGCATTCTGTACACTGCTTCTATAAACTGCGATTTTCAGCCATGCTTTGATATCAAGCAGTAAAAGCTTTGAGCACACTTCTATCTTGCCTTTCGCTATTATAGAATTAGGATATAATGGTGGATCTTTAAGCAACCTTTCTGAAGGGTCAGGTTCAATTAAAGATTAAATAAACTTTATGAGACAAGCCCCATTTTCTCATGAGATACAGAGTGAAGTCTCTCTTCAGCCCCTTTTCTTTTCTTCTTTTAACATCGGCTTTGCTAATCAGCCTTTGGCTCAGGCCAGCGTGGGCGTCTTCGCTGACGGATTCTCGGATTAATCAGCTGGAGTTTCAGGTGCGATCGCTCCAAACCCAAATCAATCAGCTTCAAACCCGCTCTCCCGATCTGAGAACCGGTAATGCTCCCTATACCCCGGATACTGTCAGCACTGCCCCTGGACTCAACGATCCGTCTTTCGAGGAACAGTTTGACAACCTAGCCACGCTAGTCATTGAGCTAAATCAAAGGGTCAAAGTACTGGAATCAAAACTTGATGAGATAGCCATTGATAACTAGATGTAGCCAACTTTGGATGAAGCGCATCAAAGGGGCGAGTCTATTGCTGATTTACTCATGAGCTAGGCGAAGTCTGCAAGTTTGTGAGCATGAGTGCGCTCATCCGCATCAGGCTACTATAGACCTGTAGCAAAATAAGAGGAAAATATCCTGCAAGGTAGATCAGCCCTTAGAGAGGCTGCTGAACAGAGCCGACACGGCACGCTGAGAAGATTAAGCTACTTTTGCGGGATTTAGTAAAGCCATGTCTCAAGCTGAAGCCTCTACGTTGGGCGTTGAAGAAGAGTATCAGGTGATTGACCCGGCGACTCGTGAGTTGAGTAGCCAGGCAAGCCAGATTATTCAGGCTAAGGCGACGCCGGGCGATGAGGAAAACCCGATTCAGCCAGAGATGCATCGCTGCCAGGTAGAAATTGCGACAGACGTTTGTCAGACATTAGCCGATGTTCGCGCCGCGCTCACGCAGGCTCGGCGAAATGTGATAGAGGCTGCGAAGGAAAACAACAGCGTTATTATCGCAGCAGGCACGCATCCCTTTTCTAGCTGGCGCGATCAGCAGGTGACGGACAAAGCCCGCTATTACGAGCTAGCCGATACGCTCAAGCAGCTGATTCGAGAGCTGATTATCTACGGCTGTCATGTACATGTGGGTCTAGCGGATCGCGAAGCGGCGGTACAGGTAGTGAATCGGGCCCGGCTACATTTGCCGGTGCTGCTGGCGCTGTCTGCCAATTCGCCTTATTGGATGGGGGCGGCGACGGGTTACGATAGCTATCGCATGGAGCAGTGGTGCCGTTTGCCTGCGGCTGGGCCACCGCCTTTGTTTGAGGACTACGATGAGCACGAGGCGACGATTGAGCAGCTAGTAAATTACGAAATTGTGGACGAGCCGACGAAAATCTATTGGGATATTCGGCTCTCCAAGCGCTTTCCAACGATTGAGTTTCGAGTAGCAGATGTGTGTGCGACGGTGGACGAGGCAGTGCTACAGGCAGGGCTATGTCGGGCGATCGCTCAAACCGCCTACAGCGATGCCCAGTCCAATAAGCCCTATCCTAAAGTTCGCACGTCGCTTTTGCGAGCCGCGATGTGGCAAGCCGCCCGTCACGGACTCAGCGGCCACCTGATCGATTTTGACGCGCAGCAACCGCGCCCCGCTGCCACAGTTGTGAATGCGCTGCTACAAAGCCTCCGTCCGGCGCTGGAGCAAAATGGAGACTGGGAGGAGGTTTCTACCTTACTCAACAATGTTTTGCAAAATGGCAATGCGGCACAAAGGCAGCGGCAGGTATACGCGCAGACCAACAGCTACGAGTCAGTGGTTGACTTTTTGATCCAAGAAACGGAAAAAGGCTGTACGGTGGCGTGAACTCATTACCGGTGAAATTTTCCTTCGCAAGATCGCAGCGAACCTTTGTTTGCAAAGAGTTGAGGCTTTGTCCGGTTCTGTAAGCCTTTACTTGCAGGGTGGTGAGGCTTGGTTGCGGGGCGCGAAGCTTTGCTTGCACGGCTGCGAGGCTTTGTTCCAGGCGATGTAGCTTTGCTCGCAGGGTGCGATCGCTTCCAACGCCTCCGCGATCGCCTCAAACACCTACGAGATCGCTTTCTCACCCAACACAAACCTTTTGTGTGATTGACAAGAGCAGATGATGCGGCGGCGCAACCAAAGGACCAATAGGTGGAAAGAAAGGTGCGATCGCTTTGAAAGGTGCAACAGGTGCCAGTCGTCAGGCTGACGTGGCGTTTTCATTATGAGTAGATCAGTCAAATTAAATTGTAGATAATGACAACTTCTAAGGCCCCCGTTCCCGATCTCGGGGCTCTAATGCAGGATGTTCAGTTTGATTGCAACCACTGACTGACTGACCGATTTATCCAACAACTTGCGGTTTAGATTTACTTTGGTAGCGAAGGTTTAGTAAATACCAGGAGGCGAGATGAAAGCCTATATTGTTGCTTTTGCTGCTTTGTTCGTAACTGCTTGTGCTGCACCGCCTAAAGCGGCACCCTCTGAGACAACACCCTCAGAACAGTCAGATATTCAGCCCGAGCGCACAGAACAAACCTTACCGCCTGGGGCCAATCAAGTGTTGCGATCGCCCCTTACGCTTGCAGAAGATCTAGAGGTCATTATCTCCGATATGGTGATTCCGCCAGGTGGGACGGTGCCTCGTCATTATCATCCTGGCGAGGAGTTTGTCTACGTGCTGGAAGGCTCGGCGGTGCATCAGGAAGAGGGTCAGCCTGATGAGGTTTTAGAGGCGGGCGATGCCAGAGTGATTGTGCCGGGAGCGGTGCATTCACTGCAAGGGGGAGAACAAGGCGCTAGGGCGATTGTTTTTCGAGTTCATGTGGAGGGTGAAGCAGAGCGCATTTTTGTTGAAGAATAAATCGCCGCTTGACGGCAGCTCAGAATCAGCCTATTGTCGATAACTATGATTGTGATGCCTATCGCAGTCTCTACTCAGAACTCAATTGTCTCTAACGCCATCGGCAGGTGCTTGCAACACCATACCGACGGCTTACACCCCAAACTGATCGAAGCAGTCTGGAGTGCTGAGGGTAATGTACCTCAGTCACCCCAATTTGCATACATTTTG
>JBAUIB010000418.1:0-6875 GCA_049680585.1 Phormidesmis sp.
GTCAGTGTTGCGACTTCTGGATCAAAGGCCGTAGGCCGCATCAGTGAGCTAGAAAACCCTTTGAAGATTACGACGGTATCTTCTTCCTCTTTAACGGTAGCTCGCAGCTGCAAGACCTCTTGAGGATATTTCAGAGTGTAGTTTTCCAGTCGGGTGATCAACAAAGGAGGCTCACTCATGATTCGATTAATCGCGAGGTTTTGTCTGGGATCTACTGTGGGGTTTACGCATGGGGAACTACCAATAAGGTCTACTGATTAAGGGCGGAGCGACCTTGACGGCCTAGCCTAACCAGCAAAAAATAGCCTAGATATAGAGCATAGATTGCTAAGCCCAGCAGCCCCCAGAAGCCAAGGAAGGGTCGGGTGAGTCCACCATGAAAATAGTCTTTGAAAACGAGTGAGGGTTCTAACCAAGCTTGACAGGGAGCGCCCGCCAATAGTGTGGATGAAAAAGCGCAGCGTACATACAGCAGCTGCAATACTGCACTCAGCGTGCAATAAGCGGTCATGGCCCAGCGCCAAGCTTTAAAGCCAAGTGTGAGTGATCGCTTAGGCTGCTCGCGAATTTCCTCATTGAGATCAGCCCAAAACCACAGGCTCAGCGGAATTAAAATCTTAGCGAGTAGTGCGGTGACAAACCCAATCGAAAATCCGCCAATCATCAGATAAACCGTGATCGCCAGCAGGCTGGCCACCCGCCAGTAAATTTTCATCAGCAGGCTAATGGCTTCAGCCTTGCTAACCCACGACCAAATCAGCAGCGTTAGCGGCATAAAAACGGCAAACAGGAGCGCTAGCCGATAGTCAGTCCAAGCCAGGAAACGAACTGCCGAAAAACTTGATAGCACAAGTGCACCGAAAATGAATAGGGCGGATAAATAGGCAGTAATCAATGTAGCACCTACTGCGCAACATGAAGTTAGCCTGCCCTTCGAACGCTGCCGCGTTGAGCGCGCCTCAAATAATAATAGGAAGGAAACACCTGCTCACAGGTAATCTCCTCCCTATTTTGAAGCGTTTTTGCTTCCAGACATGTAGATACTCTTTGCCAAGAGCTAGCGACCCTTGCTGTACGAGCGTCTATATTTGCCTCTAGTGTCTGTCTATTTCTGTAGAGTCACCTCTACAGATACAGTACGGGTGCAGCTTAGTTGTCGTAAACCCGGCACTCATCCGCCTCGGGATTTTCGTCGCAGTACTTGTCAAAGGAAGACTTCTCAGACTGCTTTTCGCGCTGGTGAGAGGCTTCCGCTTGAAGCTCCTCAACGGCATCCCAGGCTGAGGCACAAGTATCAGAGTTGCTGCCGTCTGTAGCACAGGCTTCACGGGCAGATTCGATTTCAGTCTTGATCTTTTCTTGAATGTCGCTCATGGCAAACCGTAATTGAATAAATTTTTATGAGGTATGATTCTCACCCATTCTAGCTTGGCCGACTCCCAAACTGCCGTATCATATATGGCAGTTTGAACAGCGCTCTCAATAGGCACTAAGTGTAGGCGCTAAATGGGCACTAGAGAGGCAAAAGAGCCATTGCCGAAACGGCGTTGGCAAAAGGGCTTCGAGCTTTAATAAAAATAGAGCAATGCCGCGACCTAGGAGGATTAGCCACATTGTCTCTAGCTGAACCGCTATCCTTTGGCGAAGGCTGGCTTTTGACGAAGGCCGCAACTCAATGCTATTTGAGTATGTCAGCTTGCTCCAATGATAATGCTCTACCCGTAGAATTATCTTAAGGAATCTCTAAATTATGAAAGGGGGCCGTATGAAGTGGGCCAGTGCAATATCGACTCACGCCTCATTGGAGACAGCCATTAAAGAGGTTACTCAGCAGGCGTCAGCGCAGCTAGGGGCCAAGGCTGATCTGGCCTTGGTATATGTATCAGTTGCCTTTGCCAGTGAGTACGCCCGTCTATTACCTTTACTGCGTGAGCAATTGCCGGTTGCTCATCTGATTGGCTGCAGCGGGAGTGGTGTCATCGGCATGGCTGATGGCTTTCCTGAGGAAGTTGAGGAAGGCCCTGCGCTTAGCCTAACACTAGCTCACTTACCCAACGTAGAGATTCAAAGCTTTCATCTGACGGCGGCTGATTTGCCGGATCTCGATAGTCCGCCGGAAAGCTGGAGTTCACTGATTGGGGTTGCACCTGAGCAGCGACCCAGCTTCGTGTTGATGGCCGATCCGTTTTCTTCGGGAACGAGCGAGCTGCTTCAGGGGATGGACTTTGCCTATCCCGGTTCGACCAAAATAGGCGGGTTAGCCGGGGTTGAAAGCTTTAACCGCAGCAGTGGCCTTTTTTGCAATAAAAAGCTGCACCGCGAGGGGGTCGTGGGGGTGGCGCTATCGGGGGAAATTGTACTCGATACGATTGTGGCTCAGGGCTGTCGGCCGATTGGTGCGCTCTATCGGGTGAGTGAGGGCGATCGCAATATCATGCTCAAGCTCTCGCAAGACGATTTGGGTGATCGCGCGATCGCCGAAACCCCGCTAGAAGTACTGCAAAATATTTTTCAAGATCTGAGTGAAGAAGACCGTGAGCTCGCTCAAAATGCATTGTTCATTGGTGTGGCTCAAAGCAGCTTTAAGCCGAGCCTAACGCGACGCGACTTTCTCATTCGCAACCTAGTGGGAGTCGATCCGCGCAATGGCTCTATTGCCGTAGCCGACAAAATCCGCCCCGGCATGCGCATACAGTTTCATATGCGCGACGCCCAAACCTCCACCGAAGATCTAGAGAACTTGCTGCGCCGCTATCGCGTCGAAAACTTGGAAGGTCAAATGGGCGGCCGCGAGGGGGGAACTTTGCCAATGGGCGCACTGTTATTTTCCTGCACGGGGCGAGGAGAAGGGCTTTACGATGAGCCTAACTATGACTCTGATTTATTTGAGAAGTATCTAGGCCCGCTGCCGCTAGGGGGGTTCTTCTGCAGCGGCGAAATCGGGCCAGTGGGCGCAACGACATTTTTGCATGGGTTTACGTCGGTGTTTGGGATTTGCTGTCAGCCAGGTAAGCAGACTGAGCCGGAGAAGGGCTGATGTTAAAAGGCTACATTACAGATTTTCTCGTCCATGAGGCTCTTGTAGGATTTCCCAGCCTGGGCCAACGGGGACGATGCCGCCGGGGTTAAGCGGAAAGAGATTGCCGTAGTAGTCGCGTTTGACGGCGTCAATGTCGCAGGTGTTAGCAATACCAGGCTGCTGATAGAGATCACGTAGGTAGGCACTGAGATAGGGGTAATCGACAATGCGGCGGCGATCGCACTTAAAAATGCCGTGATAGGCCACATCGAAGCGAACCAGCGTCGTGAACAAACGCACGTCAGCTAGCGTCAGCTGATCGCCACACAGGTAGCGCTGCTCGGCCAATCGAGTATCCAACTCATCAAGCGTTGCAAACAGTGCGCTAACCGCTTGGTCGTAGGCCGACTGCGTTTGCGCAAAGCCACAGCGATAGACGCCATTGTTAACCGTGGCATAAATTTTTTCGTTCAGCTGATCAATCTCAGGGCGCAGCGCCTCTGGATAAAGATCTGGCCCGGTTGCGAATTCACCAAACTCGCTGTCGAGCAGCTCAATAATATCGGCGCTCTCATTGTTAACAATCGTTTGACTGTGGCTGTCCCACAAAACGGGCACGGTCGCTCGCCCGGTGTAACCTGCGTGGCAGCGGCCATAAAAATCGGGCAGCGAGCGGCAATCTGAAAACGGTAAATCTGGCTGATCGAGATCAAACAGCCACCGGCCCTCATCGGTAGAAGGATAGACGGTTGTCACCTCTACAGTGTCTTCTAGTCCTTTGAGCGCCCGCGTGACGAGGGTACGGTGAGCCCACGGACAGCTCATGCCAACGATTAGCCAGTAGCGTTGAGGCTGCGCACTAATTGTTCGCCCTCGAAATTCGCTTTGAGGACGCACGTATTCGCCGGATTTACTGCGCGGCGCCATTTGCGACATCATGGTATGCCACAGGGTATTCCAGACAAACTTGCCGGTGCGAACGATCAGACCCGGCGGTAGGGCAGCCCGTTTGGTAGCCATAATGAGATAAACAAGGGCACGAAAAATTAACCCACAGCCTAAATTTTAGGCTGTGGGCGATTGAGTCGGTGATAATTTTTAAGTGGGTGGTATCGGCTATCTATCGGCTCTCCAACAGCGTCTTCACCGTATCAAGCATTTCACCGGGACGAAAGGGCTTGATCACGTAGGCATCAGCACCTTGCTTGATGCCCCAGTAACGATCAAATTCTTCACTTTTTGATGAGCATAAAATCACTAGCACATGCTGCGTTTCAGGCGTACTTTTGACCCACCGGCACAATTCGTAGCCATTCATATTCGGCATCACAACGTCGAGCACGACCAAATCCGGTGGATTAGCCACGATTTTTGCTTTGGCTTCTTTGCCATCTTTAGCTACTGAAATAGTCAGACCTGTTTTGTCCAAAAGATTGGAAATCATCTCTCGGAGCGTGGGGCTATCGTCTACGACTAGTACTGTGCTCATAGTTTTTGTAGATTCAACAGCTGGGGCGTACAGTCTAGCTGTAGGCATCTAGCTGCAGGTATAAGATGCCCTAAATAACAGTGCAGTGCTTCAACCTAAGACCCTTCTAAAATCTTGAGCACGGCTTTAGGCTGTAGTTTGTCTTTGAACCAAACTAGCTTGGTTGGCGTTGCGGTGGTATCAACGCCTGCTTTCTCAAGGTTGAGTCGCTCTGAAATGGCCAAGATCAGATTTTTCTGACGGGCCTGACGCACCTGGTAAAACTTTTTGCGCAAATACTCTGGCCGCCAGTAGCCAACAATTTCGAGCAGGTAGGTGCGGCCATCGGGATGGACTAGGCGAAAATCAGGAATCATTACGCTGCCTGGAATCGGGATGAGATCGACTTCGCGCTCTAGCTGCCATTCGGTCTTGGTTTTAGCCCATTTTTCAGCGAAGGCTTGCTCCAGCATGCTGTCGTAAGGTTTGCCAGGTGGGTAGTGGCTGACGAGATCGCAGGTATCACTCAGACTGTAGCTTTTTTCTTGAGCGGCTTTGGTATAGGGATTTTTCCACTGAAGCTTGGCGGTTAGCTGCCAGCGGGTAACGTGCAAAATCGCGGGTACTAGCTTGGCAATATCTACTCCGTAGCGGGTGCTGGCTTTAAACAAGCTGGCTGGCCCATCGATAGTGACGGTAAATCCCTGATCGGCTTCGCCTTCGATATAGGTCATCAGGCGAAACAGTTTGAGATATTTAAACATCAATTTGTATTCGCCAGGGTCGTTGCGGTGAAGGTTCATCACCACATGGCTAGCTTTGTAGAAGATGCCCTGCACTTGAGAGAGGTTGTAGCGGTGTAGCAAGGCTTCTGCTGTAGGGGCATCAAAGCTGATGAGAATACGATTTTCCTTGAGATCGGCGTAGAGGCCCTGGCGAATATGGACGGGTTCTACGGCTTGATCAAGTTCTTGCGTGAGCTGAGCGGCTAGGGTGGTGAGATGCTGCTTGGCAGCGGCGGGCGTCGGCGTTTGGGTGGCCGCAAGGGTGAAAACGCGATCGCGCAGCTCATCAGGATCTAGCGGGCTGACAATATCAAAGGTGCTAAAACTATTGCGCAAGATGTGGGCTAATCCGCGCTTGATACGGTAGTCGGTGCTTTCGCCCTCTAACGCCTGCAGCCGCTGATCCAGCTCGCCTTGTGTCTTGCCAACGGCAGCTTGAAAGAGCTCAATCAACGTTTGAGCGATCGCTAAATTAGCCGGTTTAATCGCGAGCTTTTTAGGAACCAGAGAATCGCCGCTGTACTGGTGGATGAGCAAAGGGGATGGTAGCGTAGTCAGTTCCTCCTGAGGGTACGGTTTTTAAGAAATCTCTTCTCTAATACTTCTCTATAATAAGGAGAAATAGGGCATAGAGCGCCTTTTGCCTTTTGCCTAACGTTTCTTTGTTTACCCCCACTTTGCCTACTCCTCCCTCGATTCAATCTGAAACTTTAAGCCTGTTGGAATGGCCGCGGCTATGCCGCCATCTAGCCACTTTTACAGCAACTAATATTGGTACGGTTGCGGCTCAAAGGCTACCCATACCGACTCAGCGCAGAGATAGCGAGGCGCTGCTGGCTCAAACCGTAGAAGCTACTCAGCTAGAGTCTACAGTAGGCGGACTGCAGTTTGGGGGGATTCGAGATATTGGCGCGGCGCTGGAGCGATCGCGACTGCAAGGCATTCTCTCGGGCGAGGAGCTGCTCGATATTGCAACGACGCTTTCTGGCACCCGGCGGCTGCGCAGGCAAATTGATGCGCAAGACAACCTGCCCGTCCTGCAAGCGCTGGTGGCTGATCTGCGGACGTTTCCAGAACTAGAGCAAGAAATCCATCGCTGCATAGATGATCGCGGCAAGGTGGCAGATCGCGCCAGTGACAAGCTCGCCGGGGTACGTCAGCAAATGAAAGTAGTGCGCGATCGCATCACCTCAAAGCTCCAGAGCATTTTGCAGCGGCAGAGCGGTGCGGTGCAGGAGAATTTGATTACGCAACGGGGCGATCGCTTTGTCGTTCCGATCAAAGCCGAGCGCAAAGACGCGGTGCCGGGCATCGTCCACGATGTCTCAACCAGCGGCGCTACGCTCTACGTCGAACCTCACAGCATCGTCGATAACGGCAACAAACGCCGCGCTTTGCGAAAGGAAGAAGATATCGAAGAAGAAGCCATTCGCCAAAGACTCACCTATCAGATTGCAGAAATTCTGAGCGAACTAGAGCATTTGATGATTACGGTCGTCAGGCTAGATTTAGCCACTGCGCGTGCCCGCTATGGCCTGTGGATGGACGGCAACGCCCCTCGATTTGTCACAGATGAACAGATTACGCTGCGTCAGCTCAAGCA
>JBAUIB010000419.1:0-4163 GCA_049680585.1 Phormidesmis sp.
GTTCCCACGTAGGAGCCGTAGAAAAAGATGCCAACGACCACAAGTATGCCGGTTCCTGCAACCGTCGCGACGATCCACAAAGGAATCTTACCGTTTTGAAACATGAAACTTTCTCCTACTCACAACATGGAATTTTAAAATACAGTTACCTTCAGCGGCCAACCAGCCTATTTCAGTTACTAAAGTCTTAGTCAAACGAGATTGACTGGATAGCTTAGTTGAAGAAATAGCTGGAAAACAGCAGACCGGTCACAAAAACTAAGAGCAAACCCAAGTACAAAGACGTTCGGTTTAGCTCAACCGGTTGCTTGTTTGGGTTGGTGGGTCTATCAGCCATGAGAGTCTCCTATCGTTGAATAAATTGCATTGCAGCGATCGCGCCCAGGAAGAAGACGGACGGTACAGCCAACGCATGTACTGAAAGCCAGCGCACGGTAAAAATTGGATAGGTAATCGGTTCGTTAGGGTTTCCACTGGTCATGAAAGTTCTCCAAAAGTATCGTCTTAAAATATCTTCAAAGGGTAAGCCATCCCAAAAGCTCACCCCAGAGGCGTGTTCAAATTAGCTGCTCACTATCATCTGAGCGATCTAATTATTATTGAGGCAACGCATTATCGAGGCAACGCATTATCGAGGCAACGCATTATCGAGGCAACACATTATCAGGGTTGTAGCGGTTGTCGATAATAGGCACCTCCATTTGATTGCTAGGGTAGTATTCGTTGGGACGAGGTGTGCCAAATGCGTCGTATGCCAAACCCGTCGAAACAAACAACCAGCCTGCAATAAACAAAGCAGGAATCGTAATGCTATGGATAATCCAATAGCGAACGCTCGTCACGATATCGCCAAAAGGTCTTTCACCAGTATCGCCAGCCATAATCTTAAATCTCCTAAGTAAATCAACTCAGCAATTAACAACTATCATACGAAACTCTTAGCTACCACCACAAGGAATCGGTTGGAAATTTGGAAAGCCTGGCTAGTCGCCCTTACGCAACCGGTTCTTCTTCGTAGCGAAGCAGGTAGCCTCTTTGCCCTAATACATAGCCTCTATCAGTGTCCAAAAACTTCACTCGGTAAAAGTTAGTCGGTACGTTTTCGACAGCCTTGTCTTTCATCCAGCTCTGACCACCATCTGGGCTCATTAGTAGGTTGCCACTGCCACCTGTGACCCAGAGCTCATCGGGTGTCCGGTAAGCCATGTCCAACAGTCCCCAGCTAGAGGCAAACTCAGGATTGGTCGGCTCAGTCCACACCTCAAAATCCATCTTGTCAGTGCCAAACTGTACCTGTCCGCCGCGAGCAATCAGCCATAAGAGGCCCTCTTTCGTAAAGCCCATATTCTGAAGGCGCTTAGAATTCTCTCGGTTGTGAGGCTGCCACGCATCTTGTCCAGGTAACCACGTCGAATAAAAGTTGCCCCGAGACGAAACCGCTACGTACTCACCGTTTTCATTGCGCGTCATGTTGCGAACGACACCGACAGCCGACTGAACTAAGCCTTTCCACTGCTGTCCACCGTCCTCTGTTTGGTAAATAGCGCCAATATCAGTTGCCAGCTCAGCGGCGTTGGGTGCGATCGCTGTAATGAGCAGAGGCTGACCTGGTAGCTGTGGATCTAACGGAATATTTGACCAAGAGGTGCCGCCATCTGTCGTATGCAGCATGATATTGGGCTGACCCACCAGCCAGCCTTCATCGCCATTAAAGTCGATGGAGGTAAAGGTATACTGCTGTTCGCCCAATGCGAGCGATCGCGGCTCCCATGTTTTACCTGCATCTGTAGACTCTAGGATGGTCGTCCGGCTCCCTACCAGCCAGCCGTGCTCCCCATCTTCAACAAAGGCCACATCCGAAATAGACGCTTCTGTCGGCAGCGCGATGACTTCCCACGGGTTTGTCGCTGTCTCCGCCAAAAAAATTCTGCTACAGCTGGTGGTCAGCACCGCCACCATTATGAGCACCCAACCTTTCTTAAGAGCCCTCGCTAAAAATACTGACAAAAATCCTAAAACCGTCTGCATGACCACTCCAGCAAAAATTAAATCAAAAAATAAACGAGCATTTACAGCTGCTATCGCAAGCCATAAAGACTCAAGAAAAACAGGACTGCAAGTCCCAATGCCCCAAAAATCAGAACGCTCTTTTGGCCTGGTGTCAGAGTGTTTACACCAAGTCCGTAGCTG
This sequence comes from Phormidesmis sp., assembly GCA_049680585.1. GTDB lineage: Bacteria > Cyanobacteriota > Cyanobacteriia > Phormidesmidales > Phormidesmidaceae > Phormidesmis. The sequence continues at coordinate 2,191 of JBAUIB010000419.1, forward strand.
AGATTTTCCTTAAACCCCGATGCCGTCCCAGCCGGTCCCACATTGCTAAACTGAGTCTTACTAGCGCCGCAAACCGGGCAGCGCCAGCTATTCGGCAAGCGCTTAAACTCAATGCCTGCTTCAACATCGTTTCGATTATCCCCTTTAGCGGGTTCGTAGGTGTAGCCGCAGGAGCGGCACTCATAGCGGTCCATCTCTTCAGGGGTGGTCTCTTCAGGAGGAGTGTCCCCTTCGGATGTAACCAAAGGAATAGTTTCTTCGGTTTTTTCCCCAAGCGGCGACTGCTCCGGGTCAAGGCTGGACTGTGGATCGATGCTCATATGGTCTTGGGCTAACGGGTGAACTAATGAGGTAAAAATATGAGAATATCTGTTAACTATTATTGCATAGGCTGGGTTTCTTAATTCAGCGGTGCATTTTTAAGGAATTGCCTATAGATTGCCGGGCACAGGCCGCTACAATGAGTGACAATTGAGAACAGTTCAAGGCATACAGCGTGTTTGTTTTAAGTGGATACGAATACTTTCTCGGCTTCTTGATCATCAGTAGCTTGGTGCCTGTCGTGGCCCTTAGCGCGTCTAAACTATTGCGGCCAGCCAGTGCGGGGCCAGCTAGCCGAACAACCTATGAGTCTGGCTGTGAGCCGATTGGTGGAGCATGGATTCAGTTCAACATTCGCTACTATATGTTTGCGCTGGTTTTCGTTATTTTCGATGTGGAAACGGTGTTTTTGTACCCCTGGGCAGTTGCTTTTCACACCCTAGGGCTTTTAGCGTTTGTAGAAGCTTTGATTTTTATCGCAATTTTGGTGGTTGGTTTAGTGTACGCATGGCGTAAGGGAGCTTTGGAGTGGTCATAAATTCAGGTATGCGCTCAGGACAAGGAAGCCCTCAAGGTGGGCTCATTGGTAAAGGCGCAATGATGGACCCTGGTGAGCGGCTGATGAATCCAGCCTCCCATATGGGGGTCACTCAAGACTTGGCTGAAAACGTCATCATGACGACGGTTGATGATCTCTATAACTGGACCAGGCTTTCAAGCCTATTTCCGCTGCTGTATGGTACGGCCTGCTGTTTTATTGAGTTCGCGGCCTTACTCGGCTCTCGCTTCGACTTTGACCGATTTGGGCTAGCGCCTCGTGCTAGCCCCCGACAAGCTGATCTCATCATTGTGGCTGGCACCGTAACAATGAAGATGGCTCCCGCGCTAGTGCGCCTATATGAGCAGATGCCGAAACCTGCATATGTTATGGCGATGGGTGCTTGTACGATCACAGGGGGAATGTTCAGTGCTGACTCACCAACCGCACTGCGGGGTGTCGATAAGATTATTCCTGTAGATGTTTATATCCCAGGCTGTCCGCCCAGACCTGAGGCCATTTTTGATGCGGTCATCAAGCTCCGTAAGAAAATTGCTAATGAGTCTCTTCAGGAGCGGGGAGAATTTCAAGCAACTCATCGCTTTTATACTCGTAGCCACAATATGAAAACGGTGGCCCCTCTGCTCACGGGTCAGTATTTAGCCTCGGGTACCCGAGAAATGCCGCCTAAAGAGTTGGCAGAAGCAATGGGAATGCCCGTGGCTTTAGAAGAAGTGCAAGCAACGTTGGAACAGGAGAAAGCGTAGGGTAGATGGCTGATCAAGAAGAGAAGAAGCCTAAGGGCGAAGCGTCTAGCGAATCGCCCTCTGATGAATCGGCAATTGTTGAAGCAGGTGAGGTCTCCCTTTGGCTCAGCGAGCAGGGATTTGCCCATGAGGTGATGGAGCCAGACCATGCAGGGGTAGAAATCCTCAAGGTTGATCCAGAGTTTTTGCTGCCGTTCGCAACGGCGCTCTACGCCTATGGCTTTAACTATTTGCGCTGCCAGAGTGCCTACGATTCAGGGCCGGGTAAAGAGCTAGTCAGCGTTTACGATCTCACGAAGCTGAGTGATGACGCGGATTCTCCGGCTGAGGTGCGCATCAAGTGCTTT
>JBAUIB010000420.1:0-1679 GCA_049680585.1 Phormidesmis sp.
AGCGGTATAGGCAACGGGGGACAGGCCAGCCGACTCAAGCAGATAATTCCATTCAGCGGCGATCGCCTCATTTTCTGGATCGGCCTTGCGTAGCTCATCTAGTATTAAAGCCGCATCATGCCACATATTTGCCTGCTGATAGAGCATTCTCGCCTTTTTCAAGGGCTCCACCGCCACTATGCGATCCAGCATCGCAGCATCCAACTGTTGCTGTGCCAACCACTCAGCTGGATCAACCCGTCGAATTGTGCCATGCACGACAATGTCGCTCGCGCGATCCTCTAGATCAGGAATGATAGAAAAGTACCAGTCATAATTTTCATTGACAGTTAGCGCTGGCACAGTGTCGGTCTCAGCCATCTCTACGCTTACTAGAGCGCCCTCATCGCCCACCTCGAAAGTGGATTCGTAGATCAGCTCATCGTTAGCATCGCGCAGGATAAACTCGGCCTTGTTAGCCGTCAGCATCTGCGGCACATAAAACAGTAACGTCGGACGCTCTGCCGTCGTCACGCTCAAGTTATCCGGTGTGACCAGAGCGGTTAAATTTGCCTGGTCACGGATGAAGATATGTTCGCCTCGAGTACCGCCACCTAGTCGCCTGCCAGGAACACCTTGTCTTGGCGTTTCAGAATCCTGTTCACTAGCGTTGACAGTTGGCTCGCCGATTGAACTTGCCAAACTAGCGGGTGCAGATGCAAAAAGGCATGCCACACTGCCCAACCCGACAATAGATGCACAAATGTAGCTTTTCATAATCATACGATTGGTTAGATGCGATCGCTATTGGCCATAGATACCGGCACTCTTTAGTCTGAAGAATCTTGTCTAAAGAATTATGAGCTCCGTGTTCGCTGTGGTCCCCTACATTGTAGGAAGCGCCCATCCCATTACAAACAGAGAAGATACCGAAGCTAGGAGTGTAGCTAAATGAAGCCTCTCTTCGTAATCTGCAAGACCTCACGGAGAGGAGTATCCATCGATCTTCAAGCTAACTCCGCACAAACAAGAAAGCCTGCGGAAGAATTATACCTATCTGCAAAGTCCAATGAATGTGTTCTGCGTCATCACTTAATCGAACAATCCGGACCACCCAACTCAACCATACAACAAAGCACCTACGGGCATCTCTTGACATCCTCATCTCTATACATTCACAGAGAGCAACACCTTATCTGTCAGGTAGGCGCTATCGGAATGTCTGCGTTTGTTGACATATGACATTCTCTAAAAAGAGGTGCTCAACTTACGTAGACAGCCTCTTTTCTATCCATGCAAAAAAACCTTAAAACAGCTGATATATAGGCCATAAAGGGGTTCGGATCAGATTTAAATCACCCTCAATATTACTGAGAGTATTAGCAGAACTTTAGATGCTATTTATACTTTCAACTGAAAAATTACGACGTACTGATTGCCTGAATTCAGTAAATACACTAGTATTCTTCTTGCAAGTAAAAAATGTTACTTGCGTGTTTTCTCGGTTTACAGCGTGCAGACTGGTAGCCCGCTAACTGGCAAAGCAAGACTGAACTTCTCCACTATGCTGGTGGCTAGCCAAGTTTCTAGAAAGCTAAAGCTAAGCCCCTTCAGGCAAAGAGCTTAAGTCTTTGCAGGAAAGAACCTTCAGTGACGACTGTCAACCTTTGGTTGCTCAGTCGATGCCATGTTGTCAAAAA
>JBAUIB010000421.1:0-13621 GCA_049680585.1 Phormidesmis sp.
AAACCATTGCCCGGCTCAATACCTATCAAGGCGTGAAAAAGCGACTGTGGGGTCTCAAGCTTGCCAAACCCGTCGAGCCCGGCGCAACGATTATGCAGGCAGACACCAAAATCGGAAGAGTGACCAGCGTGACAGACACAACAGCGGGCACGATGGCGCTGGGCTACTTGCGAACCAAGGCCGGTGGCGAAGGGCTTAGCGTAGACGTTGAGGGCGTCTCAGGCGAGGCGATCGCTCTACCTTTTGTCAGCCACGAATACTACCGAGCAGCCACCGAAAAACTAGATTGATAGTCTCAGGAAGCTGATTCGCTCGCCGCATGCGCAGCCAAACTCTTATCAACCCAGAAATAGGTTTGCCCATCTCGAAAGGCAGAGTCCGCCATGTATAAACCGAGTAGGTGAAACCCCGAACGCAGTAACGCGACAGGTAGCAACGCTAAGCCACCCCGCCCAGCGCCTTCGAAAACCGCTCGAAGCGGCCACGTATAGTACATGTTCGGCAGCATCTGCCAAAATAGCTTTTTCTCACGCAGTGCAGCTGTTAGAAGCTGGCCTAACCACCGGTCTTCTTGAGCATCTTTGGCTTTCAAAGCACTTGATAACCCGGCTATTCCCCTTTCAGACTCGCTGAGGTTGGAGAAAATCCAGTTTATCAGCAGTTCCTGAAGGACATGGGCCATTGCCTGACGCTTCTGATTGGCGAGAATGTCAGGCAATCGCAAATAGGGCTCAAAAATGTAAGTTGCACTGTCCACTTTTACAATGGTGGCTTTGTCGGGTGGATCCAGTGGCTTACTGAAGAAGTGACTGTGGGCCAATGTTGAGAGGAACATATCTTCTACTAACAGCTCCTTTGGAAAGTAGATAGCTTGCGCGATGCTTCTACGCACACAGTACATCTGGCCTGGAACCCAATTCGGATTTTCAGGCGTACCCACTTCGTGGAGAGCAGAACCCTGAACTGACATATTGGTCTGAAGATTACGCTGCTCGTCGAGCTGTCCGCGCTTGATGCCTCTGGGAATTGCAAACCAAGCGTTCGAATTCGCCTGCAAGGCCGCGCACAAACTCGCCAGAGAGGAGGGTGAATGGATGGTAATATCAGCATCCATCACAATCAAAAACTCGGCTTCAGAAGGCGCAGCCGTTTGGAAAAGATGGTTGAGGGCATTCAGCTTGCCTGCTTGCTCAAGCTCTACGATCTTGTAAGAAATAGCCGAACAGAAAGGGTGGTGTTGGGCTGCCATTTCTAGAACAGCTCTAGCAACAGCAGCTGTATTATCTACACAGCCATTGCATACACATACAATTTGACAGACCTCATTTTTGGCTGCCAAATCGGCAAAAAGCGTTTGTTCAAGCAGAGATTCAAGCGTTGATTTGATATTCTTTTCTTCGTTCCAAGCGACAATACCGACGGTGACTGAAGTAGACCGAGTACGGTCATTTGTCGTTAGCGTATCGGTGTCTATCATTAGCCTATATGTCTATACGTTTGCTTGGTTCTCGCACAGAGCTATACGGGCTCTGCTAACAGAGCCTTTCGTCAGTGTGTTAAAGCTTGTTTTAAAGCGTGCTCTTGCTATGTATGAAAAGACTAGGGGACTTAGTTTTTTGTGCCCTTAGCGTGGGACATTTCTCACGCTACCTATTTACCCAACAAGGTTAATTTAACGGGTAATAGGCGTACCGTTTAGAGGGATAGTGGTTTCGCGATCGCACAGCCCAAAGTGAGCATGCCAACGAGACGGAAAATCTGAATCGATAAAAGTGACTTCAAATCGCCCCCAGTGGTAGGTCGGTTCACCATTGATATCTTCTCGGTAAGTATCGCAACGCAAAGAAGAAGACTCTTGCACCCAATAGCCCAGATAGGAACCTCGCTCAGCCGTCACGCCTGCTAAACCCTCTATAAAAATGGTGCCCTCACGGCCGTCAGGACCATAGCTCCAAACAGCGGTTCGATTGCGATCTTCTTGATAGATCACATCGTATTCCTCGGTTGACCACACCTCGTCAGCTAAAGCGCTCGTGGCTGTCAATGGGCTGATCAGTAGCGCGAGAGTAAATAGTACAGCGTTCTTTTTCATAGCGGGCAACCCAGATAAATTAACCAAATAAACGGTTAGAACTAGCGAGTAAGCAAGGTGAATAGATTCTACGACGCTAGGGCCGCTGAGTAAATTTGGGACAGTTGCACCGCTGCCATATCTGGATGGTAGAGCCGCATCATTTTGTCATAGTTGCCTTGGCCCCACTGAGAAACGAGCGAGCGATCAGCTGCAACATCTTCCAAAACCGCTACTAGCTGGGTAGCCAGCTGATGACCCTCTTCTATCCATGCCTTCTCTCTCGCCGACTCCGTCATCGTCAGGCCATGCCAGCGACTTTGCTTATTTTTGGGCAGCGTCAGCATTCGCCCTGTCACCCCTTCTTGCACTAGCTCAGGAAACGCGAAGATATCGGTCGTGACAACGCCCAGGCCCTCCATGCCAGCTTCGATCACAACCCATCCAAGGGTTTCATCAAAGCTAGGCAGCAGCAGCAGATCTTGCTCCTGCATCAGGCGGCGTACTCTACGATTGGATAGCGACAAATGATGAGTAACCCAGGGTAGCGCTGCTAGTTTTTCACAAACCGCCGAGGCCAGTGGTGGGGCATTTCCAGAAACGTACTCATCTAGCTGAATGGCCGAAATTACCGTAAGCTCAACATCGATCTCTCCCTTTCTCAACGTTTCCAGCGCTTCAACAACAGGCATAATTCCTTTGCGGAAGCCAGCGCCGCCAACAAACAGGCATCTCAAAGGCCCGTGATCGCGATAGCGACGGCTCTGGCTATTAAGAGAAGGCACAACAGCTCCTCGAAAAACAGAAATCTTTTGAGCAATTTCAGGTAGCCCCAGCTGCTGAAACTGTTCTTTCATCAGGCGAGCACCTACATCACTGATCGAAAGAATTTGACGGCACCGAGCAGATGCCAGCAATCGGTGACCCAATCGGTGCTGCCAAGCGCGATATTCATCAAGATACCGAGGTAGCTCTAGCTCAAAAGACACAACAAACCGATCACCGTTGATCGGCAACATATTCATCGTATGCACTAAATCAACGGACGGGTTGGTCAGTAGAGCGGTGTTATCTAAAAAAGAACTATCCGAATTGAGCCGCTGAAATGGAACGCGCCTCAGGCTCTCGAAACGATACCCTTTGGGATTCATGACATAGGAGACTCGCTCCATCCCGTAGTGGGGCGCCAAGATTCCGATTGTTTTAGTGGCAGCGCGAGATTCTTTGAAAGGACTTAAACGATACGGTGGAATAGTGGCCGATGAATAATTAGCAGTCATATTCAGTGTTTAAGTCAAACGAGGTTGTCTGTCGTAGGATACCTAGTGCCGAGAGTAACAGCAGTAAAATACTTCGCGGACAACCTCACAGACAGCTTCTGTCCGTTAATAGTTCCATAGATATCCGTATAGCCGAGAACAATAGCAGCTCACAATATCTACCTTCTGCGTAGGATTACAGACAGTAGACGCGGTTCGGCTCTATTCGTTCATGTTCTTGTAGGTGGCGACCGCCGAGGGCGAAATGCGGTTGAGATAGCGGAAGATCCAGTATTTAAAGACCGTGTCCAAAATCACTGGGAAGGTCGCAATAAAGAGGAAGATAAAATTTCGGTTGGCTGGCAGGCCGAGATGAGTCGCGAGCCCTTCGAGGAGTATTTCCCATCCGTGAGGGGAGTGAAAACCAACAAAGATATCGGTAAAGAGAATGATAATAAAGGCTTTTGCGCTATCGCTCAACCCGTAAACGATCTCGTCAATAAAGGACTTGAGCGTGGCAACCTTTTGCTTGAATGTGGTGAGCAATAAGGAAAACGTGAGAACAGCGATCGCATCGGCAAAAACATTCTTTACCGCATCCGCGCTGCGCTGACGGTACTCCTCTTCGATTTGGTATGCCTTTTGTCGCACCCTGCTTTCAATGTCTTGTTCGTCTAGACTAGGCGCTTTGCCAATTAGCACCTCAAAGCGAAATCGCTCTTCGTACTGCTGTAGCTCGTGCAAGGCGCTTTCTTCCATTTCCTCGTTGAGGAAAACCTCTGCCTGCGTGATATCGCGACCTCGATCCACAATCGGACCAATGACAAAATTTTTGCTGAGGTACTGGGCTAGCAGCGGCACGATAATCAGCTGAAGCACAAAAGTGACCGCAATCGTCGTTTGCGTTTTGGAATTGCGGAAGTTACGCACGACTTCTACTTCCGCATCCGGATCGAGATCTTGCTTAATGCGATCTACCGTCCGCAAAATAGAGCGGGGCAGCACGCCACTACGACTGCTCAGCGCTTCATTTGCACTATTGTCCTCAGCGGAACTTGAGGATAGGCGATCGCCCGGCAAGACAGATAAATCTTCAGATGACAGCGACGGTAGCGAACGTCCCTGGGCAGCATTAGGCAGCGCCAAGTTAGCAGGTGACAAGACAGAAGGTTGACTATATCGCTCTAAGATCGTGTCAACGAGCTGTAACTTACTGAAGAAAACAGCAGGGCCATTAATTTGGTCGAGCGGGACATCGCCGGAAAGAGGAGAATTGGGCTGACCAGCACTAGAAATCGGATAGACCGAGCTGCTAGCCCTAAATTCAGCCATTCTCCGCTTGATTACGCTGAGATGCTTTTTTAGATCTCGTTGAAGCAACCGGTATGAGCTGCGGCTATAGCTGCCATAGCTTTCAGAGATAGGATTGCCACTGAAGAGGTTGTCTTCGATCTGACGAATTTTGAGGGCCGCTTCATATGCTTGATCCAGCGCTCGATCAGGCGTTCTAGAAAACCATTGCCGAAACCTATCAAGTAGCCTGAGCCCCTGCGAAGAGTTTGTCATTACTTAACCAAGCCGCAAACCAACGATGATGTTGTTCACTCTATATTATGGGGCGAGTGTTCGTCGTCGAGTGTCGAGGCTTTAGGCAAGTCATTAATCAGCTGACGAGTCAGTAGAACAAGCGTGATCCCATATCAGCGTTTGCTCTACAGGCTGAGGCTCACCGGGAGCCGCCGTGCGCTCGTCCATAAAGTATACTTTCAAATTTGCCAGCGGATGGCCCCGCCGCGCACTCTGACGACACAGATAGTGGCCGTAGTCAGGGAAAACCTTTTGGCCGATGACGCGGTTGAGGTTGATATAAAATGTGCGCCACTGCATATTTTTATAAAACTGAGCGCGATCGCCCAAGCTAGGCTTGTCAAAACTAATCGCCCGCTCAGGACGCAGCACGTCAATCTCAGCCGTATCGCTGCTTTGGCCGACTACAACATGCCAACCATCATCCTTCGGTGGCCCCGGCGCAAAAATGCTCCAGGACTGATCAAGCCGGGTCACTTGCCCCAGCCAGTCTAGCCGCTGAGCAGTACGGCTATTGGTGATGCGGCGAGTAATGGTGACAGCAGGCTGCTGACTCTCGAGGAAGTCTCGATGGGTGACAATGCTGCGCAGGTTCCAAAGGAAGGTCAAGCTAAGTAAAAGAAGCGCGATCGCACTTAGCCAGCCAGGATTTTTCACCGCCAGCGGCTTGAACTTGAAAGGGCGAGTAAAGCGTCCGGCAACTTTTCTATGCGTTGCAATCCACTCATAAAAGCGGGTCCCTACCGCCATTACAGGTGCAAAGCGTAAAATCGGAGCAAAAAAGCGAAAAACAGGCGATAGGCTAACGACGTAAGCAATGCCCTCAAATTTGTAATGGTGCTTTCCCTGCCAGTCAACAATCACCCAAGAATTTTGCTTCTCCATCGCCGCGTTGATTTCTGGAATGCTCTGAGCGGTGGCCAAAGGCGTATGCGGCAGCACCAGCAGCATCCGAATGAGATGCACCACCTTTTTGCAAAATCCGCAGTCGGCATCATAAAAAATTCTGAGTTTTCTACGGGCAATACCTGAGGGCATATCGCCATAGACACGCTTGCTTAGCGCCTCCCACGCTGAAGTGGGAATAAACGCCAGCCAAGTGACAATGCTCAAGAACGGAAAAATACCCAAATTGAGCGTTAGGCCAAATCCAGCATGAAGGCTAACAAAAAGCACCACCGCGACAATTCGACAATGATCATTACGTATCGGTGACCAAATCAGCAATGGCCCCACCCACTCCAGCACCAGCGTTACCAACGTAAAAACCGTCAGCAATGGTCCTAGATTTAGCAGGAAATGCCCTAGTGCGGTGACGTACTGGTCATAGCTCAGAGAGTAATAAACCGCCGTTCCATCCGGCCACCAGGCACTGTTAGTCGTTTTAAAGACGGCTGAGAAAATGTAGATAAAGCACTGCTGAGCCATTAGGGCTAGTGTCGCCCCGGAAAGAACTCGCACTGGCACCGCTTTAGTCGCTGTATTCATTGCCCGATCTACCGAATAGGCTGCGCCTAATGGCAAGAACATCGCCCAGAACATCACTGCCCGCAAAACATCATCGGCTGCAAAAATCAGCAGTGGATTGCGGTTATGCATAGAGATGAGCAATATCCAGGATGCAATGACGGCCCACCGGCTGCGATAGCCAAATAGCATCGCGATCGCCGCAACAGCAGCAGCCAAAAACAGCAGCCCTTGAAAAATCGGCTGACCGCTGAGCATATGGAGCGACCAATAGCCAGGCTTTAGAATTCCGTCATTGAGGACAGCTCGTGGCAGTACGCCAAAGTCGCTGTAGTGAGCCGTTAGATCGCCAAATCGGGTGGCCAGATCCGTCAGTATAACCAGCGCGAGACCGATTCTGAGCAGTGCAAGTGATCGCACATCCAGACTGTAGCGCTCCAAGTATCGACTCAGTGCAGTGAGCCAGTGGCCCTTTTTTCTAGGCTGAACAGAAGTCATAGCAGCTTTCTTCGAATACTTAACGTGTCAGATGCGAGGGTAGATTCAGCTCTCATAGCTAGGACGGCGTCGCTTTTTCCAGGGAAAGAGCACGGCCCGTCCTAATTCACCTAGCGCCCGGCGGGCTACTTTCTTTTGATGGCGGCGAGTGGGCATGCGGAAAATATACACACCGCGCCGACAGAGCGCCGCGAACCGACCGCCAATCGCAATGCCAAAGCTCCAGAGTCCCGCATCGCCGACGCCTAGCGTAACCATGTCGCCTAGATGCAAATAGTTGAAGGGCTTGGGCCTTTTCCCCTGTGTGAGGGCGCCTAAGTTTGCCGCGACTCGACTAGCCGCTTGAAACGCGGCTTGCGCTGTGTTGGGGGCAGGTTCGTGGTTAGGCCCTCGCACATCTGCGCCATCGCCCAGCACGAATACATTGTCATGCCCGATCAGTTGAAGCGATCGCTGTGTTAGCCGCTGGCCTTGTTCATTGTGCTCCACTTTTTGCATCCCTAGCCAAGGCTGAGGCTGGACGCCCACAGCCCATAGCGTCAGTTGGCTGGGCAGCACCTGCGCCTCTTGCCCCATCTGGAGCGTGATCGAGTCAGCCCTAACCTCTAATACAGAGGTTTCAGTCAGCACGCTGACCTGCCGCCGCTCCAAGGCTCTCTCTCCTACTCGTCTCAGCCCCTTTTCGAATGGCTGGAGAATAGTGGAGCCGCGTTCGACCAAGGTAATCCGCGCTGGCGATCCCAAGTAATCAGAAATCTTACCGGCTAGTTCAACGCCGCTGGCACCGCCGCCAATTACCGTAACGTGGATAGGCTGAGCCTCGCTGATCTGGGGCTGTAAGCTTTGAGCGCGAACCAACTGACTCAACCGGGCTTTCAGCGTCAGCGCATCGTTCAAAGACCGGAAGCTCAGCGTGTGCTCTTCAACACCCGGAATACCAACGGGGCGACTAACAGCGCCGCGAGCGACCACCAGATAGTCATAGCTAATCGTTTTTTCACTAGCAAGATGGACCGCCTGCGCCTGGAGATCTAGCGTTTCTGCGCAGGTTTGCTCCCAGGTAATATTTGTGCCTGCTAAGAGGCTGCTGTAAGTTGGGGCGATTTCCCATTCTTTGAGTTCATCAGTAATCAGCTCGTACATCATTGGTGTGAAGAGGAACCGATCTTTGGGCTCAATCAGCGTGATGCGGCTGCGGCGCAGATGGCGATATTTTTGCAGGTACAGGGCAGTATACAGACCGCCGAATCCACCGCCCACGATGCAGATATGGGGACTGCGCGTACTTGAAGAGGCTGGTGAAGATATAGATGAAGAGGCAGAGGAGGGATAGCTCATGGCGTTTCTGACAAAAGGGGCTTAAGCTCGCGGGCTAGCTGTTGCGATCGCACTGTTCTACCTTCAGGCTTCAAATGGTAGTGAGTATCGGCAAACAGCTCAGGGCTATCTTGAATATTCAGCGTTTCGTCATCGACTAATAGCGGTGCAATCTCGCGCAGCTCATCGGCTGCGCGTGCAATACTTTCTACCGTACGCTGATCATCAACATCGCCATAAACCCAGGGAATCGACAAGATCAGCTCGCCACCTTGGGCCTCTACTTCTGATTTAAACGTTTCGATTCGATTCAGCACATGCGGCGACACCGACTTTGGAATGGTCAGCGGCCACCACTCCCCTATGCGCTGCTTCGTTTCAGTCGGATCACCCTGAGGCGTAAGCGGACCGTCGTAGTAGCCAGTGAAGCGACCTTCTTCTATCAGATCGGTAATCGATTTTACGGTCCATCGCAGCGAGGGCGTACCTAGCTGCAAAGCATCCAGGGCTAACTGTTTGGCAGGGACACCGCCAATTCCTGGCTGGCCAATGGCAATACTAAACATGCCGGATTTGTCCCCGAAGCCATCTTCATCATTCAAAATTTGGTACTCGGGGATCAGCAGGACGATGTCGCCGGGCTCGACTGACTCTAGAATGCTCGCAAGGATGACCTCAATGCCAACAGGACCATCAATACCGAGATTGACAACCGGTCTGCCTATCTCTTGTTCGAGCAGTTCAGAATTAATGGTGTAGTGCGCGCCAGAGCCACCAGTGATAATCAGCTTTGGCTCAGAAATATTGGCAGCGATCGCCACCTTGTTTTCATACAGCCCCTTCAGCCAGTGGGCCTCACCGCCCATATACACGTTATAAACAAACCCAGCTCCCCAGCCCAGTGCGGCGATCGCTAGCCAGCTCAAAGATTTTGGTAGCTTCATATGGCTACAGTCCTTTTCTCAAAAAATTGTTAGATAGTTCTTAGAACTCGAAGTAAATAAAGTCAGCTGGGATATTCGCTGCCAGCAGAATAGTCAAAACGAACAGAACCCTAGACATCCAAGGTGAGGTGAGCAGCTCATATTCAGGCCGTTCCTGCCAGACCTCAATGTGCTCAATGAGTAGGAACGCCACCGATAAAAGCAAAGCGATGCCAAGCACCAACCCCTCAGGGGTCATGTAAGTCCCGACCGCCTCCATCAAATTTGCTGGGGAGTAGGCCCACGGCGTCATCAGCGTTTGGAGCTTAGCCACTAGCCGCTCAATATTCGTCTCCATAAAAAAGAGACAGCCTAAAGTAACTGCGCCAAACGTCAGCGCCCAAGACACTATCTCAGGCTTTTTCACGACCCGATTAGTCACCCGCGAAAAGGGGCGACCCGCATAGCGCAACAGGAGTAGCAGCGCTCCGTGATAGGCACCCCACATCAAAAAGTTCCAGGCTGGCCCATGCCAGAAGCCTGACAGCGTAAAGGTAATAAACAAGAAAAACGCGGCCCATTTTTTGCGCCTGCCCATCAGCGGCAAAAATACATAGTCGCGGAACCAAGTGCTCAGTGTGACATGCCAGCGTCTCCAGAATTCGTTGATGCTGCGAGAGGTATAAGGGGATAAAAAGTTGAGTGTGAGCTTAACGCCGATGACGCGAGCGATCCCCACTGCCATAAAGCTATAGCCGCCAAAGTCGAAGTAAATACGCAATGTAAACAAGAAGGCGTACAGCCAAATCAGCCAGGGGTTCGTTGTCTGCACCAAACTCTCTGGGCCAATGTACGGGGCAATATTATCGCCGAGTACAAACTTCATAAATAGTCCCAGAGATAGCCAGCGCATCCCCACATCAAAGTTTTCAGCGGTAAAGCGAAATTTGAAGTCTTGAATTTGAGGCAGTAGCTTGCTGCGTCGCTCGATCGGACCTGCCACGATCTGCGGAAAAAACGAGACAAAGTTGATATAGTCCAGCAGTTTAATCGGCTTTTTGCGTCGCGCCGTCAGCGAATCGACCACAAAGGCCACCATTTGAAAGGTGTAAAACGAGACACCGGGTGGAATCGTTTGAAAAACCGGCAGTGGAAAGCTCGCCTGCCAGTTGGCCGGGACTGGCGCCGCGAGGCCAATAAAATCTTCAATGAAAAAGGTGAGGTACTTGAAGTAAGCCAGTACTGCCACATCAAACACAATGATGGCGGTGGCAATCAGCCGAGCCTGCTGTCCTTCTCGGCGCAGCATCAGGCTCACCATGAAGTAGTTCAGCAGAATCTCGAAAAGAAAAACTGCAAAACTGGTGCTGCTCGCATTGAGAAACAGCACCAGAGAGAGGGCAGCCAGACCCACCGTGTCAAAGCGGTTTTGCCACCAATCAAACTGCTTGCCCAGATAGCGCACCGTAAAGAAAGGAACGCCTGTGAGGAGCAGTACCCACCAAAATGAAAACTCAGAGAAATTCAATGTCTTTACTCTAGTGCTATGGGCGATCGCGCCCTTACAGATGACCTGATGTATCTAATAAAAGGGCTTTCTACGCAGGTGGTAAAAAGCCCAGAGTGATTCGTTGTCAACAACTTGACTTTGCTCAGGGCTAGTCGAGGCTGACGTCGAATTCTTCCACCATATAAGCCGAAGCTTTTTCGATACTGGGATAGTCCCATAGCAACGTGGAGGGCAGCTCAAGGTCGAGCCAATCTTCCAAATCGCCCACTAGCGTAACCGCATCGATAGAATCTAAACCGTAACGGGTGAGCGGCTGCTTGACGTCGATAGTACTCGCATCAATAGAGAGGACTTCGGCGAGCTGTTCGACTAGCCACGCTTGAATTTTGTTCACGGGTGCGGCGGACTCAGATGAGCTGGGGTTCTGGAGCTGTTGCATGAGATGTGACCTCCTCTGTTGATGGATTAGGGTTGGATGAAACGGATGTTTTAGCGAGTTGGAATGGGACAATTGAGAACATTTTGTCCGTCTGGTGCAGCCGCAGAAGTTCTTTGGCTACATTTTCGGAGTACGCCTCAAGCGGTACGGCCAGATCCAGGCGGAAATGTGTGAGCATGCGGTGCAGACTAAGCACCAGCCACTCACCCGCCGCAAAGAATTCGCCCAGTTCTGCGCGGTTGGTATCGCGGTTATGCACCCACATCAGGATGCAGGCGATCGCCGCATGCAGATAGCAATACTTCTTAGCTAGCTCAAAGCTCTCAAACGATTGGTCATGACCATGCTCAAAAGCCGACTGGGTAATCAGTTCATCTTGAGCATTGATTTCCTCAAGAATGACCTGGCCGTATTCCAATACTTGAGCCGTCACCTGGGTGAGCTCATTGTTATTGGCGCTAGTCTGAATGGCCTCCAGTTGCTCTAGCGTGATCTCCAGACCTTGCATTACGTCATCAGCCCCCCGGCTAATCAGCTCCAGCTTTTGAGGCTGAAACGGAGGAACCGGCTGATCGAGCGAAAAGCTTTGAGCGAGGCGTTTCTTCAGTGCTTCTAGCTTCTCCGGTTTGCGGCGACCTCTGGCCTTAGCAATCTGTCGCCGCTGTAAGATTAGGGCATGCAAGTTAACGACCGAGCTACCGTCGAACATGCTGATGATGGCGCTGTCACGCAGCATCTTTTGAAATACACCCGAGTCGTGCTCATCGCGCATATAGAAGCGAGAGCCGAGCACCACTGAGGTATCTTTCATCACCTGCTCTAAGGTCACCGGGACAAAGTACTTGTCAACGGCTGACCACACGCTGAACTGCTGAGGCGCGACATGAAATCCGCGGGCTGCGCCGATATTGACACAGTCGCAAATCAGCATGTCTACAAAAGCGTTGGTTAACGTGCGCCGCGCGTGGGGCATGTCAACCACGGTTTTGTTGTAGAGCTTGCGATTCACGGCAAAGTTCAAGGTGGTGCGCATGCTGGTATCTGCCGCCCCTTGAGAAAAGGCCGCGCACAGCGCTCGAGTGATTTGGAAGCCTTCTAGGGCCAGCTCTAGGCCCTGACCTTCTTTGCCGATGAGTGTGGTGTCAGGGACGAAGCAGTCGCTAAAGCCAATGCCGCTCATATCCGCCGCGCGAATGCCGTGAGTCTTAATCTTGGGCAGATTGTAGTACTCAGCGGGATTCAGCTCACTTTTGTCCACCATAAAAAGGGACAGGCCACGATTGGCGCTTTCGAGATCGGTGCGCGCTAAGACAAAGGTAATGCCTGAAATGGTGGCTCGGTTGATGGGCCATTTCTCGCCATTGAGAACGTAGCCGCCCTCAACTTTTTTAGCCGTTACGCTACCACCGACTAAGTCACTACCGTGATTGCGCTCAGAGTAAGACAGGCACATCGCCACCTGATCTTCGCGCATCAGACGCGAGAGTTTTTCCTTCTGCGCCTCATTGCCTGCCATCCAGGTGAGGAAAGACCAAAACAAGGTGGTAAAGGCAATCGATATATTTAAGTCGCGGCGAGCAAGAACGCGCACAAAAGCGACAAATTCCTCAAAGGAGGTGAACTTACCACCACAGTCCGTGGGGATGTAGTAGTGCTGAAGCCCCCAATTATAGAGCCAGGCAATTTCGTCATGGGGAAACTGCTCGGCTTCGTCTAGCTCAGCCGTATGCTGAAAAGACATCAGGCTATCGGCCTGATTAGGGTTTCCTAAAGCCTGCTCTAGTCGTTCGGCTAGCTGATATTGCGTTAGGGTCATGACTGCCTCCCTTTTGACTTCTGAGTGAGTTGCTGCGTAAGCAAGTCAACCTCATTTTGGAGGCTGCGTACTTTTGAGGTGTGTCTGGGGTTTTCACTCCAGT
Source organism: Phormidesmis sp. (assembly GCA_049680585.1). Classification (GTDB taxonomy): domain Bacteria; phylum Cyanobacteriota; class Cyanobacteriia; order Phormidesmidales; family Phormidesmidaceae; genus Phormidesmis. Next base: position 12,991 of record JBAUIB010000421.1, read on the forward strand.
CCGCTAGGGTTTCTAACTCTCCTGCTAAAAAGCTTGCTTTACACTTACGTCGTTGAATTTTGCCGCTGGAGGTTTTTAAGACATTGCCTGATTTCACCAGTGCCACCGCATAGACCTGAAGCTCGTGGGCTTCAGAAATGGCCTGACGAATTTCGGCAATTAGCTCATCGGCGTCCATGTTTTGCTGGTGCGATCGCTCAATTTCTTGCACTACGACTAGCCGCTCTTCGCCCTCTTCGATGATTGAAAAGCAAGCACCGTAGTCAGGTCGCATGGCGGGGGCAGTTTGCTGCACCGTCCACTCAATATCTTGCGGATAGTGATTGGTTCCGCGAATGATAATCAAGTCTTTAATCCGGCCAGTGATATAGAGCTCACCGTCCTTCATAAAGCCCAGATCGCCAGTGCGCAGGTAGCGGGTTGCCCCTTCGCCTTTGATCCGCGCCTCAAAAGTTTCTCGGGTGGCGTCGGGCCGCTGCCAGTAGCCATGTGCCACACCCGGATCACTCACCCAGACCTCACCGACCTGCTCCGGGCCGCAGCGAGTTAGCTCATCAGGATTCACAATCGCCACATCAGTTTCACAGACCAACGTGCCACAGCTGACGGCCTCTCGAATATAGGTAGAACT
>JBAUIB010000422.1:0-1656 GCA_049680585.1 Phormidesmis sp.
GATCGCGCTGCTCCAATCCTGCCAGCTCCCCCTCAAACTGTGCCCAAAGGCTCAGCAAATCAGCAGTCTCCGGCACCTCAGCCGCTTCCTCAAAAGCCACTTCTAAGTTCAGCTCTAGCTGACGGACACTAACCATTGGCCACCTCCGAATGGTTTAAGCGATCACTCCACGGGCACTCCGCAATCGGACACTCAATCGGCTCTAGTCGAATCTCATCGGCAAAAAAGGTAATGCCAAATCGCGCCTTCAGATAGGGCATTACCTTTTTCTGAACATACTGCTCTAGCTGCCGCTTGCGATAGCCTGCGCAGTGAATCGGGGCAACTTCCAGCACTTTGGAACCATCTTGGAAGACAGAGGCAGCGATCGCATGAATCGGTGCATCCTTCCTTTTCTCCCGCCAGATATACAGATTGGCGTAGGGTGCTGACGCTTCGGACACTGAGAGCGATACCGTTTCTACCTGATTACCAGCTGGTTCACCAGCGGATATCTGCTGCCGATAGAGCGATCGCCTTTTTTCATTCAGCTCCCGGCGATGGCGATAGTAGGAACGCTTGCTGTGACAGCGCTTGTCATGCCAGCAGCCATCACCGTCTTTCCCATGCAGCCCCTGCGCATCAGCCGCGCTGAGCTGAGCACACTCCACACACTTTTTAGTAATTCGACGAGCCATCTATAAAAGCCAAACAACTAAGCGGTTGCATATCCAGTCATGGGACGCACTTCCGGCGGCTTGAAGCCCAAAACAATATGCGCCTTTGGAATGCCGGCATTCTCAAGGTCTAAGGCAATGCCCGCTTCGGTGCCGTCGCGCTGAATCCAGACCTTATCGCCCACCAGGTCAATGTGAATGGTGCAGCCATGCTCATAGCGGTATCCTTCCCAACCCACTACCAAAATGAGGTAGCGGTCGCGAGTTCTGTCAAAGACCGTTTCCTTTTTGACCTCACTGTACGAATAAGGAATGGCAGCATACTCACTGAGCACCTGCTCAATAGTGTTTCTCCACTGCTCTAAATTAAGGGTAGCCATTGCTTAATTGACTCCTGTGTTGGTTCAAAAACGATCAAACGCAAACGTTGATTCTTCATGAGTAGCTGACCAAGCGGCTCTTTGAACAAGCTTTCGTATGCCCATATCGGCAATGCCAGGTATAGCAAGCGCTCGGGCTGTAGCTCTGTCAACACGTCGAAATAGAGAACATACTGCCCGAGCGCCTTCTCTAGATCGTCTAGCTCAGAGCGCCCGCTGAAAGTTTTAACTTCCACCGCTATTTTACGCGCTTCCTTTTGTGCTGCCAGCAGCTGAGAGGCCCCCAAATCGACATACATGTCCTTGCGCCCCCACTTCAGATGCAGCGGGTCGTCAGTTATCGTCCAGCCTTCTTTGATTAAGGCTTGCTTAACTGCGTCGTGATAAGCATCTCTAGCAGGCATCGGAACAGCAGCTCCCCTTCTTTAAGTCGGCGGCGGCTCTGATCGCCAGAACCTCCATACCGTCAGGCTCCATCATACCTCAACTTGCTAGCCCATATTCTTAGTCTGAGTTTTAGTCTAATACAGATAAGCTGACTTATCTGTATTAGGATGTATGAGTAAGCAGGTGCGAACGGGCTGCTGCTGGGTTCACGGCTGGCTGGTTTTCAAATGTCG
>JBAUIB010000423.1:0-2158 GCA_049680585.1 Phormidesmis sp.
GATCGCGCCTGCCCCCCTATCATCGCCCACCGTCGAACTTGAACAGCAGCTCGATAGAGCCTCTACCGAGCCCGAGCCCTATCGCATCGACACTATTCGCGTTCAAACCCGTGATCTCGATGCCTTAGCAGCCCAGACAGAGCAGCTCACCCTTACCCGGATCAAAACAGCGCAGACCATTGTTCAAGCGACGGAGCTCTCTGCACTCTGGGACAAATGGCGAACCCAGCGAAAATATCAGTCATCCCATCAGCTCTCAGCCAATGACGACGCCTCCCGCTACGAAGAACGGCTCGATACGCTGATTACAACCCTTCGCCTAGCCGTTCAAGAAAACAGCAGCAAGCTCGATCTGATTTCTCAAGACTTAGGAAAACAAGTTCAAACCCTGCGGCTACTGCCAGTTGCTAACATCTTCCGGCTCTTTCCACGAGTCGTGCGCGACCTTGCTCGGCAACAGTCAAAATCAGTCGAGCTGATCACCGAAGGGGGCGAAACCACCGCCGACAAACGCATCCTCGAAGAAATTCAAGATTCGCTGATGCATCTGGTGCGCAACGCTCTCGATCACGGTATCGAGTCTCCAGAGGAGCGCGCCGCCGCGGGCAAACCCCCCACCGCCAAGATCGAGATCCGAAGCTACCAGGTGGCCAACAGCCTGGTCATTGAAGTCGCCGATGACGGTCGAGGACTAAACCTTGAGCAAATCAAACAGACTGCGATTAAGCACAAACTGTACGGGGTTGATGATCTAGGCAATCTCTCTACTCGTCAAATCCAGAATCTCATTTTTGCTCCTGGGTTTTCTACCCGCAGTTTTGCCACCGAAATCTCAGGTCGAGGGGTGGGCTTAGATGTCGTTCGCACCCAGATAGAACGCCTCAAGGGCAATGTGCAAATTGAATCTACTCCTGGAGAAGGCTGCACATTTCGACTGCAAATCAGCACTCAGCTAACGACTACCAATGTTGTGTTTGTTAACGTTCGAGGAGTGATCCATGCGCTACCCATCGAATTTTTGCAAACAACAATGCGAATCGCGCGCGATGACATCGTCACCATTGATGGCAAAGATACGATCACCTGGAATGATCAAGCCGTTCCTATCACCGATCTATTCGATGTACTGGAGCTGAGCGACTCGCCTGCTTACCGACCGCCTAGCCAGCGCACACCAGATAGCCACAGGGCCTGCCTGCTGATCAAAGTAGGCGATGAGATCGGCGCTTTCTTAGTCGACCAGCTTCTGAGTACGCAAGAAGCTGTACTCAAACCCCAGGGGGCGCTGCTCAAGCGGGTGCGTAACGTCATGGGTGCCACGATTTTGAGCAATGGCGAAGTCTGCACTATCTTAAATCCCTCAGACTTGATTAAGTCAATTCTGAAGACTGACACTGCCTCTGTACTCATCAAGCCCGAGCCAGGCCGTCAGCGTAAGCCGGTGATTTTGCTGGTCGAAGACTCACCGCTCGTTCGGATTCAAGAAAAACGACTCTTTGAAAGTGCAGGCTACGACGTGGTGCTCGCTCAAGATGGTCTAGAAGGCTATCGCCTGCTGATGGAAAATCCCTTTGATGCGGTGGTCTCAGATGTAGAAATGCCGCATTTAGACGGATTAGCCCTCACCGCCAAGATTCGCGAGCATCCAGAGCATGACGACTTGCCGATTGTCTTGGTCACCACCCTCTCATCCGAAGCAGACCGTAAACAGGGCGCAGACGCGGGTGCAAATGCTTACATTCCTAAAGGAAAGTTCAACCAAGACGTTCTTTTAGAAATCTTAGCGAGATTAATTTGAGCCGAACTGAAAGGATCCAGCACAAGCTGCATTTTTCTCGAAAACGCTTCATTCATATCCAACTTCAGTTCCCAAATTTATCCCATAGGTTATCCGGGACAAGCTCTCATGATTCAAACTATTGTCAAGCGATCATCTCGCAGTGTAACGACTCAGCTACGGATTACCCTCGCTATTTTGCTGCTGTTTTCTATTGGCAATGTTGTCAGCATTCGTCGTCAGATTGATAGTACGACTCACGACGCTCGCATCGTCAACTACACGGGCATTGTCAGAGGTAAAACGCAGCGGTTGGTAAAACTTGCTTTCACACAGCCTGTGGATACTGACCGCGCCTTTGCAGACGATACTGCCGCCGAA
>JBAUIB010000424.1:0-11228 GCA_049680585.1 Phormidesmis sp.
ATAGTCGGTCTAGGGCTGCTACCGCGACGACTGCGTTTATCTTAGGCGCAGTCCCACCTGATAAAAACCAGCCTTGACTCTACAGCCCACTAGAGAGTTTATGCTCTAGTGGGCATACAGATATTTGCAAACTGTATCTGCAAACTAAGAGGGGGGTATCGTAATGACTACTGTTAGCCAAGCTGAGTCGCAGAAGACGGCTCAAACCATTCGTCTCTATCGGATGTCTATGCCTGAGCATGAGTGTCCTTGGGGCTGAAGGCAGTGAACCTGCTAAATGAGCAAGGTGTAGCGTTTGAAGATCACAAGCTGACCTCTAGAGAAGCGGTAGACACCTTTAAAGAAAAGCATCAGGTGTCTTCGACGCCCCAGATTTTCTTCGATGATGAGCGCATGGGTGGCTACACCGATCTGGCAGACTATTTTGATGTTGACGCTGAAGAGGAGAAGTACTCCTATACCCCTGTAATCGCACTGTTCTCTACCGCAGGCTTAGTTGCTTGGTCTGCAGCGTTGGGCATTCCTGGATTTATGGGGGTATCGCTTTCGATGCTGGCCTCGCTCAAGCTGATGGACTTAGAGGCGTTTACTGAAAGCTTTGAGAAGTACGATCTGATTACGCAGCGAGCGAAGCCCTATGGCAAGGCATTCCCTTTCTTAGAGTTGCTTTTAGGACTGGGTTTTCTCTCAGGGATTGCGCCAGTAGCTACCGGTCTAGGTTCTCTCTGTTTGGGAGCCAGCGGTGCCATTTCTGTGGTCAAAGCGGTATACATTGACAAGCTAGCGCTAAATTGCGCCTGCGTAGGCGGTAATTCTAGAGCGCCACTAGGCGTTATTAGCTTTTTAGAAAATGCCATCATGCTGGGGATGGGGGCGTTTTTGTTGTTTTCTACAGCTAGCGCCGATACTGCTAATCTGAGCAACAATCTGAATGAAAAAAAGGTAGCGCTAACACCGCCGCCAGTTGAACTGATATTTCCTCCCAGTGAGTTATGAACTATTCGCTTCTTCGCTCTAAAAAGACAGCATTCTTAGCGATGCTCCTAGCCGTTGCCAGCATTGGATTAGCTAGCTGCTCGGCACTTTCTGATATGTCTACGATCAACGAGGCTGCCATGATTGATCAGGCCACCCAGGTAAGCGAACTTACCGTTTTTCACAGCCCAACCTGTGGCTGCTGCGGAAAATGGATTGAGCACATGGAGGCCCAGGGTTTTCGGGTAAAAGATGAAATTACCGAAAACATGGATGCGATTAAGGCTCAATACGATGTGCCAGAGCCAATGACCTCTTGCCACACTACTATTGTCAATGGCTACGTGGTTGAAGGTCATGTTCCCGCAGCCGACGTAGCTCGCTTGGTCAATGAGAAGCCAGCGGTAGCAGGTATTGCTGCTCCGGGTATGCCTATTGGCTCTCCGGGCATGGAGTCTGGAGACTCCGCTGAGCCTTATACCGTTTTCTCTTTTACAGAGTCGGGAGAGATAGCCTCTTTTGCTAAACACCTGTAGAGATTCTCCGTTAGCAGATGGAATATCGTAGGGCATAGCATCGGGGCTTTGTTTACCTGAATCTAAGGACTCACTGACAGCTGTAGGGTTTGGCGAAGAACGCCGCGACCGCTGACCTGCTGAGACAGTCGTGTTCCTGGCCCGGAGAGAGAGATTTCAGCAGTGGCTGTAGCGGGCGCGTAGGTTCCGATAATTTCGATAGTATGCTGACCGGTCGATAGGTGAGGAGACAAATTGATCGTCTCTGATCGGCCCTGTAGGGACTGAATAGTTCGCCCATCGACCTTGAGTTCAGCGTTGAACGCCCGACCGGTGGTCTCTACTGTGAGCGTGTATGGCCCGCTGGTACGAGCGACCTGTAAGCCGGTTTGCTGACGGACCTGCTGACGGACCTGCTGATGGCTGTGACGAGGGCCACGCCGATTAATGATCAAAACAGAGTTTGCAGCAGGCCCGCTGCCAGTCACCTCAACTGATGAGTCAGTGATGCGGACACTCTGGGCCTGCTGCTTGACCTCCCTTAACTGCGCCGACGCCAGATACTCAGCTGCCAGGCCAGTTGAGGGTACTCCGAGGGTCGCTAGCAGTACCGTCAGGCTTGATGCATATAGGATGGGGATATTCATAGCATCCTTGTTTAAAGAACGATTTGGATAGGATGAGCAGATGCTAGTTGTAGCCATCGGCGTGATCCAGCGTGCCGTAATACTCTTGAAAAGCGGGGTCGTAGGGTGGAACCTCCGCTTCGACTTGAACAGGCACCGAGATGAACAAAGGATCGCTTTCAGGCACGTAAATCGCTTCAGGGGCTTCTGGATCGTAGGTTCCACCCACGTAGTGGTCGCTCGACTGCTCTTGTGTGACAGAACCCGGTCCGGTGTAAACTTGAACGCCTACGTTGCCAGTATGGCTGTTGTAGCATCCCTCCTCTGCCACCATCTGTGACTCGCTGTACTGATCGATATCATCTGTAGAGCCAGTAACAGCCACTTGAACGGGTACGTCATACGACGTGCAAAAGGCGTGGGCTGATGAAGGGACTAGAAGCGTTGACATCGCCGAGAGCGACAACAATCCGAGGGAAAGAATTGGGAATTTCATGATTTTCTCCTAATAATTTAGAAAGGCAAAGTAGCTAGAAAGTATCGTCGCCAACGGCTGTCCCCCAGTCTTGCTGAGAGTAAGCGTCGGGCCAGATTTCCACAGTGCCTTGACCGGCAGACTGGATAATTTGAGTGACGGCGGTTGCATCTTGACCAATTGCCAAGACGTTTGCGGAAGCGCCCTGCCAGATGTCCTGATCGCTGCCATAAAATGACCCTGATTGGTAAGCTGATTGCTCGGTGTGACTCATAGCGGCTGCATTCTCTCCTGAGGCGCGGGTAGAGCCTGATACGCTTTGATGAATGCTTTGATCGGCTAGAGCCGTTGAAGACAAACAAAGAACGGACAGAGTGGAGAGAATGCTGACAGCTTGATAGCGTTTTAGCATAAAAGAAATCTCCTGAATGATGGATCCTAAACGATTGAAAAAGGAACAAAATGAACGAGGAGCGTGCTCCCCCCTACGAAAACAACATTTTCGTAGGGGGTTTAGCAGAGTTGTGCTCGGTGTAATGTCGGGCGCGGTGCCGGTGCATTATTCGAACGCACGTTCCTAGGAACCGTAGTGAGAGTAGTCGTAATCGTAGCCTTCTTCTGTGTAGATAAAGTTTTCGTTGTAGGCTTCTTGCTCGGTGTAGACCTCAGCATCAGCACCGTGACCGATGGCAGCATCCGTGCCGTTTGACATCTGAGTGACATCGTTGTTTTGGAGGTCTAGTTCAGAGGACTCACCACCTTGATAGCCGTAGCCATAGGGCGAGTAGCCGTCTTCTGATTCACCGATAAAGTTGTAGTTATAGGCTTCTTGCTCAGTCCAGACCTCAGCGTCAGCGCCATGACCGATGGCAGCGGCAGTCGCACTTGAACCTTGGAATACTTGGTTATTTTGGTCATTGACTTCTTGGGCTTGAGCGGGAACAGATAGACCAAAAGTAGCTGCAGCGAGTAGACCGAAAGTGAGTGTTTTCTTTAGCATGATGTTTCTCTTTTGAGTGAGTGTGTTGTGTGTGGTTTGGGGTCTCAACCCCGACACTTATTTAATAGGGAGAAACTGGAGAAATATGCACAGGCTAAAAAACTTTTTGTGAGAAAGTCGATAATCAACTTTATAGGTATAGCAGTCGCCATATAGATTTAGACACTCGAGAGTCGATTGGCAGCTGACTTTGGCCTTTTCGATGTTCAGACCAAAGTGGCGATTGCTATGTGTAGGCAGAATGTGTAGGCAGAAACATGAAAAAGGACCCTGTGACAAAGTCCAGAGTCCTTTCTTTCATATCCCTGTAAGCAAGATCGAGAAGGCGAGAAAAGGAAGACTATTTACCTAAATTCAGCTGGCTAAATCCAGGTGGTTTCTACCTGTTGGCACTAGGAGCCGTAGGGAGAGTAGTAATAGTCGTAGCCTTCTTCTGAGTAGATGAAGTTTTCGTTGTAAACTTCTTGCTCGGTATAGACCTCAGCGTCAGCGCCATGACCGATAGCCGCCGCCGTGCCATTAGACATCTGAGTGACATCGTTGTTTTGGAGGTCTAGTTCGGGGGATTCACCACCTCGATAGCCGTAGCCATAGGGCGAGTAGCCATCTTCTGATTCACCGATAAAGTTGAAGTTATGCGCTTCTTGCTCGGTCCATACGGAGGCATCAGCTCCATTGCCGATGGCAGCGGCAGTCGCGTTTGAGCCTTGGAAGACTTGGTTGTTTTGGTCATTAACCTCTTGGGCCTGAGCGGGAACAGATAGACCGAAAGTAGCTGCAGCGAGTAGACCAAAAGCGAGTGTTTTCTTTAGCATGATGTTTCTCTCTTGAGTGTGTTGTGTGTGGTTTGGGGTCTCAACCCCGATGTTTGTTTAATAGGAGGAAGCTGAAAGAATATGCACAAATGGAGGAAAACATTTTCGAGAAAGCTTCTACGTCGCGTTTCAAAATATTCTCTGAGTCTTTTCCTGAGAGGAGTTTCGCAGATTTGAATTGCAGCAAAAATCTGTATCCTTTTGCCCAGCTTGTTTGCTTATTACTTAGAAGAAGTGCTGCCAAATCTTGAGAATTTAGAAGAATTGGCGCTGAAGTTAAAAAACCTAATTAATCTAGGTTGAGGAAGTAGAAATACCGCCAACCTTGATGCCCCGCTTTTGTGTATGCGCCCCCGTCACGATCTGATTGAAACATTTTCATCTTTTGTCCAATTTGAGGCAGATCGCTTTCGGACTTGGGCGATCGCCCCTCGACTGAAAAGAAGTATGCAGCGCTGTTGTAAAGAAGGAGTCGCTGCTCACCAGCCGCAAGCCACACCTACTTCAAAGCCATCGCGCTTTTGGATGCTGTACTGGTATAAGCAGTGGCAGGCAAATCCGCAAAGCGTGGCGAAGGCGCACCTTTTGGCTTACTTACAGGAAGCTTGCTACTGGGTAGCCTACAAGGCAGGCACGGGCTTTACCAGTACGCAATATGGGGTAGCTGACTGCTTTCAAATGGCGATCGCCCACCTCGATAAAGTCCTCAAAGGCTTCAACCCTGAACAGGGCTTCGATCTTAAAAACTATGCGAGCGCGGCCTTTAGCAGCTTTATTCGCGATCGCCTCAGACAGCGCCAGGAAGTCGATATTTGCACCGACTGGTCGCTGCTGCGCAAAGTTAGCCAGAAGCGGCTGGTCGCAGCGCTTATAGAGCGGGGCTTAGGCAAAGCAGAAATTGAGCGGCATCTGCTGGTGTGGCGAGCCTATCGGCTGATATATGTACCAGAGCAAAACGGCAGCACGCGCCGACTGACGGCCCCGGATGCGGCGACCTGGCAGGCGATTACGCAGCAGGCCAATGCTGAGCGCGCTAGCCTTAGCGCTGTTGAACAATCCTCTAAGCAACCTTTCTCTCAGGCGCAGATAGAAGCGCAAATTGCCACGGCGGCTAAAGCGGTTCGGAGCTATCTATACCCTAGCGCTGTCTCAATGAACGCGACGATTGCTGGCCAAGATGCCAATGAATATATCGATACGCTTACCGATGATGAGCAGCGATCGCCTCTGAGCACCGTGATCGCGCAGGAAGAAGACCGCCAGCGAACCGCGCAACAGGGCCAGCTCAGCGATGTTTTGACCGGCGCGATCGCCCAGCTCGATCTGCCCTCTCAGCAGCTACTGACGCTTTACTACCAGCAAGGGGCTACCCAGCAGGCGATCGCCACCGAACTGGGTATGAAGCAGTATGCTATTTCGCGATCGCTCACCCGCATAAAAAAGACGCTGATCACAAAATTAGCAAAATGGGGCCAAGAAACCCTGCATATTACCCCGTCTCCAGACGTACTGAAGCACACCAGCGCGGCCCTAGAAGAATGGTTAGTGACTTACTACCACTCTTTTGAGCCACCGCAATAACAGCCTATATCTAGGTGCATCACCCCTTATTGCTTGCGCCCAGAAACTCTGGAAACGCCATTGGAGACACTTTGGAGCCATGACTGCTGATTCTGTTCTGTTTGACTTAGACACCCTCTATCTAGAAATTGATCCCCGCGCCCAGGCCCGCGCCTGGCAGCAGAGCCGGTCGCTCTCAACTCCAGAGCGTCAGTGGAACGCATACCTCAATCAGCTTGCGCTCGATGCCTTCTTGAGCTGGCTAAAGGCCGAAGGGAGCATTGCCAAACCTAGCCTAGCTGCGCCGCTGCTGCCCACTGTCTGGGAACTGGTAACGGGCAGCGCCATCGACTATTTGGATAGTGCTGGTCAAAATAGCGCTGCTCAAGATCGCGCTGGTCAAAACGGCCCTCAAGCCAGTGCTCGTCTAATTGTGCTGCCGACTGAAGCGCTTGATGGCGACGAGCTGCGCGTGCCCCAAACCTGGATTGACATTCCCAACTGGGCTGGGGACTACTACCTGTCGCTGCAGGTCAATCCGGATGCCCGCTGGGTTCGCTTTGCGGGGTTTGCCACGCATCAGGCGCTGAAGTCGCAAGGGAGCTATGACTGGCGTGATCGCACCTACAGCCTAGAGGCAAGCGATCTCACGAGCGATCTCAGCGTGCTGCAAGTGGCCCAGTCGCTCTATCCGGAGGCCGTCAAACGTACCGCGCTGCCCGTTTTATCGCCGATGCCTGTCGCCCAGGCCCATCAGCTCATCGAACGGCTCGCAGCAGATAGCGTACTCGAACCGCGCTTGGCCGTCGGCTTTGAGCAGTGGGGGCCGCTGTTGGCTCACGGCGGCTGGCGACGACAGCTTGCAGAGCGCCGCTGGGGTCAGCGGAGTGTGTCTATTAGTCAGTGGCTACGATCAGGGGCCAACCAGATGGCTGATCAGCTGGGCGACCAGATAAATTTGCTGGCGCGTCAGTTGGGCTGGCAGCAAATGTCTTATCAGCCAGCGATCGCCACAGCCCGCGACGCTGAGAGTCCGTCTGCACAATCTTCCACTCAGCCGGTGCTCTGCCGAGATCTAGAAATTGCCGGAGAGTCTTACAGCTTGCAGGTGATGCCGCTTTCGTCTGCTGAAAATGCCTGGCGATTTGAGCTGACGAAAGCGGCCGGACAGCTTTTGCCGGGGGTGATGTTGAAATTATTAACTGAAGATTTGCAACCGTTTGAGAATAATCAGGCGATCGCAACAGAAGCTGTCGATAGTCTATATATCGATGTGGCGATCGCACCGCAAGAAGGCATTGTTTGGCAAACCCAACCGGCCCCTAGCCAATACGATCCCGAAATCCTGCGTTTCTAAGATCATCTTTAAATAAGATCATCCTCTGAAACTATCCTTGAAGTCACGCTAGAGAAAACGCGTCATGAAACGTCACCCGCCAAACTATCACCGCTCAAAACGCCGTCTTCTAAGACAACAGCGTCTCGGTTTGTTCTCTACGCTTTTAGGCACCGTTCTCTCTTTTGCTAGTCATCTGCCCGCCTGGGCCCAGGCAACCCTGACCGGCGCTGAAGTCTACACGCTGCAAAACGATGTAACGCTTAACCGGCAAAATCGAGGGACTTGGAGCCGGGCTTCTGTGGGCGATCGCATGGTCCCTCAAGATGCGTTGAGGACGGGGGCGCGATCACGGGCCGAGCTGATATTTAATGAAGGCACGCTGGTGCGCACAGGCGAAGGCACCACCTTTCGATTTCCCGCTGGGCAGCGTAGCTTTGAGCTGATCAACGGTAGCACCCTGCTGATGATTCGTCCTGGCCTGGGCGCTAGCCGCATTACCACCCCCGAAGCGAGCATCGTTGCCAGCGGCACGGCGCTTTTCGTACAGCACGATCCTGCCCGTAATGCGTCTGTCGTCGGTGTTCTGACTGAAAGCCCGGCTGGCCCCGTAACGGTGACTGATGCTAGCGGCGAGGTATCTGTTCAGCTCAATGCTGGCCAGTTTGTCTCTGTTGCCAATGGCGTAGTGGGCTTTATTGAATACTTTATTCTACCGGTGTTCTATGACAGCGTTGAAATGGCGGCGGGGCTCGCACCGGGGCAAGAAGCCTTTGTCAGCCAGCAGTCAGCAGCCGTTCAAGAAACGTTGAATGCCGTGCGGGCTGAAAGTTTACCGCCGTTTAATGCGCAGGTTGAGTGGATGGGCGGGCTTTGCCAGCAGGGCGTGAGTACCTTTGAGCAGCTCTTACAGCAAGCACCTTTGCTGCAATGGCTGTTGCCAGGCACGCTCCCCCCCGAACAGATCACGCTTCAGATGCCAGAGAGCGATCTCTCTGTGATCCCGCTGCGATCCTTCTCAGGGGTCAACTGGGTCGGTAACTATTGCCTCTCTCGCCAACCGTCAGGCGCACTTAAAAGTCCTCAAAAGCCCCAGAGGCTGTAACCTTTTTTAGATCTCCTCGGTCTTGTTCATCATCGTTTCTTCTCTACTCAGGTTAGCCATGTTTAAGCGCTTAAAGTTAAGACAAAAATTCACAGCGGCTCTATTGCTCATTTTGTTGGCAGGTATTTTGCTGAGCTATACGACGCTGTCCACTGTATTGCGCAGAAATGCAGAAGCAGAGGTCACAACCACTGCCCTGCTACTGATGGAAACGATGAACTCTGTTCGTAGCTACACGAGCGACAGCGTCAAGCCAGAGCTGATAGATCGTCTCGATACTCAGTTCTTACCCGAAACCGTCCCGGCCTACTCCGCTCGCGAAGTCTTTGAAAACTTGCGCAAAAATTCGGACTACAACGAATTTTTCTACAAGGAAGCGACGCTCAATCCCACCAATTTAAGAGATAAAGCAGACGCATTTGAAACCGAGCTGGTAGAAGACTTTAAATCTAACTCAAGCGAGTCAGAGGTCAGCGGCACAAGAGTCTCGCAAGGCCGCAAAATTTTCTACATCGCCCGGCCTATTAAAATCACCCAGGCCAGCTGTCTGGAGTGCCACAGTACGGTCGAGGCAGCCCCTGCCAGCATGATTGATTTCTATGGGCCGAACAATGGCTTTGGCTGGCAGATGGATGAGATTGTCGGAGCGCAAGTAATTTCGGTGCCAGCGAGTACTGTTATCAATAAAGCGAGAAGTGCAACGCTATTGTTGGTAGGCGTGGTATCAGCAATCTTTGCGCTCATTTTGTTCTTAGTTAACCTGTTGTTGAGTCAGCAGGTGGTGAAGCCGCTGAAGCGAATTGCAAAAACGGCAGAAGAAGTCAGCCGAGGCAATTTAGATGTCGAGTTTGAACGCAGCTCGAACGATGAGGTCGGCATGTTAGCCAAGTCATTTACTCGCATGAAGCGCAGTCTGGTACTGGCGATGGATCGGATTAATCGCAGTCAGGGCCGGAGCGGTAGCCAGGGCCGGAGCGGTAGCCAAAGCCGGAGCGGGAGTCAGGGCCAGAGCGATAGTCGCACGCGATCGCCCCATGATCCGGCTGATAGACTGTAGTGATTGCGATCGCAACAAACGCATCTGAATTTAGGGCGATTACAAGTTGTGACAAACCCTTTATCTTGTAAAGGTACAGCCAACGTCGGATGCACTTTTTATTGTCCGCGTCCTGGCTTGCAATCAGGAAAACCGATGGCCTCAGTATCAAGGAAGCTAGCGATTGCCATTTCCATGACGGCCTCAACGGGATATTCGTAGCCTGTGCAACTAAGGCATCCCGAATCCTCTGTGGCAACCGTTCCAAGATGACTTCGGCATCAGTAGGAGAAAGTCGCTCCTGAAGTTATGTACTACTCGTCTATAGAAAAGCGTCTGTTAGTTAGTATTCTTCTGGAAAATCTTGTTTTTCGGCGGCTGTAATCCAGTCCTCAAGGAGTTTTCAGCCTATGGTTTGATTTTGTAGTAGTCGGAGCCGCACCCCGTCACAGTGCCCAATCGATAAAACGTGAAAGTGCTGCTATAAAAGGCGTTTAGGGCCAGTGCCGCAGTCCTATTGATCATGACATGAGTTTTATCCATCTTGGGCTGGACTATCCCTTTTGAGGGGTAGTGCCAAAACCCCTTGATTTGTCCAAGATCTGAGTTAAAGGATTAATCGGTAGTTGGATTGTCAGTGTCGTACCTTGATGTGGCTGAGAGCGGCATAGCAACTTCCCGTGATGCTGGTTAACCACAATCTGATAGCTTGTGGAAAGTCCGAGTCCGATCCCTTCCCCGATAGGTTTTGTGGTGAAGAAGGGCTCGAATATATGGCTGATGTTGTCTTGACTGATGCCGCAGCCGTTGTCCTCGATAGTAATTTGTGCCCAGTGACCACCTAGTTTCTGTGTACTGATTTCGATGGTGGGCGCTGCCGCGATGAAATCATCTGTTGTTGTAAAGGACTCAATAGCATTGTGCAAGACTTGCAATAGGGCTTGATTGATAGCGGCATGGTCGCAATAGAGAGGCGGAAGCGATACGTCGTAGTGAGTATTAATCTGAATGTTAGCATCGTCAACGTTGCCTTCTAACTTTCCTTGTAGCATCATCAGGGTACTTTCAATGTCTTTAGTGATGCTGGCAGATTTGTATTGAGATTCGTCTAGTCGTGAGAAATTACGCATAGATTCGACAATGGAGGAAATGCGCTGAGTTCCCGTCTGCATAGAGGCTATTGTGTTTAAAAAATCGCTGCGGATGAAGTCAATGTCAATATCTTCTGCAAATTCGATGGCGACTGGCTGAGGGTCCTGTTGATAAATATCGAGTAAGGCTAAGAGATCCGTAGCGTACTGCCGAACGTGACATAAGTTGCTGTGAATAAAGCCAACAGGGTTATTGATCTCATGTGCGATGCCTGCAGACATCTGTCCGAGACTACGCATTTTCTCTGCATGAATAGTTAGCATTTGGCTATGCTGAACGGCTGTGAGCTGCGTTAGGGCTTGGGTCGTACGATCACTTTCTGCCCTCAGCGCGATCTGGCTTCCTATCAGTTGCTGTAAAGTCACGTCGTAAACAATAGCGCTGAAGAGTACGAACACTGCGCCAAAGAAAAATACGACACCTGTCAATACAGTTAGCCAGTTTGACTGAGCGCTGATAACCAGATGCACAGCTAGGCAGTAGCCCAGTAAGAAAAGGCTCATTAGAGCCGAGAGAACTCTCCAATAAAGATTATTCTGATTCGCAGCTTTATTTTCAGCATTCACACGCTTCAACCGTGTGATAATGCGTCGAGTTCTATGGATGGCCAATCCCATGATGATTGCACCTAAG
>JBAUIB010000425.1:0-4293 GCA_049680585.1 Phormidesmis sp.
GCACATAGTGGAAGCCTGGCACCAGCGGATTAAAGTTCTTTTGATACTTCGGCTGACCGGTAGCAGTCACCGTCGCTAGCGTTCTGCCATGAAAGCTAGAATTTGCCGTAATAATAATCGGCGTTTCGATACCTAGCTCAGTATGGCCGTATTTGCGGGCCAGCTTGATGGCACCTTCGTTCGCTTCCGCCCCAGAGTTACAGAAAAACACCCGCTCAGCGCAAGAGTGATCCGTTAGCCACTCAGCCAGCGCCCCTTGCTCAGGAATGTAGTACAGATTAGAAACATGGTGCAGCTTTTTGATCTGCGCGCTTACCGCTTCTACCATCGCCGGATGGGCATGACCTAGCGCGCAGGTTGCAATTCCAGCCACAAAGTCTAGATACGCTCGCCCGTTAGAATCCCATACGCGGCAGCCTTCACCTCGCTCTAGCGCAATTGGAAAGCGACCATAGGTTGACATCACATGCTGATCGAAGGTATCCGGCTCAAAAGTAGCCGCACCGGAGGCCGCTGTGGTCGAATCAGTGAGCGAAGCATCAGAGAGTACAGTGGAAGAGGCCATAGAGATTCAAAAAATAGAGAAGAATTGGGATCCTTGTATTACCTGCTGTTGTTGACTAGGTATTAGGGAGCCGGTTTGAAAAGCCGGTATGGAGAAGCCCTTATTGTATCGCCCTTACCGTTACAAAAGAGCAGCTCAGCGAGATGGATGTAACGCATGTAATGGATGCCATTGAGAGGCCACTGGGCTGCTACTCAGATTATCGAACCACATTTGCCAGTCAAGTAGATAGCGTGTGAGCGATCACTGACATGAACAGAATCCACAAATAAGGCCAGCTCCTACCAAGGAACTGGCCTGTCAAAGGTATCTAGATCGCAATTGAGAAGCTAGTCAGCCGACACATGAATGGCAAAGTTTAAAGGCTGAGCGTCTCCTTTTAAGCTGACCTCCAGCACATAGGTCTTACCAGGCGTAGGATGAGCTAACACGATATGGAGGGCACCGGGCTGCGATCGCATCGCCAAATTTTCGACATCGCCATCACACAAGCAAATCTGTCCCCTCTCAGGTAACACAGCATTTACCATCAGATGATCGCCCTGCCAAGCAACCGTCATCTCCAATACGCCATTAGGGGTCACCCAGTTGCGAGTTTGCTGAGGCTCACCAGCCTCGACCGAAAAAGTCAACGCTCCCAAGATTTCTTGGGCCGCTAGCATCGACAAGGCAATCTGCTGCTCAGGCATAGCCGAGCTATACCCGCCTGCAACATTAACCAACTCCTGAATGATCGCCTCTTGAGTGGTGCGATCTGAACGATAGGCAGGCACCAGTACCATATCGGCAATCGGCTCTAGGATGTCAGACTGGTCGGGGAAAAGGTCTTCCACCACCTGCACCAACCGCACACCTTGCTTCAACGGCGAGCGAGCGATTTTTTGACACCGCTCAAATAGAGCATCTAGTAAAGCAGTTGGCAGCAGCCCTGGCACCTTCAGTGCGCTGACATGGGTGCGCCAAACCGGTGAGATAGCCGCCGCACCCACAGGCGCAAAATCAGCAACTTCAGCAGGATACTCGCTGACTTCTGACTCCCAAGGAAAAAGCGGAGGCTTATTTTCGTACTCCAAGCGGAGACGTTGCTTTAACAAAGCTTGAAAACGTTCTTGCACAGCGTTGATTTCTCCGAAGTTAAACGACTGAGCCGTCTGAGAAAGTATACCGTCAGAGAGATGGTCTCTAGCGGGGTGCTTTCTCGAAGCTGCTGAAAAGGTAGGCTTCAATGCGCCCGTAAGCGCGGCCTCGGAAAATGTAGATGGATAAGAAGGTGACCCTTCCGACCCCGGTTTGTCAGCAGACTTCATAGACGTTGCATCAGACCCGACTCCGAATTTGCTTACTGTTGAAGGATTAACTCCTAAATTGGCTTCCGATGTAGACCCATTTCCTGATGGTAAAGAAACTGTCGGGTCAACCACTTGTAGAAGCCACAAAAGCAAGCTTCGAATATTATCTGAGTCATTATTCATATGCGCTTATCTCAGTCCGGACAGAATCGTAATCTCTCGAACCATTGCAATCAAATGTTGCGAATATCCCACGCCTGCTCTAGTAGTTTAGACCATTGCTTTCGTAGCTGAGTAGGCGTGAGATCTAGCTTTCTAGATATCTCTGGATCGCTCAGTCCTTGCTGTTTAAGGCTGAGTATTTTGGTTTGGCTCTGGCTGAGTTCGCTCTGTAGATATTCCCACTGCTGGGACGTGAGCCCTAAGTTCTTACCTAATTCTGCCCCGAGCCACTCGTGGACTAGCTCCCAGTTATGCGCAAATGAAAACTTCAGTAAATGATATTTGAACCGCTGCTGTAGGTAGTCTCGCTCGCGGGGATTAATCCCCAAAATGGCTTCAATTTCCTGGGTGGGCAAGTCAGCTAGCCGCAAGCTAAAGTAGTCCGCGCAGTCTTTCTGACCTTTTTCGATGAGATAGTCCATGAGCTGCTCAACTACCCGCTCACGAACCGTACTCTCCGAATCACCCGGATCTTCACCCTCTGTCGTCAGTTCTTCGCGCAAACGCTGCAAGGGTGTTGTTCGAGGCTGATCGCTATCGCCCCCCTCAATCGCCTGCTGAATATCAATAGCGGTTTCAGGCGGCTGTTGCTTAGAGAAAGTTTGGGTCCGCAGAATGATCAGCTGCTGCGATCGCCCACGAGAGAGAGGAATACGCCGTTTCGCATAGCGCTCAGTAAAGGCCATATACTCAGCGAGTTCCAGCGACGAGCGGGGCTGATAATCTGGCGCGACATCGTTTTCACGACGAAACGCATTGATGCTCTCGCCGTAAAAGTTCTGCAGAAAGTCTTCAATCAGAGACACCCTAGCCTGATAGCTAGACTGCACTTGAGGCGGCGTCATATAGCGATAGACAATGGCACTCAGGCTGCTGTGCAGCTCAAGCCGGCCTTTGCGAGAGCCAAATTCAACATATCGCAGGCACTGCTTGAGACGATGATTAGCCAATTCATTTGCCCAGCCTTCAACATCGCCAGAATCTTGAATACGCTGGCTCTCACTACAGATCCGCTGGACTTCGTTCGCAATCCGCCCGGCGACGTCGCGGCGATTTCGTTCTGAGGCATGAGTCGCTTGACTCAGTTCTTGAAACAGTCGTTCAAAAAGCGTTTCCACAGCTGATGTCAATTAATTCCCTGATGGTTGAACCGGGTGCAAAAAAGCTTTGTCCATGTAGCTCGCTAACAGGCTGCTGACATTTAAGTGAATAACAAAGACTATTTCCGCTGAACCCTAAAATATAGATCGCTGCCCCTGAAGCATGCCTTCGCCAGTAAGCCCGGATCAGACACCAAATACGAGAATAGACAACCAACCTTGGGTTCTAAACAATCTGACGCGATATTCACAGAAGTATTAAAGTTGATAGGGAGAATCCTTTTGCTTTCCACAATTTGTCCACCGGCAACGCTCCGGGAAAGGCTCCAAAGCACGCGTATGCGCAACCGTCGAGAAACCCTGCTTTGGTTCGACATCTGCGTCGGCCCGGCGTCTGCCGTAAATCTCTACCCAATGCGTTTGGCATCGTCAACTTGCAGACGACTTACAGACATAGCTAACTTATGCAGAGCGACTCTTTAAAATCCTATGAATATTGACCAGCAACTTCAGGAGCTCATTGAAGGGGCACCGCCTGAAGCCGATCTCAAACAGGCAATCAGAACCGTATCGCCTATCATCCAGACAATCGCCAAACAGCTAAAGCACGAGAAATACTACATTCTGCAGTCGGTGAGCAATCAGTGGCTACAGGCAACCGTAGCCCACAAGGATCATCCTACCCAACCTAAGCGGGTGATTTACGCCTATCCCTCTTTGTCCGCAGCGGCTGGAGATAAACTAGCTAAAAGCAATCCCGGCCTAATGGCCCTGCCTGTACCGGTCGCTCGACTCCTGTTCCAGCTCCCCTCCATTGCACCTGTTGACAGTCTAATTTTTTTAGAAACGGACAGTAGAGAGCAAGCAATAGAGGTTCGCCGCAGCGATCTGAAGACGCTTTTTCAAAGTCAGCTCACACAGAGCGTGAAGCGTCAGGTTCCTCCAGATATCGCTTAGCACCTTTCCCACCCGCTAGTGCTCAGATTTGCAAAAAAGTCCCACCTGCTATGTCGCAAGTGGGACTTCTCAGCTATGAGCCATTCTTTAGATATGGGAGATATAGACTCTATATAGATAGAGGGCAGTAAGTATAGAGCGAGAATCGTATGTTCAGATT
>JBAUIB010000426.1:0-3939 GCA_049680585.1 Phormidesmis sp.
GAGCTGCCATTACGACTGTTCGGGGCTGCTTCCTCATCTGCGGCTTCGCTTTTGAGGTGTCCGTTGAGTTCTCCGGCTAGTGCCCGTTCGACTAAGCGCTTCTTCAGCCGTTGCATCAGACCACCCATCCCTAAAATATCCTCCGGGCTATGGCAGTCTTCTAGCAGTTCATCGAGTAGGTCAACAACGCGATTGGGTTCCTTTTTCTTGCGTACCATGGGGCGATCTCCTGAGTTGAGAGGATTTTAGACCGCTTACACAAAATTCCGTACAGTCTCGAAGCGATGCTATTCCTGGACTGCTATTAGAATTGGACTGCTACTGGACTTCGTTGCTCAGATTAAAGAGGAACGGCACACCGCCAGATGAACCGTCACCCGTCACCAGCACCCGAGGCATCTGTGCGCCGCCCTCACGCCACGCTTCAATCGCTTCTTTTTGAAGCACCAAATTACCGCCTTGTGCCTTGAGCGTTTCAGCAATTAGCCGCTGCGCTTCCGCTCTACCTTTAGCCCGGTTAACCTCAGCTTGCGCCTCTTGCTCAGCCTCTTGCGCAACATAGACAGCCCGCTGCGCTCGCTGCTCCGCAATTTGCTTTTCTTCTACCGCCCGCGAAAACTCAGGAGAGAATGTCAGATCGACGACACTCGTGTCTAGTACATCGATGCCGTACTTCTCCAGCCGTGCTGCCAGCGCAGTATCAAAGTCTTTTTTTAGCAAAGATCGCTGCGTGATGGCCTGCTCTACCGTTCGCAGCGCCGCGGCCACTTTAAACGATTCTTGAGTTTGGGGCGCAATAATCTTAGAGACGATATTAGAGAGAGAGCCCTGTTTGCGACGAATATCAACCATCTGTTCGGGCTCTAGGCGGAAGTTGATCGCAAATCGCGCTCTTAAATCTTGCAAATCCTTAGTCGAACTCTCAGCTGGGACTTCGAACTTCTGGACGGTGATGTCGTACACATCTACGTATGATACGAACGGTGGCTTGACGTGAATGCCTTCTAGCAGCACGCCATCTTGCGCCTTACCCAGTACGCTCAGCACGCCCGCCTGCCCTGGATTGATAATCACAAAGCTGCTGGCCAACACAATGGCGACGACGGTTGCGATCGCCGCAATCACCACTGGCTGACTATTTCCTTGATTCGCACTCAATGCAAAAACTCCTTCTTATATAAGAGGTAAAAAGTACCTAACGACTTTATACAGCCTAGCTCGCCAGCGCTCGACCCGCCGCACTAGATCCAGAAAGCGCCTTGTGATTTAGCGTGGCTTGCAACACCTGGATCGACGCAGCAAATCCTACGCTTCCGGCAGTCCCAACAGCTCACCATCGCCAGCGACCACCTCACCAATCACATAGGCTGCTAGATCGGTTTTCTCAAACTGCGCACAAGCGCCCTCAACTTGATCATCTGGCACAATCACCACAAAGCCGACGCCCATATTAAAGGTGTTAAACATATCCGCCGTGCTTACTTGACCCGCAGATTGAATCCACTCAAATACAGGTAGAACCGGCCAGCTGTTGGCCGTCAACGCAATTGCAAGGCCAGGGCCAAGGCAGCGGGGCAAATTTTCGGGTAGGCCGCCGCCAGTGATGTGGGCCATGCTGTGAATCGGCAGACCGGCCTTCAGGGCAGCGAGTACTGGCTGGACATACAGCTGCGTCGGTGTCAGCAACACCTCTCCCAAAGACTGACCGCCGAGGATGTCGGGTTTTTCTCGCCAGTCATAGCCGGTTGGACGTCCGGCTTCTCGGGCGTCTCTAACAGCGTCTGCCATAATTTTGCGCACTAGGCTGAAGCCATTGCTGTGCACACCGCTACTCGCGAGGGCAACTAGGCGATCGCCCACCGCTACTTTTGAGCCATCCAGCATCTGATCTTTTTCCACAATGCCCACGCAAAAGCCGGCCAGATCGTACTCCCCAGGGCCATAAAACCCAGGCATTTCAGCCGTCTCCCCGCCTAGCAGAGAACAGCCAGATGCCTGACAGCCACTCGCGACTCCCGCGACAACTTGAGCCAGCTGCTCAGGGGCTAACTTACCTGTCGCCAAATAATCGAGAAAAAACAGCGGTTCTGCGCCCGTCGTCAGCACGTCATTTACGCACATCGCGACTAAATCGATGCCAACTGTGTCATGGCGATTGAGCCTCTGAGCAATTTTGAGCTTTGTGCCCACCCCATCTGTCCCGGACACCAAAACGGGCCGGTGGTAGCCACTAGGCAGCTCAAAGCATCCCCCGAAGCCACCCAGCGCACCGAGTACTTCAGGTCTGCGGGTGCCGTTCACCAGGTCACGAATCTTCTCGACAAACGCCCGACCCGCTTCCACATCTACCCCGGCCTGCCGGTAGTCCATAGCTAATACAGTTCTAAACGATTCCCTTAACTGTAAATCTCAAGCGCGTCACAAACGGATAGCCAGCTCAAAAATGTCTGAAGTTATGCAACTAACTGCATAATCCACAAAATACTATTCCATTGTGCACATCAAAAAACAGGTCTAATTGATTAGTTTTCTAGAACTGAGCGCGAATTGTTATAAGCATCACAAAATAACTATGTAACGTTCGGTAAAGGCGAAAAGCCTTTGTATCTCTTCATTACATATCCTTTGTGAAGAGGATATAAAGCATCTTGGCGAGGGTTGCATCGCAAATCCACCGATCTTCACTGAAATTTGTTCGTGTAGATTATCGAAGTTCGTTTCATTCGACATCGAGGATTTAAGCGCTGCTATGACCATCCGTTCACTTCCAACGGCCATCCGTGAATAGCGGAGACCTGAACGAGTGTGATGTAGCCCATTATGTTTGTGCTTTCTAACGGTTCAATCAAACAACGCCTTTCAACTAGTTTCACCACTGGCCTGACCGCAGCCGCTCTGCTGTCTGGCGTGATCGCTAACTTCAGCGTTACCAAACCTGCTTATGCGGCTTCAGATGCCGACGTCGCCACGCGCGCTGAAGTCCCTGCTGAAGTGAGGTCATCTTGGCCTAGCGAAGCGATCGCCACCAACGACTCAGCAATCGACTTAAATGCTCGACCCAGCGTTGAGCTTGCCCCTGCTGAGCAACAGGACACTCTCGTCCATACCCACACAGAAGACGGACGACGGGCCGCAACCCTCTACATCCAAGATATTCCGGTGCTCACCTTCATTGGCACAAATGCTAACAGCCTTACCAATAGCCGCGACGCGCTCTCACTAGCGGCTAGCGAAACAGCGACTGCCCTACAGGCTGATATCGCGCCAGCCGGCGATCTTCTCAACTCAGCGCTAGAAACCGATCCTGCTTTGAGAGCTACCCACTTCGGCGAGCAGCTCAGCTCAGACAACATTGAAGCAGCTGATATCTCAGTGCGCTGGAACGAGTCAACCGATAGCTACATTGTCACACTGGCTGGTGAAGACCTGATCGCGCTCGACAGCCATACGCTGTCTGCTGACTCTACTGAAAATGAAGCGACCGATGCCTTGCAGGTAGCCAACCGTTTACGACGCCTCGTCGGTGGCGCAGAGCCCCTTGCTGAAATTGAGGGCCTACCTGAGCCTGTCATCGAAGCGGCGCCTGCTCAGTCAGTTGCGATTGTCTCCAGCAACGTAGGTGGCGCATCTTGGTATGGGCCTGGCTTTAATGGTCGGCGCAGCGCCAGCGGTGAAGTCTTTAATCAGAACGCGCTGACGGCGGCTCACCGAACGCTGCCTTTCGGCACTCGCGTTTTGGTCACTAATCTCAACAATGGCCGTCAGGTGACGGTGAGAATCAATGATCGTGGTCCCTTCTCTGGGAGCCGAATTATCGATCTCTCTGCGGGAGCGGCTGCCGAAATTGGCCTGATTAATGCGGGCGTTGGGACCGTTCAGCTCGACGTACTAGCCGACTAACCCCATTCAGCTAAAGCCAGCATTTAATCTGTTCAGATG
>JBAUIB010000427.1:0-2671 GCA_049680585.1 Phormidesmis sp.
ATATCGCCGAGCCCGACCGTATCTGTAAAAATCAGCAGCGGCAGATCGTCTGACGGATAGGCGTAGCGCTCTGTGTGCTGCGTGTGGGGCCGAAAGCCCTGACCGACAATTTCATCAGAAACGCCGGTAAGCCCTCGAACAATTGAGCTTTTACCGGCCTGAGGTTTGCCAATGAGCAGCGCTTCAGTCGTCGGCAGTTCGGCGCGGACTCGCTGCAAAATATCGGCGATTTGGTCATCGCGGACGCTGAATGTTCTAAAAATGTTCTGAGAAACGTCTTGTGAAATGTTTTGCGCGGTGCTGTAGGCTTTGCTGAGCTGCATAGCATCTATCGGCAACCAATGGTTGACCTGTGCAGCTGTCTGCTCCCACAGGTCTCCGCCTCGATCTGCGAGCCTTTGCCAAAGGTTTCTACGAGGTGGGGGCGGGGGAGAGGGGGATGTAACGGGTGGAGAGATTTCTGCGGGGTCGCTCATTGCCTTAGCCCTGTACCGACAAACGCTCCTATTCTAAACGACCGGCTGGGGCACTAAAAATCTCATCGCCTCTTTGCCAAACAGCAGAAACATGTACAGAGCTTATTGATTTTTCTAAAGCGAGACGATCTCCTTACATTTAGACAAATTTTCTTAACTTATTTGATCCCACTTCCGAAGTTAGAACCTAATTTTCATCAATGATATCGGTTTCACAAAAAAATCTCTTCTACATTTTTTACTTAAGCTATGCGTGTCGTCATATTTCCTTTCAACGGGTCATAATAGAGCTGAACTGTTTACGCATGGGTGGCAAAGTGCAAGCTCTCAAGCTCAACGGCAAGATAGACAAAACCGGGAAACTGATTCTGCCGGAGTTGGTAGATCTCGCACCTGGGGATGTCGAGATTATTATTCTGCGATTGGCTGAGCCAGAAGATGAAGGCGATACTCGCCAATTTCCATCCCCTATGGGAGAAGCATCATCAGCACATGAATCATCGAAAGATTACAAGATTAAGGCGCTTGCTGATTGGTTTGCCAACTTACCCTCTGATATCCCTCAAATTGATGATAATGAAGTAAGGTGGCAGGCCCTTAAGGAAAAGCATAACCTGTGAGAGCGTTAATAGATACCAACATTATCTTAGATGTGGCGCTCCAACGCAAACCTTATGCTAGCAATAGCACTGAAGTATTATTTCTCGCTGAAGCTAGACAAATTATTGACTATGTTTCGGCCTCTACAATTAGCGATATCTATTACATTGTGCGCAAAAGTCTTGGTCGCGCAAGCGTACTGGACTTTTTAGGTGGCTTGCTGAATTTTTGCGAAGTAGCAACGGTCGATAAATCTGTCATTGATAGTGCACTTAAAGCCGCCATGACTGCTGACTTTAAAGACTTCGAAGACGCAATTCAGAACTATGCTGCTGTTACCAGCGCTTTGGATACTATCGTAACGCGCAACGCAAAAGATTTTGCGCAGTCTAAACAGCGAATACTGACACTAGAACAGCTGATTCAAGTAGTCGCTAGCAACAATAAAGGGGCATAAATCCGCCTACCTACTCAGTGTCACTTCGACTAAAAACCGCTTAAACTGCACACCTTCTCGCTCTACGACCTCAGTGTCGTAAAGATGAAAGCCAAATTTCTCGAATAGCCCAAGACTAAAGACGCTTGCTTCTGCGTAAAGCCGGTGCATAGCGTGGCTCTGGGCATATTCCAAAATAGTATTCATCAGCGCTGAGCCAATGCCCTGATGGATGCAGTCATATCGCACATAGGTAGAGGTGACATGGCCGTCTTCAGCAATGCCAGCAAATCCTAAAAGTCCGGTGGTATCCTCAGCCACGAACGTAGCTGATTGGCAGATAAAGGCTCGAAACTGTGCGCTCTCAGCGGCGAAGCTCGCCCAAGCAGCGGTTTGCTCAGGCGTGTAGTGCTGCGGCCCACAGGTTAAAACCGTTTGCTGATAAAGCTGGGCTAACGCTGATGCGTCAGATTCGTTTGCGAGTCGAATGTTCATGGCAATGGTGTGGGTTGCGATCGCTGTAGTCTTTAACCTTACGGGCATAATCGTTTTGCCAATTGCTGCTGACAACCTCCGCCACAAACTCAATCGAACTACCTAGCGTCAAGATCGATTGGTCAGGCCAAAGCAGTTCTTTGATTAGTTCATCTCGATTGACAATCACAACATCAGGTCGAAATGCCGTCATAGCTTCTTTGGAAGGGCGCAAGAGTCCTCGTTGAAGGACAAACCAAGGCAAGCGAGTGCTGTCGATCTGGGCACAAACCTTTGTGGTGATGAAGGCCGCGACTTCTTCATGAAAACCCACTGGTTCCAAGTCGAATACCTCTCCATCAATAAGTTCATAGCGGTTGTCGCCACCATAACGCGCAACAAACTTGTCAAAGCTGAGTGGCTTCTGTTGTATGGGTGGGTCGATTGCAAGGGTCATAGGTCAACTTAGCCCAGTCAATGCCTTCAGTTATCTTATTGGAATGCATTGTATTTCACGTTTTTATCTTGACACAACACAACGGTTTCAAAGCGCCGCATATACGCTCTAGCAAGTAAAGCTCCAAGCCATAGGGCCAACCGTCTGACGTATAGCCAAAAATGTTTATTCATCCTTAATGGCCGCCGCAGTGGGGGCATCTTTCCTATCCAATACTTTGGATGAGGT
>JBAUIB010000428.1:0-11324 GCA_049680585.1 Phormidesmis sp.
ACCTTCACCCGCACATCTGTGAATCCAATCTGCGGCTTCTCCAGTTCTCCAGTTCCCCAGGTGCTGACAATATTAATGTCACCTTCTAGCGCAATCTCCAGCTTTGTTAGCTCAATACCTTTCGCCGCCGCATTGGCCTGAATGCCCACAACCAGACAAGAACCCAGCGCGCCTAAAACAATCTCGGAAGGGTTCGGGGCTGTGTTATCTCCTAGTAAGACGGGCGGCTCGTCAATTGCGAAAGCTTCTAAATCACGAGCGTAGTTCAAGCTGCGAAACTTGCCAGTGCAAACTGTTTTCACCTTAAGGGTTTTATCAGCGGGGTTGTCTTTATTCTTTTGAGCGAGTTCAGTCAGCCCGTCTGATGGAATGGCGGTCAGTGGTGTCGCAACCTCAGCAGTCAGTGTCGTGGCTTCGGCCATGATATGCTCCAAATAGAATGATTACTCTATTTAACATACAAGAAATTCTTAGGCTGGGTAGGGCAATGTCATCAGTTGATGAAAAAGTCCTATTTAGTTCAAAAGATCGTCCTATGTACTCTGAGGCTAAAGCCGGTATAAGTGAATTAAAGTCTGAACGTCTATTGATCGTCAATTTATTGAGTGCTGTTTTCGGTCTCTTTTTATGGCTCCTCCAAAGCTGGTTCCCCCTTTCACTGCTGAAACGGCTGCGCAAAAAGTTCGTATGGCCGAAAATGCTTGGAATAGCCGAGATGCTGAGCGCGTTTCGATGGCCTACTCTGTTGATAGTCACTGGCGCAACCGGGCTGAAGTGTTTCAAGGACGCGACAATATTCGTGAGTTCCTAGTCCGAAAGTGGAACAAAGAGTTGGAGTACCGGCTAACGAAGGAAATGTGGGCCTTTGGGGAGAATCGGATTGCCGTGCGCTTTCAGTATGAGTGGCGCGATGATGCGGGTCAATGGTATCGCGCTTACGGCAATGAAAACTGGGAATTTGACTCTGAAGGTCTGATGCAGCGGCGTGAGGCGAGTATTAATGATATGCCGATTAAAGAAGAAGACCGTCGGTTTCATTGGCCTGCACCGGGACCTCGCCCAGACGATCATCCAGGACTGATCAATTCACCTGTTTGAGGGTTTTAGCTGTTCGATTGCATTGTCTGTTGCGGCAATTGTCTTAGTTTTTCTTTCAATTAATGCATGGCTCAATAGCTGACGGGCACTATCGAACCCTATTCGGAGCTTAGCGGGGTCTCGATGTAGCTTGCCCATGAGCATGGCACCTTCGATGGCTGTCATGAGCTGCGCGGCTAAGATATCTGGCTTGATATTTGGTTTTAGCTGCGGTTTGGCCCGATGCAGGATTTGGGCGATCGCCCCTTCCCACTTCACAAACACCTGCATCAAATGCTCCCGAAAAGACGGATCTTGCTCCACCAAATCCACCACCAAATTTCCCAACAAACATCCGCCGCACTTCGGCTCACGGAGCTGTTTTGCTTCTAGCCGATCCAGTATCCAAAACACCTGCTCAACCGGATCTTCTACTTGAACAACAGCCGGTTTTAAAACCGCTTGCTGTAGCTGCGCCCACTCGTAATCAATCAGGGCATGGCCTAGATCATGCTTGGAGCGAAAGTAGTTATAAAAACTCCCCGAAGAGGCCCCGCTCAGCTTAAACAGCTCGCTCAACCCTGTTGCATTTAACCCCTGCCGATGCACCGTGTTAACGACAGACTCTAAAATGTCCTCACGGGTGCGTTTGAGGTTAACCATAATTGCTAGCTGATGCAATCAATTCTTCCGTAGCCCATCATAGCTTTCTCTCGTGTTTTTTAACGCTTTTGGAAGCCGGTCCCTCGCTTCGACGGTGCCCATACAATGAGTTCTCCCTGACTGCCGCCAGCGGCTAAGTAGCGGCCCTGAGGATGCCACGCGATCGCCGAAAACCCCGCCTTTACCCCCCGTAGCGTCTGCTGCAAAGACGCGGCCTTTTTCCATAGGCAAAGCCGTCCGTCTTGCGCGGCTGAGGCTAGCAGTGGCTGGGTGGGATGAAATGCGATCGCTTCCACCGTCCCCTGATGCTGCGTCAGCACCTTGCTCTGCCAGTTCTTCCCCTGCCGCCGCCAAACCGTCACCCCGTCCATACAAGCCGCCGCCACCACCGGCACCTCATCTGCTGATGCCCCCGATGGCGTCCCCACTGATACTGGTGCCCAATCCACCTGCCGCACCTTGCCTGGAAACCCCTGCATCAGCCACGGCGGCGGATTTCCCCAGCTCACCACCGTCAGCGTTCTATCCAAATTTCCAGACGCCAAATACGCCCCGTCCGCCGACCAGGCCACACTCAAGCTCGCACCCGGCACCTCAATCACCTCCGGCGGTGCACCCCAGCTATCAACCGCCCACACCTTCACACCCGTATGCCCACTCGCCGCTAGTCGCTGCCCATCTGGATGCCAAGCTAGCCCAAACACCGAAGACGCGACAAAGCTTTGCCGACTCAGTAGCGCTGCTTGCGAAATATCCCACACGTTGATCTCAGTCCCTGTGCCAAAAGCCAGCCAGGGCTGAGTCGGATGCCAGTCCAACCGATCAATCCAGCAGTGAGGATGCTCTAAAACTAGAACAGGCTGATGCGCTGTAGGCTGAGCTAACCCGGTCAAGTCTAGCGCGCTCAAATCCCAGACAAACACCAAGCCCTGCTGCCCTGCCGCCGCCAAATACTGCCCATCCGCCGAGAACCCCAGCGTACCGATGGCCTGATCGCTGGCCGCTGAGCGCAAAATGCCTGAGCTTGCCCCCGTCCACAGCAGCACCTCACCGCTCGCGCCAGCCGCCGCTAGGCAGCTACCGTCAGCAGACCAGACTAGATCCGTCACGTAGTCTTCCAGCGAAGCTTTCCAGTAAGTATCAAAGCCTTTGGAATTCTGTTGTTTATGACTTTTCTTTTGGCTGCTGATATCGGGTATATCTTTTCGAGCTGACTTCTTCATCTGCCCTCTTACCGTCATACCAGGCAAGCCTTAAATCCTGCTCTCAATTCAGCCTCATCCAGATTCCGGCCAATAAACACTAGCTCATTTTTCCGCGCTTCCTCCGACTTCCAGGGACGCTCAGCCTTACCGTCAAAGATCATATGCACGCCCTGAAAAACATAGCGCTCATCTTGACCTTCAATATTCAAAATCCCCTTCATTCGGAAAATATCTGGCCCCTTCGTCTGCAACAGGTTCGACATCCAAGTATTCAGCTTGTCTTTATCCAACGAGCCGCTTTCCACAAATGCCAACGAATACACCGACTCATCGTGTTCGTGAGCATCCTCATTCAAAATGTCAGGGTCCACAGCTAGCGCCTTGTCCAAGTCAAACGCCCTGACGCCTAAGATAGAGTCCATCGCTAGCTCAGCATTCTGAGTCCGATAGATTTTGACCAGAGCGTTCATCTCTTTGATCTTGGCTTCTAGCGCATCTAGTTCCTCTGCGCTCACCAAATCTACCTTGTTGAGCAAAATCACATCGGCAAAGGCAATTTGCTCTTGCGCCTCGTCACTGTCCCAATGCTGATGAATATGCTTGGCATCTACCACCGTCACAACCGCATCTAGCAACAGCTGCGACTGAATGTCTTCATCCACAAAAAAGGTCTGAATCACGGGAGCCGGATCGGCCAGTCCTGTCGTTTCAATTACCAAATGGTCAAACTTATCGCGTCGCCGCATCAGGTTGCCAATAATGCGAATAAGATCCCCTCTCACCGTGCAGCAAATGCACCCATTGTTCATCTCAAAAATTTCTTCATCGGCATCAATCACTAGCTGATTATCGATGCCCACTTCCCCAAATTCATTGACAATGACGGCGACTTTCTTACCATGCTCATGGGTCAGGATGTTGTTAAGAAGCGTTGTTTTTCCCGCCCCTAAGTATCCAGTGAGAACTGTTACAGGGACAGTCGTTGGCAAAATTTCTGTAGCCATAGGGTCAAATCTTCTCGTAATGCCACCTGCTTATCTTTTTGAGGGCGGAGGCTTTGGGTCATATTATGAAAAACTGACATAACCTAAAAAGTTCACAGTAAACAAAACGGCCTATCAATTTGTAAAGATTGAAGCCTCACCTATGACGGTAGAAGTCTTTGTTTTTTATCCCCACGTCTCAATCAGAGCTGAGCGTCTTAATCACATCGGCTCGTTCTATCTCTACAGCGGGGCGATGGATTTTATAGGTTTGAGGCGGTTGACTCATCACCGAAATCACCGTCTCTATAGGCGGACAGCCCGGTTCAGCGCATTTCAGCTGGCTAATCGAGACCGGCACATTCTTGTCCAAAGCCAGTGTTTCGTACACCCAGTTTTTTAGCTGATGAAGTTCTGCTGACGATATTTTGCTTGGAGACGAATCAAATAAGCCCATATCACTTTTCCACAAATGTCTGTAGAAATAATAGTGTTGATCGGGCATATCTTTTGACGTCTTTTCCCCTTCTAAAAAGAAAGTCCCAGAGAGAGACAAGCGTCGCCTTCTACAGCGCTCACCTGATAGGCGTTGGGCGTGACCGTTTTGGCAACCACCAACGTATTTTCGCTGTAAATCTCGCCGTCGATGTTGCAGCTTCCTCTCAGCACGAGCAGATAGTTTCCAGTGTATTCGTAGCTTTCTGATGATGTGCTTTTAATAAACTGAGAACTCATCCCGCCTGCTGAAGAAAGAGGTGATTCGTAGGTCTGGACCCCGTCTTGCACCTCTGTGAACGGATAGATAGTTTCCAAATTCGGATTGGATGTATCGATCACAACAGGGGTGTAGTCTTCTCTCGAATCTGTGTTGGTAAAGTCAGGGGGTGATGCGTAGGCCAGAATGAAGAATCCGCTGCTGCTGGAGATTTTGTGGCCGCTACCAGGCGGGTTGAAGTAAAGAGAGCCCGTCGGGTAGGTGCCTTTGGCATCCGTTTGCGTTCCTGCGATGGCGTAGACCGACTCGGTCATGTTGTGATAGTGGTGCCCGACTTCTCCATCGGGTATGGTGTACCACAAAATACTGATATGTTCAGTATCTGCTGCTCCAGAGAGAATCAGTTTTTCTAAATTGGGTCTGAAGGTGAAAAAGTCGTAGTTTTCTGGGTGTGTGGTCAGGTCAGTGAGACCAACAACGGTTGAATTCATTGCGCTTGAGTTGTTCACTGGATTGTCTTTGTCTGAAGGCGATCTGGGCTCATTGTCAGCGCCTGGTTTATGAGCGATGAGCGTAGTCGGCTTCGAGCAGCTAATTCAAGGCTTTCGATAGGCTCTGACAAACCTGGCTCGCAGTCGATGTCCAGCCAATGATGCCGCCTTGGGCCCGCAGCATTTCAACGGTGGCTTCTTTAAACGCGGGAAAGTAGCTAGCGGTGCAGTCTTCAACCAGCAGACATTCGTAGCCGCGATCATTGGCTTCGCGCATGGTGGATTGAACGCAAACTTCGGTGGTCACGCCGGTTATCAACAGGTGCGTAATCTCGTACTTTTGCAGAATCGACGCCAGCGATGTGCTGTAAAAAGCACCTTTGCCAGGTTTGAAAATAACAACCTCATTGGGAAGCGGGGCGAGTTCTGGAATGATGGCATTGCCGGGTTCGCCGCGAATCAAAATGCGGCCCATGTCACTGCGATCGCCAATCCGCAGCGCCGCATTTCCCCTAGCTAGCTTAGAAGGGGGACAGTCAGAGAGATTTGGATCATGGCATTCTTGGGTGTGGATGACTAGCAGATTGCGATCGCGAAAGGTGTGAAGGAGCGTTTTTAGTGGTGGGACGATGGCCTGAAGCTGGCTAACGTCATTGCCCAACGCATCGCCAAAGCCGCCGGGCTCTAAAAAGTCACGCTGCATGTCAATAATCACCAGCGCCAGATGATCGAGAGCGTCAGGCAGTGGGTAATCGTAGGGTAGAGCAGGAATTACGTTCATAGGATTGTTCTCGTCGCACCTCTTACGATTTGATGGCTTCAATCAGCGCCTGAGAGTCAGCAACAGATCCAAAGACGCCGCCCTGCATTTTGATCATTTTTAGGGCGGCCAAATAGTTGCCATAGTCAGTCGCACCGGTACAGTCTGAAAGCATGAGACACTCATAGCCACGGTCGTTAGCATCTCGCATGGTGGTGTGCACGCACACATCGGTGGTAATGCCGGTTAGAACAATATTCTGAATGCCTTTTTGGCGAAGCAACAGATCGAGGTCGGTGGCGTAAAAGGAGCCTTTGCCGGGTTTGTCGATAATGGCTTCACCGGGCAAGGGAGCCAGTTCAGGGATAATCTCCCAGCCCGGTTCACCGCGTACCAAAATTTTACCGCAGGGGCCCGGATCGCCAATGCCTGCACCGATTTGTTGCGATCGCCACCGTTTATTCGCTGGCAAATCCGCCAGATCCGGGCGATGCCCTTCGCGAGTATGCATAACGTGATAGCCCTGCGCCCTCGCCACACTCAGCAACCGAGCAATCGGCTCAATCGGCGCGCGGGTAAGCGATAGATCGTAGCCCATTTTATCGACGTAGCCACCCGTACCGCAGAAGTCAATCTGCATATCGATGACTAAAATCACCGTATTGTCAGCTCGCAAATCGCCATTATACGGATAGGGGTACGGATCGGCTTCTACAAAACGTCCCATGTTCATCGATGCTCCAAATAAATGCTTCAAGACTATATTCTTATAGCTCTCGTCACTTTGTTCACTACATTAAATATGAGGCTTTTGGCGTAGAGGAGCTAATAGTTTTAATTTATCAACAGGTGGCAGCTCAGGTGATGGGTGCCTAAATGTTGTGAATTACTTCAGGGGCCTGATGATCACCTTCTGCCATAGAAATGACCTTTTGCTAATTTTCCAGCTCTCACCGTTAGCTTAGCTATGAAAGCATCTTCTAAGGATTCTGAATCTCACCCATTGACGCTAAGCGCCCAGGTGCGTCAGGAATTGCAGCCTAGTCGGCTCATCCCCACGCTGACAGCCGGCTCGATTACGGGCGTGCTGCTGGTGATTTATGCCATTTCTATGGCGGCATTAATCTTTACCGGCCCTCTGGTAGAGTTTGTTCCCTTTGGCATTGGGTTAACCCTGTTTACGGCGATTGTGGCCGCTACTGTGGTGGCGTTGACCAACTCGCTGCCAGGCATCATGATTATGCCGCAAGATTCTCCAGCGATTATTTTGGCGATGATAGCGAGTGCGATCGCCGCTAAAATCCCAGCGTCTGATCCAGCCCTTTTGCCCACGGTGGTGATGGCGATCGCGGTTACGACCGCACTGGTTGGGCTCGTCTATTTTTTACTGGGTGCTTTCAAACTGGGCAATCTGATTCGCTTTATTCCCTATCCGGTTGTAGGCGGCTTTCTGGCAGGCACAGGCTATTTGCTGGCTCAGGGTGCCTTCAACGTGATGAGCGATCAGTTTTTTAGCTTGGCCAATCTACCGGCCTTACTCACCCCCGCCATGCTGATACGCTGGTTACCCGGTTGCGCCATTGGCCTGGCGTTAGTGGTGCTGTTGCGACGCTACAACAACGTGTTTATTTTGCCGAGCATCATTATCGGCAGCACCGTTGCCTTTTACCTGATTCTATGGCTGAGCCAAACGCCACTGGCCGTTGCTGAAAGCGCCGGTTTACTCTTTGGCTCTTTTCCGGAAGGCGGGCTATGGCGACCGCTCCATTGGTCTATGGTGAGCCAAGTCAAGTGGCCGCTGATTGTCAGTCAGGCCGGTAATATTGCAACAGCAGGGCTGCTGTCGGTCATCGCCCTATTGCTAAATGTTTCAGGGATTGAATTGGCCACCCGTCAAGATATCGACCTGAACAGAGAACTCCAGTCAGCTGGTGTGGCCAACATGATGGTAGGGCTCGGGGGTGGCATCATTGGCTTTCACGCGCTGGGGCTATCCGTTTTAAGCTGCGCCAAAATTAACACCAAAAGCCGCCTAGCAGGTGTTTTAGCGGCCGCTATCTGCTTAATGACGCTCCTCTTGGGTGAAACTCTAGTGACCCTGTTTCCCAAGCCAGTGCTGGGAGGGATCGCGTTATTTTTAGGCTTGAGCTTTTTGGTGGAATGGGTCTACGATGCCTGGTTTAAGCTGCCTAAGACGGACTACGGCATTGTCATCCTCATTTTGTTTGTGATTGCCACCGTCGGATTTTTACAGGGTGTTGGCGTGGGCATCATTGTTTCCATTGTCCTGTTTGTCCTCAGTGCCAGCCGGGTCAATGTCGCCAAACACACCCTTTCTGGAGCTGCCCACCAAAGCCACGCGGCTCGCAGCCTACCGCAAGCCCGCATCCTTCAAGAAGAAGGCGCGCAAATTCACATTCTCGATTTGCAGGGGTTCTTGTTTTTTGGCACCGCCAATGCTCTGCTGACTGCCGTGAAAACCCGGTTGGAAGATGCCACCCTAATTCCCCTAAAGTATGTACTGCTGAACTTTCAGGCGGTCAACGGTCTCGATTCCTCGGCGGTGCTCAGCTTTGTCAGGCTCAAGCAGCTCCTACAACAACAAGAGGTCAAGCTGGTACTGACTAATCTCAGCCCGGCGATTCGCACTCAGCTCAAGCGGGGAGGGTGTTTACTGTCAGAGGATCCAGCTTGTCAGGCATTTCCTGATCGCGATCGCGGCCTAGAGTGGTGTGAAAATGAACTGCTCAGGGTGATTCCGATGCGGCGAGCCCGCACCCTGCCGCTGATAATTCAGCTCAATGACCTCTTCCCTGGCTGCAATATCACCGCTGAGTTTATCGACTACCTAGAAAAATGGGACGCTGAACCGGGAGAATACGTTTATCACAAAGGTCAGCCTGCCGATACCATTGACCTGATTGAAGTTGGAGCGGTCACGGTATATCTAGAAGAGAAGGAAGGTCAAACTCACCGTATTCAAGCTCTAGGTGCGGGCAATGTCGTCGGCGCTTTAGACTTTTTTCGCCACTCGACGCATCAAACAACCGCCATTGTAGAAGCGCCCAGTACCCTCTACCGCCTGTCTACAGAAAGCTTCCAGCGGATGGAGCAAACGCATCCTGACGCGGCGGCGGCATTTCAGTCGGCGGTGATCCAGGTTTTGGGCGATCGCCTCACCTATGCTTATAAAGAAATTGCCGATCTATTGCGATCATAGCGACAGCGATCGCTACTTTTTCTTGCTCGGCGGATTAAGCGCAGCATCTAAAACTTCGCGCGCGGATTCGGCGTCGTCTTTAGCATCGCGGTAGCGTAAGTTAGTTTGGGCAAATGTCTTGAGGGTTTTGAAGCCGCTGTTGAGTTCTTCGATTTGCTCTTCTTCTATCACTTCGTCAGTGAAGAGTAAGTCAATCAGCTCGCGCACCTTCAGGGCGTCCTGACGGGAGCTCTGTACCTTTACTTTCAGCTTAGAAAGATTGCTGAGCGTTTGGACAGCTTCTACGACTGCATTCTCCTCGTCGGAAGGTTCTGTTTGCGGGTCTTTCACTTCGATAAAGTCCTTAGGATTAAAGCCATCGTCAAGTTCGGTGGGCAGTTTGTCATCGTCCATTAGGGACATTAGCTGATCCATTGCCTTTTCGCGGGCTTTGTTGGAGTCGCGTCCGGGCACGTCAATCAGAACTTCAGGGCTTTGAGCAAGGGTATATTGAACCATGATCTAAGATAGTACATTTGCACCATCATATACTGACTATTGTCTTTTTGCGTTTCTATGAAGCTTAATTTTGCACCCAGTCGAACGCAGCTAGGCGGCACGACAGATCGTACGATGACAGAGAGTTCTCTGCAAAAGCGATCGCTCTCCCATGAAAATAGGTAACCATAAAAAGCAGTCAAAAGATGGCTTGAATCGTCAGCCGGGGATACGTGTAGCGGTGAGTGCGCTGTGTTTGGCAGTGCTGGGAGTCGCTGTTTTTCCACGGCTTGAAGCCAGCGCAAATGAGCCATCTGGTCAGCCATCTTTACTCGAGAGGCTCCTAGAAGAGGCGACGGCGAATCCGTCAACAGTAGAAGATGCCGCAGTCGATGCCCCAGGAGTGGATTCTACGGTAATTGATACGTCTGCAGCAAGCATTCTACAACAGGCAGCTGAGCAGGCTGAGCAGGCTGAGCAGCTAGCGCTGAGGGCGACGACGGCGGCAGATTGGGATGGGGTGGTGGCCCTTTGGTTGGATGCGATCGCCCTTGCCCAGTCAATCTCACCTACAAGCCCGTCGCGAATTGTAGCGCAAAGGCAGCTACGCGGCTATATTCAGCAGCTATCTACCGCGCAGCAGCGCAGCGAGCAGGTTAGCGTTTTGTCAGACATTCCTAGCTTTGGCAGCGCTTTGTTAGATGCTCAGATGGCGGGCTACTTGTCGTATGTGGCTACGGTGGGCACGCCGGATATTTTAATTGTGGGCAGCTCGCGGGCCTTGCAGGGCATTGACCCACAGGCGATGCAGCGATCACTCGTGGCTCAGGGCTACGCCGATCCCAATGTATTTAACTTTAGTGTGAATGGCGCGACGGCTCAGGTGGTGAACTTTATTGTCACTCAGCTATTGCCGGAGCCACTGCCAGCGGTGATTGTCTGGGGTGATGGGTCGCGAGCGTTTAACGATGGGCGGCGCGATCGCACCTGGGAAAGCTTGCTGGCTTCACCGGGCTATCAGGTCATTCGCGCGGGTACTTCGCCGTTCGCGCTCTTTTCAGCTGCTTTCACAGCAGATCCAGCAGCAGCTCCGGCGACGCCTGTGAGATTGACCCAGCTAGCAGCGTCGCCAGAATCGCTGCCAGCGGTTTCAGATCTCGACGCGTTGGGATTTGCAGCGGTGAGCGAGCGCTTTGCACCTCAAACCTACTATCAGCAGTTCCCCAAAGTTGCCGGTCGCTATGACGGTGCTTATTTGCCTTTTACCTTGGAAGGGGCGCAAGCAGAAGCGTTGAGTCAGCTAGCCGCCTTTAGCACCGCTCAAAATTCTCAGCTAATTTTTGTCAATTTACCGCTCAGCGGCAGCTATCTAGATGCTGACAGACGCTATTTTGAAAGGCAGTTTCAGCAGTTCTTACGGGTGCAAAGTACGGCTCACAGCTTTGAAGTGGTTGACTTACTCACTCAGTGGCAGGCGCAGCCGGATTGGTTTGCCGACCCGAGCCATATTAATCAGGAGGGGGCAGCAGCGATCGCCACTCAGCTCGCCCAAAACCCAGCGCTGCGCTCAGCTCTAGTTCCTCCCCCAGCGGCACCACAGCTCGAACCACCATCTGAGCCACCATCTGGGCCGCAACCTGAGCCACCATCTGAACTGCCATCAGCGCTTTGAGCACCGCGCTCAGTCACCATTCTCTGGAGCCGATGATGATTCGATTGACAACGCCTGACGA
>JBAUIB010000429.1:0-1991 GCA_049680585.1 Phormidesmis sp.
AAGGCATCCCGAATCCTCTGTGGCAACCGTTCCAAGATGACTTCGGCATCAGTAGGAGAAAGTCGCTCCTGAAGTTATGTACTACTCGTCTATATAAAAGCGTCTGTTAGTTAGGGTTTGCTGAAAAAGTCAGCTTTGTAGAAAGCAATCTGCGATCGCTTACAGCGGGCTGTGCTGTGGCTATTTTGAGTACCACTGAAGTGCAAAAGCGTCTATAGGGCTGCATCCATCCCCTCACAGGGTTGATGAGGCTCTTCAGGTCGCTTTGCCAGCTAGAAAATAAGGCAAAAAGCACTCTCAATAGCTGGCGGAGCCAGCGCTCCAAGTTGAGCACGAGAAAAGTGATAGCAATGGCACACTGGGCAGTCTCAGCCAGCTTCGGCATCACTCTAGCGAGCGAGAAGCGTCGCTTGGCTTGGCCAAACTTGCCTTCCACCGCAACCCGCACCGATTCGTCCGCTCTAGCTTGCGCCTTGAGTTCAGCTTGCACAGTCGGGTCTTGATGGGGTCTCCCCAACGGTGGGCCACTTAAGCGAATCCCGAGTGCCTTACACCATTGGCGGTTGTCACGCGTGCGGTAAATTTGGTCAGCGTGAACCGAGGCCGGATATTTGCCAAACCGCCGCCGATAAGCCTCTACCTGGTCTTTCAGATGCGTCGATTCATTGAAGTTGTCCCAGCTCAAAACATCTAGGAACACACAGCCCTGCACACAGCTAATCGACAGCTTTGCCCCAAACTCTACAGGCACCCCCGCCTTCCCTCGGACAATCGGCCTGACATAGGGTTGGGTGATGCTGACGATGCGGTCATCAATGCGACGGACTTTGGTGTCATACATCACTTTCTGTTGGCGATAGACTTCACTGATGACCAACAACAATCGATACTGTCTGCGACTCAGCTTCGATAGCGTCGCCCCCGCTGCTATCAAGTCATCAATGTGGCCCAGGTTGCGACCGAGATATTGCAACTGTTGACGAATCGCGTTACGCCGCTGTTTGCGGCTCGGACGACGGTTTTTTGCCACCAACAGATAGGCTTTACGAGCCAGCT
Organism: Phormidesmis sp.; assembly: GCA_049680585.1. Classification (GTDB taxonomy): domain Bacteria; phylum Cyanobacteriota; class Cyanobacteriia; order Phormidesmidales; family Phormidesmidaceae; genus Phormidesmis. The sequence goes on from JBAUIB010000429.1 coordinate 1,057, forward strand.
TACGATAGGTGCGTGGCTTCGTCTTGAACTGACTTGACACCTGGCGATACAGGATATCGAGGATAGCTTCACTATCTTTTCTCGCTTCATTCAACAATCCCAAATCAGTCGGATAGCGAATGTCAGCCGGGGCACAGGTCGCGTCGAGAATCAACTGACCTTGATTGGTTGAGGGCGGGGCTGCACCGTTATCATCATTGTTGTTGTTTGAGGATGACGACGATAACGGTGCAGCATTCTTGCCCTCTGACTCTGGCTCTGGCTCTGACTCTGGCTCTGACTCTGGCTTTGGCTCTGACTCTGACTTTGGCTCGCCTAACATTGAGCACACCACGTCTTCATTCACTCGGGCGACCATCTCTAGATTCACCCGTTGACGGAAGTGAACCATCATTGAGACATCAAACGGGGCCTGGTCTCGATACTCGCTAAACCCTAGAAAGTACTGCAAGTACGGATTCTCTCGGATTTGCTCAACCGTCTCGGCATCACTGGCACCCAGCTTCTCCTTAATGATCAGCGCCCCCAGCGCTACCCGAAACGATTTGGCGGGTGCGCCCATGCTAGCGCTGAACTGCTCTGCATACGATGCTTCGACCAGTTCCCATGGTATCAGCTCAGCTAATTTTACCCACCGATTGTCCGCTGACAGTTTTCCACTGAACGGTAGGTAGAAATTCTCAAATGACAATTGTCCGGGGGATGAAGTGCGATACATGACGATTCATGGGCAAGGGTTTTGACCATTCTCTACCTTTTGTCATGCACTTTTCAACACCCATAAACCCTAAAATCACTGAAACCATTACGCTCTATACTTTTTCAGCAAGCCCTAGATAAGACAACTGTAGGCCGAATTACGACAGTGGCACTTCGCATGAATCGTGCAGAATTAACCCTTTCTCGAAAGCTGTGGACAGAGGTAGGTTGGCATC
>JBAUIB010000430.1:0-14321 GCA_049680585.1 Phormidesmis sp.
GCAGTCGGCCCAGGGGATGCCCATTAGCCAAGCGACAGGGGCGAGCAGCACCGCCAAGATCATTTCTAAGGAAAACTCAGGATAGCCAAAAAGGCCACCGACAAAGCCTAACAGCGCATTGAAAGCGGCCAGTATCGCTAAAAAAGCGATGATCATCGCACCGATATTAAGCGCGAGCTTGAGACCGTCTAGGGCGCCAGAGGCGATCGCATCAATCCCATTTGCCGTTGTCCTCTCTACCTTCAGGCTGACCTCACCTCGAGTAGGCGATACTTCCGTCTCAGGAAACATGATTTTTGAAATCGCCAGCGCTGCCGGTGCCGACATCACCGATGCAGCAATCAAGTCCTTAGGCGAAATGCCAAACGATACGTAAGCTGCCAGCACGCCGCCCGCAATCGTAGCAAAGCCGCCAGTCATCACTGCATGCAGTTCGGACATTGTCATCGTTGCGACATAGGGCTTGATCAGCAGCGGCGCTTCGGTTTGGCCGACGAAGATATTACCCGCCGCCGAAAGGGTTTCAGAGCCGGAGGTTTTCATCGTTCGCATCATCACCCAGGCCACAGCCTGCACGGCTCTTTGCAAAATGCCATAGTGATACAGCAGGCTGATAAACGCTGAGAAGAAAATGATCGTCGGCAGCACTTTGAAGGCGAAAAAGAAGTCTTGGAAATTTTCGCCAAAGACAAACGAAGCCCCGGCATCTGAAAAGTCAAGAAAGGCGCTGACGACGCTGCCCAGCCATTGGAAGATGGCTAAGCCGACGGCGGTTCGCAGAATGAAAAGGGCAAAAATGAGCTGCAGGGCCAATCCCCACAGAACGGGCTGCCAGCGAATCGCCGGACGATTGACCGAAATCAGGTAGGCAAAGCCGATGAAGGCACATAGGCCCAAAAGGGCGACGAGTCGTTCCATGAGTGTTTGCAGGCTAAGCGGAGTTGTAGTCTGACGCCTTTATACCAGCAAACTGAGCTGCCCGTTGTCCGGTTCGACTTGACGCTGTTTGCGAGCTTGCTTTTTGGCAGATTGCTGGCGTTTATTGTTACTCAGCCAGCCACCGTGGGTCACAAACCAAGTGCGTAAGCATTTAGCCTGTGACTTATCTAGATTGCTCAGATCTAAAGCCGCTGGGAACAGTCCTTCAATCGGCTGCTGCGCCCAGCTCACATCGCTGTCAACCAGCTCCGCACCGAAGGGCGTGACGTCGTCCGGCATCGGCGTAATTAAAGACAGCACATTGGGACTGTGGATAATCTCGTGGCGCTGTTCGTCGATCAGCTGAGCGCGCCGATTTCTAGCTTCGCCATAGTCCAAAATTGGGTCGGGATAGCCCTTTACTTTGGGCGGTGTGCCTAGCTGCTCTGGTTTTAAGTGAGCCAGTTCTGGTACCCAGCGATGGACAAATGTGCCCTGCGGATCGCAGCGATCAATTGCTTCTTGGCCAGGATTGTAAATGCGAATCCAGGCTTTGTTGAGACAGTGGGTAACGCCTGCCTGCTGCGCCCACTGGTAGTGATCGATGGGGCAGTCGCCATCGATCAGGTGACGCATAAAGTGCAGCGCGCCGTACCGCCAGTCCATGCCAATGAGGTTGCTGAGAAAGCTGGCGTAGATGGCGCGAACGCGAAAGTTGAGGGCGAGCCAGCCGCCGGTCGCTTGCAGGCAGCGGGCAGCCGCGTCAACGATTGGGAAACCCGTTTGCCCCGCTTTCCAGGCTTCGTATTGTGCCGCGTTGAAGGTCCAGCCGTTGTTTTCAAAGCTGTTGTCTTCAAAGGGTGTGTAGAGCGATCGCACCTCTAACTGCGGCAAATATCGAAACCGCTGGGTAAACCCGCTGCCCCAGCGCAGGCGTGAAATTAGCTGATGGCTGCTGCGCTGTACGCGCTTGTCATTTTGCCACAGATATTCAGACTGTCTGCGCCAAACGGTTTGGGCACATTCGCGAATAGAGATCGCGCCGTACTTGATATGGGGGCTCACGCCAGTGGTGGCATTGGCAGCGGGATAAGAAAGCTGCCAATAATATTTCTCAGCCTTGCGCTGGTCGTAAAACAGATTGAGTAGCTTGCGAGCTTCACTAGTGCCGCCTCGAGGAATAACCTTGTTGCTGGCACTGTGGCCGAGTTCTGGCAGGCTCGGCAGCGCGTCAGAGGAAATATCCGGTGGGACGGCGATCTGTTGAGGGGCGGGGATGACGGGCGATCGCATCTGCTGATACCACAGCTCTCGATACGCCGGATACCGAATCAAATCAGGGGTTGTCCCCGGCGGCTCAAACCAGCGAATTTTCAGATTTTCTTTGGCTAGCGCTCGGTTCAAATTGGCGTCGCGCACCCGGCCATAAATGCGCTCAAAATCCACATAGCTGTAGATGCCGTCAGCCTGAGTGTTCTTAATCAGCTGAGGCAGCACTGAGACGGGATCGCCAGCTCTGAGGATGAGTCTGCCGCCACGCGATCGCAAGTCCTGGTCCAAAGCGGCCAAGCAGCTCAGCATAAAGCGCACCCGGCCTGATCCGGTTTCTGGATGCAGCAGCAGCGCCCGGTCGAATACAAATACCGGAATCACCATCCCGCGCCGCGCCGCCCGATAGAGCGGTTCGTGATCAGACATTCGCAAATCACGGCGAAACCAGACAATCGTGCGATTCATTGATCTTTTCTTCTGATAGCCCCAAGACAAATACCCTCTATCAATCTAGAAAGCTTTGCGCCCTTCTGTCCTGCCTCTGTATGTAGATTCTGGTGCATGCAGATTTCAAGGTGTGCAGATCGAACAAGTGTACTATTATTGTACTACTTACGGATTCTGGAGACAGCGAATGTCACCTCTAAGCGCATCTAACCCATCTGGTCGCACGCTCTCACCTCGTACAACCTCATCTGCTGCTACATCGACTAAAACGCGCCGAGGGCGATCGCGCCCCACCGTTCGACCGTCTCGTCAGCGTCCCCATCCCATCCCATTAACCGTTCGCTCCACCGTGCAGTGGTGGCTACTAGCTGCAAAGCGGCGGTCCGCTCGCAAAGCACTGTTGGCGGGAGGATCAGTGGCGACCCTAGCGATGCTAGCGATTGTGCCAGCGCGGGTGGGCTCTGAGGCGATCGCCCTGTCGGACTGTCAGGAAGTTATCAAGTCAGGCGCAGAGATATCACGCGAGCAAATTTCTAATCTGCTGACAGTTCCCAATGGAGCGAGCCGGGAGGCTGTTCGTCAGGTGATTGACACACCCTACTGTGCCCTGCCCTCACTCACAGGGGATAGTGCGACAAGTCATGCCGGAATCGAGACCAGCAGCAGGCCCACCAAAGGTAGCGCTGATGTGATTGAGCGCGAGGCATATCCGCTAGCTTTTGATCCGGGTGCTTGGGTCGTTGTAAACTACAGCGCCGGGGAAGGGGCCAGGGAAGAAGCCGATGAAAAGACCAATGAAAAGGCCAGTGAGTATGTCGGCTACGATCTTATTTTCAGGCCGTAGCGGCTTTGATCAAGCTATGGGGCTGATCAAGCGGAATCAAAGGTAAAGAGCGGTTGAGAAGGGCGATTACCAGCTCTGCGGGAACGGCTTCTCGAAACAAATAACCCTGGCCGTATTCACACCCCAGCTGCCGTAGCTGCCATAGCTGCGTCGTATCTTCGATGCCCTCCGCCACAGTTTGCATACCCATCGTTCTAGCAATATTGATGATTAAAGGCACGATGCCCAAGCTATCGAGCTGTGACGTAATCGGTTGGACAAACGACCGATCAATCTTTAAACAGTTAACCGGCAGTGTCTGTAAATAGTTAAGCGCTGAATAGCCAATGCCAAAATCATCAATACTGAGCTGAATCTTGCGACGCTGCAGTGTTCGCAGCACCTCGTCGACGGCAACATTGTTGTTGATAATGGAGCGTTCAGTTAATTCAAAACGCAGACGATGAGCTTTGATCCCACTTGCTTGAATCGCAACGTCAATGTGCTTGAGAATATTGGACTGAAGCAATTGCTGCGCCGCTATGTTGACACTGATAGTGATCTCAGCGTCAAGTAAACCCGTTTGCTCCCACCGGGCAATGTGGTTGCAGGCCATACGCAGCACCTGTTCTCCGAGGGGTACGATGAAGCCAGTTTCTTCTGCAAAGCTAATAAACTCGTCCGGCATAATCAAGCCTCGCGTCGGGTGCTGCCACCGGACCAGCGCTTCAAATCCCACAATCTTTAGCTGTTGGAGATCCACAATAGGCTGGTAGTACAGCACGAACTCTTCACGCTCAAGTGCTAGGTGCAGATCACTCTCGAGCTGCAGGAGATGCACAGCCCGGTTGTGCATAGCTGATTCAAACCAGAGGTAATGGCTACGGCCACAGTCTTTAGCACGGTACATCGCCATATCGGCATCCCGTAGCAAATGCTCGGCGGCCTGGTAGTCGAGTTCGCCCCACACCAGGCCCATGCTGACACTGACGATGATTTCACGACTGTCCAGCGAAAACGGCAAGCTGAGTGTGGAGACGATGTCTTCGGCGATCGCCTCGACCGCCATCTGATTCGGCACATTGGTCAACAGCAGCGCAAATTCATCGCCGCCAAAGCGGGAAATGGTGTCTACAATCGTATGCCTTTGCTGAATCTTGGTGAGGCGGCGGGCGATGCCTTTGAGCAGCCGATCTCCGGCGCAGTGTCCCAAAGAATCATTGATGCGCTTGAAGCGATCGCAATCCAAAAACACAACCGCAAAGTGATGGTCTGGATGTAGCTGGGCTTGGGCCATGAGCTTGCCCAGCCGATTGACAAACGACAGACGGTTTGGCAGCTGAGTGAGGCGATCGCTCAGCGCAATTTCTAACAGCTGATCGTGGGCTAATTCTAGTAGCTGGGTTCGCTCTTGTACTCGGCTTTCGAGCTCAGCTTGAAGCTGCTTCTGCGCCTGTTGAGCAAGCTGCAAATTAACCTGATGACGGACCCGTGCGAGCACCTCTTCCGCCTGAAAAGGCTTGGTAACGTAGTCAGCCGCGCCACTCTGAAACGCTTTTATTTTGTCAAAAGGAGCATTCAGGGCACTGAGAAAAATAATCGGAATAGAGGCCGTGACCGGGCTGCTGCGCAGTCGATCACAGACCTCGTAGCCATTTATCCCAGGCATCATAATATCCAGCAAAACCAGCGTCGGCTGATGAGAAGCTGCTAGCGCCAGCGCTTTCAATCCATCTTTTGCCTGATAAACCTGATAGCCTTCTCGTGTGAGTAACTTAGCCAGGATGAATTGATTAGTCAGTATGTCATCAACAATTAGGACGCTGACCGTTTCATCATGCTGAGCGGAAAGTACTGTAGAAGAATCTGACAATATTCTGTCCGAAGTATCAGGATGCTCAATCAGCCTGCTTCGACCTTTGTATGAGTGGCCCTAGGTTACTGTCTTACCGGAAGTGCTTCTGGTTAGTCCGTTTGTAATCTCTGTTGGGAGTTCCCTAAAACAACTAACGTATGTAGGGGCTATGCAGGCAAAAAATCAAACGAAATTTAAGGCTTTCTCTATGCTGTTGATTAAGCGACAAGCGGCTTAGTCTTTCTATTTATGAATAGAAGCGTCACGATTGCCTTGATCTAGGTCACTTTGAAGCCATAAATTGACGAACAGCTGACGATTTCTTTAATTTTCTGTGCTGCTCAATCCCTATCTTCTAGAGGCATATGACGTCAGGCTATAAACTCTAGGCTATAAATAGCCTCTACTGTGGACATGGCCTCTGCTGCGGATGTCAGGATTAGAAAGAGTCGGTGACAACCGCATCTAGAAGACCATCACAGGCATCCAGCAGCAGCTCAATCACGTAGTCAAATCCGGCCTCGCCGCCGTAGTAAGGATCAGGAACCTCTTCGTCACTATGGTTGTGGCAATAGTCGCATATTAGCTTTACCTTATGAGCATAGCTGTCTACAGTGGCGGCTCCGGACGCACTATCGGCCAGCCTATTGGGTGCCAGCGCTAAAATATCGCGGTAGTTGCTCCGATCTGCCGCCAAAATGAGGTCGAATTTTTCAAAGTCTTCAACGTCAAATTGACGGGCGCTGCCAACCAGAGTAATGCCCTTACGCTGGGCCGCTGTGTTCATTCGTCGATCTGGCGCGCTACCAATGTGATAGCTGGCAGTACCCGCTGAATCGCAGCTGATCTGATCAGTGAGCTGCCGTTGCTCAATCAGGTAATTCATAATGTTCTCCGCTGATGGAGAACGGCAAATGTTACCTAAACAGACGAAGAGAAGTCGAGTAGCCATTGTTTAGCAGATCCTACATGCCGGGCAAGTTCAGGCCGCCCGTCAGCTCTTCCATTTTTTCGCGCATGGTGGCCGTCGAGAGGCTGTAAGCATCTACCATTGCTGCTTTTACCAGATCAGAGAGCACCTCAGCGCCTTCACCCAATGCCTCTTGCGAGATCACAACGTCACGCGGTTCCTGGTTCCCGCTCATGGTGACTTTCACCAGTCCGCCGCCTGCCGTTCCTTCGATCTCCATTTCCTCAAGCTCTTCTTGCAGGCGCTTAGCCCCCTCTTGAACCTGCTGAGCTTTTTTAAATGCCTCAGTCAGCTCTTTCATTTTTCCGAGGCCGAACCCGAATCCTTGCCCTTTAGTCATAATGGTGCTGGATTTTAAGAATAAATTGACTGTCAAACTATAGCATTGGCCACATCGCTTCAAAAGTGCAAGTGCAGTTGCCGCGTTTTAGCGGGTGGCTAAATGGGATCAAACTCACCGATGATCTTAACTTCGGTTTCTAGCTGGATACCAGTGCGCTGGAAGATGGTGGCCTGAGTATGGCGGATCAGGGCGAGGACGTCGCTGGCTTCGGCATGGCCGAGATTGACGATGAAATTGGCGTGGCGGGTTGAGATTTGCGCCTGGCCGATCTGATAGCCTTTGAGGTTAGCCTGTTCGATCAGGTAGCCAGCGCTTCGCGTTTGTCGGCCTGAGGCCGCAGGTGGATTACGAAAGACACTGCCGCAATTCGGCAAATGATAGGGCTGACTTTGGCGGCGCTGCTTGAGATCGGCGGCAGTGGCGGCTTTGACTTGCACCGGGTCGTGCCCAGGGCTGAGCTGAAAGGTGGCGGCGATGACAGTCAAATCGCTTCCCTGTAGGTTAGAGGTGCGGTAGCGAAAGCCTAAATCCTCAGGTTTCAGTACGCTCAGCGTGCCGTCGGGGCTGATAACGCTGGTTTCGAGGAGAACATCAGCGGTTTCACTGCCGTGGGCACCGGCATTCATCACCACCGCGCCGCCGACTGTGCCCGGAATTCCAATAGTCCACTCGAACCCTTTGAGGCCCTTGCGAGCCGCTTTCCAGGCCAGTGAAGACCAGGGCTCTCCGGCTGCTGCAATTACCCGGCCAGTGGTGGTGTCAAATTCGCTATGGCGCAGGGCACGTGTGCAAAGAATGAGTCCGGTGAGGCCGCGATCGCTAATCAGCAAATTAGAGCCCGCCCCTAGCAAGGTCACGGGTAGTCCTTGGTGGTGGCCCCACCCTAACGCGTCCTGCAGCTGCTCAGGGGTTTTGGGCAGAGCCAGCCACTCAGCAGGGCCCCCGACTCGAAAGGTGGTGAGTTTTGCGAGCGGGGCCTGCGGCTGAATTTCGAGACCGCTGTCGAACTGGATCGCCTGCACCATTTTCAACATTAGGCTTTCAACATTGGGTTTTCATCCATCAGGTCAGCGCCACCTCTGGCTGTAGGGCGCTTTCGTAGGCTGCCATCACCGCTGGCATAATCTGGTTGAGATTGCCAGCAGTGAGGAAGATAACAATATCACCGGGCGTTAGGCTCGTGCTGAGCGATCGCTCTACGGTCTCTAAGGTCGGGTAATACTCGGTATTGGGCTGATGCTGAGCGATCGCACGGGTTATTTGCTCGCCTGTGATATTCGTTTTGTTGGTTTCACCAGCGCTATAGATATCGGTCACCAGGATTCGGTCTGCGCCCTCAAAGGCGGTGGCAAATTCATCGAATAAGCTGGCTGTACGGCTGTAGCGATGGGGCTGAAAAACAGCCACTACCTGGCGATCACGACCAGATGGCACTGCTCCGCTGCGCTCTACTTGGGCAGCGGCCAGAGTAGCCTTGATCTCACTGGGATGATGGGCATAGTCATCGACAAACAAAATTTCGTTGTGAAACCCGCGATGCTCAAAGCGGCGACGAGCGCCTTGGAAATGAGGCAGATGAGTTGTGATCGCCTCAAAGCTGACGCCCAAATGGCGAGCGACTGCGATCGCTGCTAAGGCATTGCTGAGATTATGCAGGCCCAGCAGCGGCAGTGTGAGTTCGCCTAGCTTTGTGCCGCGCTCCCATAGCTCAGTGACGGTGCCGCTGGCTTTTTCGCGGATATTGGTGGCGATGTAGTCCGCGCCGGAGTCAGCCTCTAGGCTGTAAGAAATGTCAAGCTTGAGGCGATCGCGCACCGTCGGACAATCTATGCTGCCGATCAGCGTCTCACACTGGCTAGCAAACGTCTCAAAAATGGCCACCACCTGATCGAGATTACTATAGTGATCAGGATGATCTAGCTCGATATTGGTTACTACTCCTAGATAAGAAGAGAGTTTGACCAGCGAACCGTCAGATTCATCCGCTTCGGCGACAACGTAGTCGCTTTTGCCCACATAGGCATTCCCTTTCCAAGCGCTGACCTCGCCGCCAATAATAATCGTCGGATCGATGCCTGCTTTTAACAGCAGATAGCCCGTAATGCTGCTGGTTGTGGTTTTACCGTGGGTGCCCGCGATCGCGATGCCTTTGCGCTCATTCATCAGCGCCGCCAAAATATCTGATCGATGAAAAATAGGACAGCCCATTGCCACCGCCGCTCTGTACTCAGCATTTGTGTCGTCAATCGCCGTCGAGCAGACGATCTGAGGCAGCTGATTCTGGCGAATTTCTGCTTTTTGCGCCGCTCTAGCAGCGGCTGTCCCGTTTTGCCCGGTCCCGCTTTGCCCGGTGCCGCTTTGCCCGGTGCCGTTTTGACTAACGCCATTTTGCGTGGCCTTGACTGAGGCTGCTGGGGTTGAAGCGGTTTCGGCTGCAAAGAAGGCCAGATTCTCGGCTGTTTGTTGACCAAAAATACGCGCCCCGTGGGACTCCAAACGCTCCGTGATGTGGCTCAAGCGCAGATCCGAGCCTGACACCGGTAGATCACGGCTAGCCAGCACATAGGCTAATGCTGACATGCCAATTCCACCAATGCCAATAAAGTGAAATGGTCTGCCGCTGAAATCCACTGAATTCAGCATGTTTAACTTCCTCACAAGCCGCGGCACATTATAATCAGGCGTATCATAGCAGGAATCTTCAGTCTGCCCCTAGCGCTATAGCCTCTGTCAGGTTGTCTAGGACAGCTGCCCTGCCTCTCTTTGGATTGTTTTAGAAATATCTCTAAATTTAGCGCGAGACGTGATCGAAATTAGCCCAATTTTTATCTGGAAAAAGTAAAGAGATTTCATGTATATGGGCGAAAACCAGCGTAATTTGCAGTGCTAAGAGAGTTGTTCTGTGTGCATACACATCGTCCCTTTTCGATTCGCTCTTTCGGTAGGTAACGATCACGCGTTAAAACCGACTTCGAGTGAAAGGAGGGGGACGCTGATACGATATGATGATCATGCTTATCAAGACTTAACTTGACTTTCATATCTGATTTCTAAAAGACACGAGGTTAATGCGCAGTGGTTAGAGTAGCGATCAACGGTTTTGGGCGTATCGGCCGGAACTTCTTGCGGTGTTGGTTAACACGCGAAAACAGCAATCTAGAGTTAGTTGCCGTCAACAACACTTCTGATCCCAAAATCAATACTCATTTGTTGAAGTATGATTCTTTGCTGGGCCGTCTTGATGCGGACATTTCGTACGACGCCAATACCATGACGGTTAACGGCCATGTTATAAAGTGCTACTCCGATCGCAACCCTAACAACTTACCCTGGAAAGATTGGGGTATTGACTTGGTGATTGAGTCTACCGGTGTTTTTAACAGCGAAGAAGGGGCCTCTCGCCACATCGAAGCAGGGGCTAAAAAGGTGTTGATCACTGCGCCTGGCAAAGGTGGTCACGTCGGTACCTACGTAATGGGTGTCAACCACCAAGACTACGGCCACGACAAGCAAAACGTGATCAGCAATGCTAGCTGTACGACCAACTGCTTGGCGCCTGTAGTAAAGGTGATCAACGATAACTTTGGCATCGTCAAAGGCACCATGACAACGACACATAGCTACACGGGCGATCAGCGTATCCTCGATGCAAGCCACCGTGACTTGCGCCGAGCAAGAGCCGCTGCGGTTAACATTGTGCCGACGACAACAGGCGCGGCGAAGGCAGTTGCCTTGGTGATTCCTGAGATGGCTGGCAAGCTCAACGGGATTGCGCTGCGAGTCCCCACGCCCAACGTTTCTATCGTTGACTTGGTTGCTCAGGTGAGCAAAAACACGATTACTGAAGAAGTGAACGATGTTCTCAAGCAGGCGTCTGAGACGACGATGAAGGGTATTTTGGGCTATACCGATGAGCCTTTGGTTTCGGTTGATTTCCGTAAGACCAACGTTTCTGCAACCATTGACTCTCAGCTAACGCTCGTGCTCGATGGCGACATGGTGAAGGTGATTGCCTGGTATGACAATGAGTGGGGCTACAGTCAGCGGGTGGTTGATTTGGCTGAGCTCGTTGCTGAGAAATGGCAGGGATAGACCGCTTAGTGACTACATCATTTCGGTGACTACATAATCACAGAGGCAGGAGCTTAGCTCCTGCTTTTTTGTTGGACATCTGACTGACTATCTTGTGATTGGCTATCGTTGCAACTGGCTATCTTGCAAATGCTAGTGTGATAGCCTTGCTACTCTCCCCTTTGTACTGCTCTGTGTCTACTTCGCTCTTCTCCCTTGAAAAACGTTTGTTCACTGCCGCTGCTTCAGATGATGCGGTCCCTGTGATCTTTGCCTTTCCTAATGAATACAGCGTTGGCATTACCAGCTTGGGCTATCAGGTGGTGTGGGCAATGCTGTCGCAGCGGGCTGACATCGATGTGCGTCGGCTGTTTACCGATGTGCGTGAATCCTTGCCAGCTGCGACAGAACTGATCGGGTTCTCTTTGTCTTGGGAGCTGGACTATGTCAATGTGCTGAATTTGTTAGACGATCAGCGAATCCCTCTGCGGGCAGCAGATCGCCGCCAGGCGCACCCGCTGGTGTTCGGCGGCGGACCGGTGCTGACGGCTAATCCAGAGCCGTTCGCTGCTTTTTTCGATGTGATTTTGCTAGGGGATGGGGAGACGCTGCTGCATGAGTTTTTGGATGCGTATCAGCGGGTGAGAGGGGGCGATCGCACCGCTCAACTCAAGGCGCTAGCTCAGGTGCCGGGGGTGTACGTGCCGAGCCTGTATACGGTGAGCTATGAAGCGGCTGAGGGGGCGATCGCTTCTATTTTGCCAGTCGACAGCGATGTGCCTGCTACGGTCAAAAAGCAGACCTACAGGGGCAATGTACTATCGGCTTCAACGGTGGTCACGCCAAAGGCGGCTTGGGAAAATATCTTCATGGTGGAGGTGGTGCGCAGCTGCCCAGAGATGTGCCGGTTTTGCTTGGCGAGCTATCTAACGCTGCCGTTTCGAGCCGCCAGTATGGAGAATTCCCTGATTCCGGCGATTGAAAAAGGATTGCAGGCAACGCGGCGGTTGGGATTGCTAGGCGCTTCGATTACGCAGCATCCTGAGTTTGAAGCGCTGCTGGACTATCTCAGTCAGCCGCAGTATGACGACGTGCGGCTGAGCCTGTCATCGGTCCGGACCAATACGGTGAACGAAAAGCTCGCTAAAACGCTGGTAGCGCATGGCGGTAAGTCAATTACAATCGCTATTGAGAGCGGTTCTCAGCGGCTGCGCGATATCGTTAACAAAAAGCTTGATACGGATGAGATTGAGGTAGCGGCGCAGCGAGCGCAGGCGGGCGGGCTTACCTCACTCAAGCTCTATGGCATGGCAGGCGTGCCAGGGGAGCAGCCGGAAGATTTAGCTGAGACGGCAGCGCTGTTGATTTGGCTGAAAAAGAAGGTGCCCGGCCTACGGCTAACGCTGGGATGCAGCACCTTTGTGCCCAAGAGCCACACTCCCTTTCAATGGTATGGGGTAGACCGGCAGGCTGAAAAGCGGCTGAAATTTTTGCAAAAGCAGCTGCGGCCCTGTGGTATTGACTTTCGGCCTGAGAGCTATAGCTGGTCGGTGATTCAGGCGCTGATTTCTAGGGGCGATCGCCGCCTAGCTGACTTGCTAGAACTCACTCGCGGCTACGGTGATACGTTGGGCAGCTACCGCCGCGCGTTCAAGGCGCTTAAGGGCACGTTGCCGCCACTCGACTTTTATGTGCATCAGCAGTGGTCAACCGAGCAAGTACTGCCCTGGGAGCATTTAGAGGGCCCTCTGCCCAAGTCTACTTTGATCGCCCACCTGAAGGATGCTCAGGCATTTATGAGTGCTTCTCAGTCTGCTGTCAGCGCGTAGACGCCGTGGCAATATATTCAGATGGCTAAAGTTGAGGCCGCTAAAGTTAAGACGACTTAAGACTCACCCGATACGGGCGTGCCCCGCAAAGGCGAGCAGCGTTCAGAGGGTTCGCTTGCTTGAGCAGAGATATTTTGCCGTTGCAAAAGCAGCTTCTCTTGGTGGCGGGCTCGGGCGGCGCGTACTTTGCGATTGATGATGAATGGCAAGGTCACTGGCCATAGCAATGTGGCTAAACCAATAAATATCCAGGCGCTAGCACTGTTCTTCGACGCTTCGCGATCTTTTAAAAAGGCATTCATAACGACGAGAAAAGTAATGCCAGCAGCGGTCCAGTATGCAGTAGCCATCGACTTCGCAGTGGGGTAGTAGTGCGGTTGTCTTGCTCAAAAGTAAGAATCAACAAAGTAGCTTGGTTTTCCGGTCGTTTCTTGCTCCACGGTTGGATAGTGGATTGAGTGTAAGAGTCTTCAAAGAGTCTTTTGCTCAATCTTTTGGCAAGTAACTTTGTTAGCAAGTAACTTTTTTGACAACTATAGTCTTGGCCACTTAGCTCACAACATTGGTGACTGCTGAAACCATTGATATTTGCGGGCTAAGCGGCCAGCGCGTATGTGGACGCAGTCTTCTCTTCGAGTATGCATCCGTACGCATCCTATAACTAGCTCAAAATAGGTTCCCTAATGGAGCCCTCTTCACATAAATTTCTCTATATGGGCTATTTATTAATAGTAATTGAGAAGTTTTTGATCGCAAGTGAAGTTTTTGCAGACTACTTCATATAGCGTTATCTAAACTGTATCGACATTTGCCGTGAGCGGTATTTGAACAAGCTGCTGACGCAAATGCCGGGCAGCTTGGCTAGGAGACAGCCCAGTAACGTCAATTTCGGGCACTGCTTTATGTATCGTGCGATCGCGCTGTTCTAACCCGTAGCGGTAGGCGCGGTCGTAATAGTTCAGCATGATGGCGACGGCGGGGGCCAGATCGCCCGATTGAATGTGGGCGATCGCCGCCTGTGTCCTTTCCCCACCGAGGCGCTTACGAATGCGCTCAGTCGCCGCGATCAGCTCACTACGCTCTGCCTGACCGTAAATATCGACGAGTAGCGCCAACCGTTCGTCCAGCGGTCGCGTAATCTCCAGCGCCAAGGCACTCTGCATTTGATCAAATAGCTCGACAGGCAGGCGGCATGAGCCAATGCTGCGGCTTTCGGCCTCTATCCAGATCGCTCGATGTGCGTCAAAGGTCTGCCACTGAACGGCTACCAAATTCTCAAAGTGTTCGGTGCTGGGCTGCGGCGGTAGGCAAAGTGAGCCAAAGCTGCTGCCTCGGTGACTGGCATAGCCTTCGAGATCGAGCACTTGCTCCCCTTGCTCGGCTAGCGCGTGAAGGATGTCGGTTTTGGCGGTGCCGGTCATGCCGCCGAGTAGCACAATCTGTTTTGGCTGGCTGAGGGTGCGGCGGACCCAGTGGCGAAAGGCTTTGTAGCCGCCTTGGAGGGTGAGGGTGTCGAATCCAGCAAGATCGAGTGCCCAGGCGATCGCCCCGCTGCGCATTCCCCCTCGCCAGCAGTGAATACGCACAGCCTTGTCGGGCGCAATTTTTTTGGCGCTGCGGACAAACCCGGCAATCTTGGGTCCAACGATTTCAAAGCCCAGCTCTACCGCGCTGTCGCGGCTGTTTTGCTTGTAGCAGGTGCCGACTTGCGATCGCTCGTCATTGCTAAAGAGCGGAAAGCTCACAGCACCCGGAATATGACCTTGGGCGTATTCACCTGGACTGCGCACATC
>JBAUIB010000431.1:0-57745 GCA_049680585.1 Phormidesmis sp.
GCACCTCCGGATGCGCATGGCCGCAAATGGCAGGCCCCCAAGTACCGACATAGTCGATGTACTGATTGCCATCGACATCCCATACATAAGCGCCCTTGACGTGATCAAATACGATGGGCTGACCGCCGACTGAGCGAAACGCTCGTACGGGCGAGCTGACACCACCAGGCATAAGGGATTGGGCGGCGGAGAAAATCTCGTCAGACTTAGTGGTTTTGAGAGTCGTGGTGCTAACCAAAACGCGCTCCTTAAGGTATGGGCTCAAAATAAAATAGCAGTGTTTTTTATCCTAGCGGTTCGAGTTCCTTCCGTTTCGCGATGTTACGGAATGTAGAGATCTCGATTAGGCCGTAGCATAGAGACACAGAAAATAACTGACCTTATGCCCCCGGCCATGACTCTCTCCCCCGTCTCTGTCGATAACATTCGCTACAACGATCAGGGGCTAGTGCCTGCGATCGCCCAAGACTATCTAGACGGCACGGTGCTAATGATGGCCTGGATGAACACCGAAGCGCTGCAAAAGACAATGGACTCGGGAGAGGTGCACTACTGGAGCCGATCGCGCCAAGAGCTATGGCATAAAGGCGCCACGTCGGGGCATATTCAAAAGCTGCGCGGCTTGCGCTACGACTGTGACAGCGATGCGCTACTGGTGACGATTGAGCAGGTGGGGGATATTGCTTGTCATACGGGTGAGCGTAGCTGCTTTCATCAGGTGGAAGGGGCTGAGGGCGTACAGATTGTGGCCCCACCGGCTGATACGCTCTCTCAGGTATATGGCGTTATTTGCGATCGCAAAGCCAATCCCCGGCCAGACTCGTACACCAACAAGCTATTCGCAGGCGGCGATAATAAGATCCTGCAAAAAATTGGCGAAGAGGCCGTCGAGGTGGTGATGGCCTGTAAAGATGATGAGCCCGATGAGATCGCGGGGGAAGTTGCTGATTTGCTGTATCACACGCTGGTGGCGATCGCTCATCACGATGTTGATATCAAAGCGGTGTACCGGAAGCTGCAATCTCGTCGCTAAGGTAGCGATATAGCTTATAGTACTTTTGAATTACTTCGAGACTGATTTCTAGTGGGCGATGTGAGGCATGGCGGCTTCAAAACAGACAATTGAACAGCGGGTCAAGGAGTTGCGATCGCAGCTACAAAAAGCCAGCTACGCCTATCACGTACTGGATGCGCCCGATCTGCCCGACTCGGTGTACGACCGGCTATACCGCGAGCTACAAGATCTCGAAGCCAAACACCCTGATCTACTAACGTCTGATAGTCCGACTCAGCGCGTAGGGGCCGAACCCGCCGAGCAATTCACATCTGTCACTCACAACATTCCGCTCTACAGCCTAGAGAATGCCTTTGATATTGAGGAATACCGCGAGTGGCAGACCCGCTGGCAGCGCCTGGAGCCCGATGTGGGTGAAGCCAAGGCCGTCACTGAGCTGAAAATTGACGGTAATGCGCTGGCACTCACCTACGAGAACGGTCTACTGGTGCGTGGCGTAACCCGAGGAGATGGCATTGCCGGAGAAGATATTACGCAAAATGTACGGACGATTCGCAGCATTCCCTTGCGGCTACGAATGGATAAAGGGAAGCCGCCGCCAGTCGTAGAGGTTCGGGGCGAAGCGTTTTTACCGCTAGACGTTTTTGAGCAGATTAACCAAAAACGCGCCGCTGAAGGGACAGCGCTATTTGCCAATCCGCGTAACGCGGCGGCAGGCACCTTACGACAGCTCGATGCCAAAGTCGTGGCAGAACGTCGGCTAGATTTTTTTGCCTACACGCTGATCATGCCAGTTGGCACAGGTGATGTCGATCTGCCAGAGACCCAGTGGGCTGCGCTAGAGCGTTTGCAAGCCTTGGGCTTTCGGGTAAATCCCAACCGGCAGCTTTGCGAATCGGCAGCAGAGGTGGCGAGCTACTTCCAGCGTTGGGAAACGGCGCGTCATGATCTGCCTTATCTCACTGATGGGGTAGTTGTGAAGCTCAACAGTTTTGAGCTTCAAGATCGCCTCGGATTTACGAATAAGTTTCCGCGCTGGGCGATCGCGCTCAAATACCCCGCCGAAGAAGTGCCGACAATTTTAGAGAGCGTCACCGTGCAGGTGGGCCGTACGGGAGCGATTACCCCAGTCGCTGAGCTGAACCCGGTGCAGCTAGCCGGCACAACTGTAGCTAGAGCCACCTTACACAACGCGGATCGCCTCGCCGAATTGGATCTGCACCTGGGCGATACGGTGATTGTCCGCAAAGCTGGCGAGATTATTCCTGAGGTGGTGCGGGTGCTGAGCGAGCTGCGGCCAGAAGGCGCACAGGCTTATCGGCTGCCTGCCACCTGTCCGGTCTGCGATCAGCCGGTGGTTAAGCCTGAGGGGGAGGCTGTGACTCGCTGCGTGAATGGCTCTTGTCCGGCGATCTTGAGTGGGTCGATCCGTCACTGGGCCAGCCGCGATGCGATGGATATTAGCGGCCTGGGCGATCGCTGGGTGCAGCAGTTGCTCGATCAGGGCATGGTGGCATCGGTTGCAGATCTCTACGATCTGACAGTCGAGCAGCTGATGACGCTAGATCGAATGGGCGAGAAGCTGGCGACTAAGCTGGTAGGTGCAATCACCAATTCCAAGCAGCGCCCTTGGTCAAAGGTGTTATACGGGTTGGGAATTCGGCTGGTGGGCAGTACCAATGCGCAAATCTTGGCCGATAATTTTCCTTCGGTGGCGGTGCTGGCTGAGACGGGGGGCGATGCGATCGCTCGTGTCTACGGTATTGGCCCTGAGATCGCCTACTCGGTGCGCCAATGGTTTCAGGTGCCTGCCAATCGGACGCTGATCGAGCGATTGCGAGCGGCTGGCTTGCAGCTAAAGGCAGATGCGCTAGATCAAGCAGACTCGCCTCAGCCCTTTGCTGGCAGAAGCTTCGTGATTACCGGGACGCTACCTAGCCTCAAGCGCTCTGAGGCTAAAAGCTTGATTGAAGCGGCAGGCGGTCGGGTAAGCGGATCGGTGAGTAAAAAAACAGACTACGTGCTTGTCGGGGAAAAGGCCGGATCGAAGCAGGTAAAGGCTGAAGAACTCGGCATCACGCAGCTCACCGAAGCCGCCCTTTTGGAGCTGCTTCAGTAGGCTCGCTTTTATCCCGCTTTCATCTCGCCTGTGTAGATGCCAATTTAGAGGGCTTTCGCCTATGATTGTGGCTATGAAATTTCCGTATAAATACTTGAGTAGGGCTTTTTCTGGGCTTCAGTGCCGCCAACTTCGGTGCCGACAGCGCTGGCAGGCGTTGAGCCTTTTGTCATTGGCGATCGCCTGCTCGCCTCAACTGGCTAAGCCCACCTATGCTGCCGAACGGGTTACCTTTTCATTTGGCGCGATTGAGCGCTCTGTTTCAGTCGAGTCGCTGGAAATTTATGTAGAGGAGGGCCGAGTCACCAAAGAGCTTGAGCCCTACCTGGCCTACATCCAAAATATTGATCCGCAGGCGACAGAGCAAGTTCGTGATTTGCTGACGCGCAGGGCTGATCTCGATGTCACAACGGTGGCTCAATTTGCCTACACGCCTCAGGGAGAGTATTTGCTTGATCAGGCCGGAGATGTGTTTCGCACTGGCGCAAGGTTGCCGGGCGGGCAGGGGCTGCGTGGGGCGGCGATTGTCTCTGCGGCTGACAGCACGCAGGGGCTGACGCTACTGAATGTGATTCGGCGCTTTCCGACGCCGGTACTGCGGGTGAATTTGCGCCGGGGCCTCGCGATCGCCTCTCAGGCTAGTCAGACCGTTGACCAAACCCGCAAAGCCATCGATTTAATCAATCAGCTATCTTTTCGCTCAGCGGCACTCCCGCTTCCTGAAGGCGTTTCGGCAGCAATGCTCAATGATTTAGTCTCAAGGCCGGGGCCGTATCGGTATCGTAAAACGTCCGTGCGAATTAAAGCGAGTGATATACCGGTTGATATCTATCAGCCTCGGGCGTCAGGGCTAGACGAACTCGATCTACCGGCTGAGGAAGATCGAGCGATCCCGGCAGTGATTATTTCTCACGGACTAGGGAGCGATCGCGAATCCTATGCCTATCTAGCCCGGTTTCTCGCCGAGCACGGATTTGCGGTGATCGCGGTAGAGCACTCGGGCAGCAGCGCCGATCAGCTCAATGCGCTAGTATCAGGGCGCACCGATCAGGTGGTCCCCGACGAAGAATTTATCAGTCGGCCAATGTTGATTTCAGCGGTGCTAGACGATCTGCAAGCCAGAGCCCGCATCAATAAAAATTTCAGCGGCATCGACTTTGACAATGTCGGGATTATTGGCCAGTCCTTCGGAGGGTATACGGCCCTGGCGGTGGCGGGCGCGCCAGTCAACTTAGAGTCGCTGCGCCAAGCTTGCCCCTCAGAATTTAGCGTTAATCTTTCGCTGCTGCTGCAGTGTCAGGCGCTGGCCATCGGCTCGCCAGAGCAACCGTCTATTAGCTTTGCGGATCCGCGTATTCGAGCGGTGGTGGCAATCAACCCCATTACCAGCGCTATTTTTGGCCCAGATAGCTTAAGCCAAGTCGATGTCCCTGTCTTGATGATGGCGGGCAGCGCCGATACTGTAGCGCCCGCCCTGCCGGAGCAAATTCGCCCCTTTACCTGGCTCAGCGGGAATGAATCAGAGAGCTCTGTCAATCAGCTTCAGAGCGATCGCTATCTGCTCGTGATGGAAGGGGCGACCCATTTTTCTACCATTGGCATCTCGGGGCGCGAAACCTTTGGGCTACCCCCCGAAATCATCGGCCCCTCTCCAGAAATTGCCCAGCGCTATACCCAGGTGATGAGTCTGGCTTTTCTGAGCCGGTATCTCAAGGATGACAGTCGCTATCAGCCTGTCTTGACCAGCGCCTTTACCGCTCGCTTTAGTTCGCCTGAAATGCCTTTGAGTATCGTTCCCAGGCTCGAGCCTAGTGAGTTAGACGAGCAGCTGCGCTCAGTTGTGGATGATGTGTACTTTGCAGCGCGATCGCAGCAGACATTAGACAGCTTCGCAGAATTAGAAACTCTCGCAGAAAAAGAAGCGGCAGAAAACCAAACCAACTAGCCTCAAGATTTGGACCCTTTTTGATTATGCTTAGCGGCTTCATTAATCTGAATAAGCCTGCTACCTGGTCTTCTCACGACTGCGTAGCCCGCCTGCGAAGACTGCTCCAAACCCAAAAAGTAGGGCACGGGGGAACGCTCGATCCACTGGCGATAGGCGTGTTGCCTATTGCCGTCGGTCGAGCGACCCGCCTCATTCAATATCTGCCAGCTCGCAAAGTCTACCGAGCCGTGATTCGCTTTGGGCTGACGACGACGACCGACGATCTAGAAGGTGAAGTACTCACAGAGCAAAGCGCAGCCCATTTACAGCTATCGGGTGTAGAGGCCGCGCTCTCACAGTTTGTCGGCACCCTCGATCAAAAACCGCCGCTGTACAGCGCCATCCAGGTCAACGGCAAGCGACTCTACGATCTCGCACGCCAGGGTAAAGCGGTAGATGTGCCCGTCCGCCGGGTCACTATTCATCAGCTTGTGAGCCAAGGGTGGGCAGATACCCCATCGGCAAAAGCCGCCAGCCCGCAGCCAGAGCTGACGATAGAAATAGACTGCGGACCTGGCACCTATATCCGATCTTTAGCGCGGGATTTAGGGAGGGCGGTTGGTACGGGTGCGACCTTAGCTCACCTGAGCCGGACTCACAGCAATGGCTTTGATCTCGCTGACAGCATGACTTTAGAGGCGCTTGAACAGGCGCTGAGTGAGGGCTCTTTTATGCCCCTGCCCGCTGGAGAGGCCGTTGCGCATTTGAGGGCGATCGCCCTCCCACCCGATCTGGCCCTGCGCTGGCGGATGGGCCAAAAGCTAGCCTTTACAGAAGAGGGCCTAGCCAACGAGCGCCGTCAGCTGGCCCAGCGCTCAACGCCGGCAGAGGATTCTACTCCAGAGCCGCCCGTCCGAGTGATGGATGCGAAAAGTGGTGATTTTCTAGGCATTGGTGAAATTCGATATGTGCCTCCGGTGGCTGATAGTTGCGCGATCGCCCAGAAAAATCTCAGCCAGAGCAATCTCAGCCAAATGGTAAAACCGGAAGAAAAGAGAATGCTTCATCCAATCCTAGCCGCGAAGATGGTGTTCTTACCCGTTAGCTAAAGGCGGTTGCTGAGTGCTTGGCGACAGGCAGCTAGCGCCCTAGGATAACAGCCGGGAGCACAATCAGTCGCTGAGATAGCAGTAGAGTGCGATATGATTACTAAATCTCTAAATCGCGTTTGGAAACAAAAATGGTTACGCTCAAAATCGTTGTTTACATCACGATCTCATTCTTCGTTGGCCTCTTTATCTTCGGTTTTTTGAGCGGAGATCCTGCTCGCAACCCCGGCGGCAGCGACCTCGACTAAACTCGTCTCCTGAAGCAGCCTTCTTCAGTCAAGTGGTGAGTTTCAGAACTCATTAGATCCATTTTCTCGAATTTACACTTTTCAAGTTTCCACTTTCAAATTCACTGAGTCAGCCCGCTTTGTCGGGCTGTCTTTTTGTGTAGCGATTTTGTGCAGCATTTTTTTGGTACAGCCCTTTTGTCCGGTGGGAGGTTAGTCACAAATGGTTCACTTTGACTTACCGCCCAAGCCACCGACTGTTGAAGTGGTGCGTCCGGCTGAAGCTAATGCTGATGGGCTAGGCTCAGCGTTAGCTGGCGACGCCGTTCAACTGCCGCCAGAAAATATTTTAGATAGGCTGCTCACCGCTCCCGATGCAAGCTGGCTCACCCAAGCTGAAGGATTAGTCGCGGATAGTCCTGAGGCACTCGAAGGATCAGCGATCGCGGTGAAAAAAGATTCTCCCAAAGCTGAATCATTGCCACCGGGGATATCTCAGTCGATAGATCCTCAGTTTAGCCACCCTCAGTTTAGCGAATGGTTTTCGCAAGCTGAGTCGGCAGAGCCCTTGCCAACGCTAGCCCCCGCCCCGATACCGA
This sequence comes from Phormidesmis sp., assembly GCA_049680585.1. Lineage (GTDB taxonomy): Bacteria > Cyanobacteriota > Cyanobacteriia > Phormidesmidales > Phormidesmidaceae > Phormidesmis. The sequence goes on from JBAUIB010000431.1 coordinate 6,997, forward strand.
CTGATCTAGACACGGGAGAACCCTTAGAGCGTGAGGATATCTCTGGGCCAGACTCTCCTCTCCTAGAAGACGGCACGACTGATGAACCAGACGGTGAACCAGATGACGAATCAGATGATGACCTGACACCAGAAGCGTTTGCTTCGCAGCTACAGCTCACCGCTGATTTTCAAGAATACGATCCAGCCTCGCAAACAGTGACTGCACGCGGTCAGGTGCGCCTACAGCTCAATGACGCCATTATCGAAGCCAATGAGCTGTGGCTCAACTTAGTCAATCGCTATGCCCTAGCCACCGGAGATGTCTTGCTCACTCGGGGGGCTCAAATTGTGCGAGGCAGCCGCGCCGAATATAACTTTATTCAGCAGTCTGGTGTGATCAAAGGGGCTGTCGGTACGCTGTATCTGCCCCAGGTAAATGATGATCTGGCCTCGCCTTTAGCAGCGCTACCCTCTTCTAGCATTCGAGCCTACGATCCGATTAACCGCCGCCAAGACTTGCAGGTCAGCAGTGACGGCAGTGTGCAAATCGCGACGACACCTGCGGCCAATCAGCTAACAGGCGATAGCGCTCAGGGGGGACTGCGACAGCTCCGGTTTGAAACCGACGAGCTGGCGTTTGATGTGGAGGGCTGGCGAGCAGAGTCTGTCAGGATTACTAACGATCCGTTCTCGCCGCCAGAGCTAGAGCTTCGGGCTGATAGTTTGCTGCTGCGAAATATCTCGCCGACGCAAGATGAGCTATTGCTCAAGCGACCTCGGCTGGTGTTTGATCAAGGGCTGGCGCTGCCACTATTGCGATCGCGCCTTCTGCTCAGCCGCGGCACCCTCGATCCGGAAGATCTCAGTCCGGTGCCGGTGGCAGGGGGAGTAGATGGGCGCGATCGCGGTGGATTGTTTCTCGGACGTAAGCTTCCTCTACTGAGAACTGAAAAAGTGCGTTTTTCAGTGACACCTCAGTTCTTCGCAGCCAGAGCCTTTAGAGCTGAAAGTAGCTCTCCAATAGATCCTGATAACTTTGGTGTGATTGCTGATTTAGAGGCAGAGCTCACACCTCGAACGACGCTATCAGGCAGCGCCGAGCTCACCAGCTTAGATCTGTCTAGGGCGACTGAGAACCTACGGACCAATCTCCGAGCTGAGCAGCTCATCGGCGATCATCGTCTGTCATTACAATACAGCTACCGCGAGCGCCTGTTCAATGGATCATTGGGCTTTCAAGATGTACAGTCGAGCGTCGGTGCGGTGCTGCTCTCACCTGAGATTGCCATTGGAGAGCGAGGGCTACGACTGACCTATCAAGTCGGGGCTCAGCTCATTAATGCTGAAACCGACCGTGAAGATTTGCTGCTTGCGAGTGGTTCAGACACAGGGCGAGTGACGCTCGGTCGTTACCAGGTCAGCGGGGCGCTGCGGCAAGGCTTTAATCTGTGGCGCGGTGAGCCCAAGCCCCTCACGCAAGATGAAGGCTTGCGCTTTACCCCCACGCCCGTTATCCCCTACCTCAATCTCAACTTGGGACTGCGGGCCACCGGCACCTACTACTCCAGCGGAGATGCTCAAGACAGCGTGATCGCTGAAATTAGCGTAGACGGCCAAATTGGTCACTTTGCCCGCAACTTTGGCGACTATACCAGGTTCAACGTCGGCTATGCCCAGTCGTTTATTGGGGGCGCCAATTCCCCATTCCTATTTGATCGAGAGGTAGATCGCAACATCCTATCGTTGGGGCTGACTCAACAACTCTATGGACCTTTTTTAGTCGGCTTTCAAACAGCGCTCAGCCTTAGCGAAAGCCGTGAAATTGATACGATCTACCTGCTGGAATACAGCCGCCGTACCTATGGTATTTTGCTCCGCTACGACGCCTCCCAAAACGCGGGCTCTATTGGCTTTCGCCTAAGTAACTTTAGCTGGGTAGGCGATAGCGATCCGTTCGATACCCCGCGCGTGCGCCGGGTTCAAAGCGGCGTCATCGAACAGCGGTAGATTAGCTACTTACCCCGCAGAATCAATGGTTTTAGAGATCGCTAATGTAGTGAGCTAAGTGGCCAAAGTTATATTTGAACCAAAGCTATCAAACAAATACGCTACTCTAAAAAATGTGTTAATTAATTGATGCGGCTCCAGCCGTTGTCCGGATAAACCCGACAGTTTTCAGAGATTTTAGACGGGTAACGATTTTATGACTTCGGCCACGTTTTCTACCTCCTTAGAGGCGCAGCAAGCGGCTATCTTGCTCGACGGCTACCATTTCGAGCTAGGCGGGCACGATGCCCGGCAGTGGGTGTCGCTGTGGCTAGCGTTCTTTCGCCCAGCCTGGATTCGCGATGCGGTGGTAGAAGCGCTTTACCAAGGGCGCTACAAGTCGGTCTCGGTTCGGCAAATTCTAGAGCTTTGGCAGCGTCGAGGCAAGCCTATTCGCCATGTCACTCATGAGTTTGAGGCAGCGGTGTGTCGAGAGTTTGGCGAGGTCCGAATAGCGCCTGCTGCGATCGCACCGACTTCATCCGCTTCGACCCAGCGCCCAGCCGAATCATCAGCGCCTCCCGTCAGCACTCATGTGCCGACCGCTCACGCCTCAGTCAGCCGACTGCCTACTAGCTCGACAATCGCCAAAAAGCTTGGCCACGAACTATCGACATCGGTTTCATTCAATCTTTCAGCCCTGCCTCGCAAATCATCTATTCCGCTAGAGCAACTCCCTCCCCCAAAAAATAATGCTTCGTTAAGCCATCGCTCTGAGGCCGAACCAGTCTCTGAATCGAAACAGCAGCCTACAGCGAAATTAGACAACCGCGCCTGGCGTGATTTTCCGTCCTATACGACGCCCACTTACGCAGCTCTCAATGCTGATGAGCCGCTAAACAAACAAAACTCGTCGAATGGGGTGTCTTATTCGTCCGCCAGAGCAATTCAGCCCTTCCAGCCGGCCCTGCCCTTCTCTGCTAAGACATTGCGCTTAGCTAAGCAAACAGCCATTTCTCAAATGAATTGACACACTTGAATTAGGCACATCTGAGTTTAGACACGTCTGGAGCTTGGACACAATTCCCGACAAGCTCACCCTTCATCAGGTTTCGGCGGCTTTACACCCATACGAATTTCTGAGCAAAACGAGGCAATTCGCAGCCCGTTGGCAAGCGTTGTGGTACCCGTACGCAAGCGCAAATTGTCGTTGATAAACCATAGACGCTCTTCAGAATGGGCCTCTTTACCCTCGCTGATAATGGTAAGCACGCCCTCCTCTAAGCTGTAGGTGCTCTTCTCGGCTGTGCCACTGCGCAGCAGGATGCCGCTGTAGGTGCTGGGCTCGTTGGTTTGCAGGGTGTCTTCAGACTCGAGCACGACCAGTAGCGTGGTGAGATCCCGGGTTTTGGTATCGCCTTCTATTGTGCTGCTTTGGTGAATCTGCAGACCGCAGAGGGGGGCAGACTCATTTTGCGCTTGACAAAGCTGCTGGACTTCAGCGGTTTCCGGCGCGAGAAATGCAACTTCTAAATCAGACTTGCCAGCTTTGGACTGCTGAGTAGACAGTGCATGAGTGGTGCGCTGAGAAAACCAGCGCCCGGCCAGCTTTTCAAAAAAGTTCACAATTTCCATAACGCCGCTACAAGTTGGGTCTACAGTTCTTTACGTACTTCAATTTTACGGGTAAGTGGTCACCTCAGAGAACGAAGAAAATCAGATCGAAAATGGCTGATCCCGCTGACATCAGGCGTTACAGATCTCAAGCGAATGATAAGCTAGCCAATGAAAATAAAATGAACATTAAGAGCTCCATCCCATGACCGGATCTAACCAAACCCCGCTATTGCTGCGGGCTGCTAAAGGCCAATCTGTTGAGCGCCCGCCGGTTTGGATGATGCGACAGGCAGGCCGCTACATGAAAGCCTATCGAGATCTCAGAGAGAAGTATCCGTCGTTTCGTGATCGCTCAGAAATCCCCGAAGTCGCCATTGAAGTCTCACTTCAGCCGTGGAAGGCTTTCCGGCCCGATGGAGTAATTCTCTTCTCCGATATTGTTACCCCTTTACCTGGCATGGGCGTAGCAATGGATGTGGCTGAAGGCAAAGGTCCCGTCATTGACTCACCGATTCGTAGCCAAGCGCAAATCGACGCGCTGACAACGCTTGAGCCAGATGAGTCGATGCCCTACATCCGCAAAATTTTAGGCGCACTGCGTGAAGAAGTAGGTAACCAATCTACGGTGTTGGGCTTTGTCGGCGCGCCCTGGACGCTTGCGGCCTATATCGTTGAAGGCAAAGGCTCTAAGACCTATTCTGTGATTAAGAACATGGCCTTCACCCAGCCTGACATGCTCCACCAGCTGCTGAGCAAAATTGCCGACAACATCGCCATCTACGTGCGTCACCAGATTGACTGCGGCGCTCAAGTGGTCCAGCTCTTTGACTCTTGGGCCGGTCAGCTTAGCCCCCAAGACTACAAAACATTTGCCCTGCCATACCAGCAGCAGATTGTCCGACAGGTCAAAGCGACGCATCCTGATACGCCTTTGATTTTGCTGGTGAGCGGCAGCGCGGGCGTACTGGAGATGATGGGTGAGTCGGGTGTCGATATTATCAGCGTCGATTGGGCGGTAGATATGGCTGATGCTCGCCGTCGTCTAGGCCCCGAGATGATGGTACAAGGCAATATGGATCCGGGTGTGCTGTTTGGCTCTAAAGAGGTGATTCGCGATCGCATCATCGACACCGTCCGCAAAGCGGGCAGTAAAGGCCACATTCTCAACTTAGGCCACGGCATTTTGCCCGGTACACCCGAAGAAAACGGCGCTTACTTTTTTGAAGTTGGTAAGCAGGTAAACGAGTTTTTAGCCGCAGCCGTTTAGCCACCCTCTAACCGGCATCTAGTAACTTTTAGCACAGGCGTAGCGATTTTAATTGGCCCAGGGCAGCCCACGCCTTGGGCTTCTCTATGACAAAATGAGCAAGCTTTCACACAACAAGACAACCATGCGTATCTTCATGACTGGCGCGAGTGGCTGTATCGGCCATTACCTCGTGGAAACGCTGATCGAGAATACCGAGCACGAGCTGTTTTTGCTGATGCGCAATCCAGCCAAGCTAGCGGTGCCGACCGACCAACGTCCAGGTGTGACAGTGCTTGAAGGCGACATGCGCGATGTGGCTCGCTTCGCCGATTTGCTGAAGACAGTGGATACCGCTATTTTAGTGGCGACTTCCTGGGGAGACCCCAAGGAAAGCTACGAAATCAATGTAGAAAAGACCCTAGAGCTGATGTCTTTGCTCGATTCTGAGCGCTGCCAGCAGGTCATTTACTTTTCGACTGCCAGCATTCTTGATAGAGATAATACGCCGCTTAAAGAAGCCGGTGAAATTGGCACTGACTATGTGCGCACAAAGTATATTTGCCACGAAAAGATGAGTGAGCTCGCGATCGCCCCTCGCATCACCACCGTATTCCCAACGCTTGTATTTGGCGGCAGCGACCGCAAACCCTACTCGCACATCTCTGGTGGCCTCAGCGAGGTCGCCAAATACATCGGCATTATTCGCTTTCTCTCAGCCGACGGCAGCTTGCACTACATCCATGCCCAAGACATCGCTGAAGTGGTGCGCTACCTCGTCGATCATCCGCCCGGCCCTGAAGACTCCCGAGAAATTGTGATCGGCAACCCCGCCAAAACCGCTGACGAAGTCGTCGAAGAAATTAGCGCCTATCTGAGTAAACGGACGTACTTTCGCATTCCGCTTTCTCTCGGGCTAGCCAATGCCATCATCAAAATTTTCAATATTCGCATGGCTGACTGGGATAGGTTCTGCATGGACTACCGCCATTTTACGTATGAGAACCCGGTTACCCCTTCTAGCTTTGGCCTCAAAGATCGCTATCCGACCCTCGCAGATGTGGTTCGCTCAGCGGGTGTGAAGCCACGCTGATGTGATGCGATCGTAAATAGACTGCTATAGTACATTTGTCTACTGACTCTTTCCCTGACCGTTTTTGAGCGCAGCGTCATGGCAATTATCTCCTCAAAACAACCTGCTGCTGACGATGGTGAGAAGAAAGCAAAATCCAGCCGCGCTGAAAAGAAGCCTGATAAAAATAAGCCTGATAAAGAGGAACTGCTGACCAGAGAAGCTAAGCCCGCTGAACTTTCTCGCCATGAGGAAGGGCTCAGGCCCTCTGCCATCGGTGATTACATTGGTCAAAAAGCGCTAAAAGAAGTGTTGCTAATTGCGATTCAAGCAGCCAAATCTCGCCAAGAGCCGCTGGATCATTTGCTGCTCTATGGTCCGCCAGGACTCGGGAAGACCACAATGGCGCTGATTTTGGCGCAGGAGATGGAGGTCGATTGCAAAATTACGACCGCACCTGCTTTAGAACGTCCCCGCGATATTGCGGGTCTGCTGGTCAATATGAAGGCAGGCGATGTGCTCTTTATTGACGAAATTCACCGGCTCTCACGAGTCACCGAAGAGATTTTGTATCCGGCAATGGAAGATGCCAGGCTAGATATTACTATCGGCAAGGGCCAGAGTGCGCGCACACGTAGTATTCCGCTCCAGCCGTTTACCTTAGTCGGGGCAACGACTCGGGTAGGTGCGTTGGCCTCTCCGCTGCGCGATCGCTTCGGCTTGGTCCAACGGCTGCGCTTTTACGAAGTCGATGAGCTGAGGCAGATTGTCCTGCGCACAGCTGGGGTACTCAAAACAGAAGTGGCTGCTGATGGCGCAGAAGAAATTGCCCGCCGGGCGCGAGGCACACCGCGAATTGCCAACCGTTTGCTCAAGCGCGTACGCGACTATGTGCAGGTAAAAAAGCTAGGCGTGATTGATCGAGCGATCGCCGCTGAAGCCCTAGAGCTTTTCAACGTGGATCCGTGCGGTCTCGACTGGACAGATCGACGCCTGCTGACGCTGATGATCGAAAACTTCAACGGCGGGCCAGTGGGCCTCGATACAATGGCTGCCTCCACGGGAGAAGACGCTCAAACCATCGAAGAAGTCTACGAACCCTACCTACTGCAAATCGGCTACTTACAGCGCACGCCCAGAGGCCGAGTGGTTACCCCTGCCGCCTGCCGCCATTTAGGATACGAACCTATCCACAGTCGATTTTATATGCCCGATGCCCCCCTATTTAACTTTCCGGCCCAGCAACTTCCGCTCACAGACGAGCCTGCTTAATCAGTTTGCCTTTACGCTAGAGAAGTGGGATCAGCGTAGAGGCAGACAAATGCGAGCGTCAGTGCGGCAGGCAATAGCGACAGTGTTAACTTGGCAGATCGGGGTGACTTTGGGTATTCTTTTGGGTCTAGTCAGTCTGTCGCCATCGAGCGCACTCGCGAGTGAATTGGGCCTGTCTAGTATGCACGCCGACAGCGTCACGGTTGCAGCTTTAGAGTCCTCTCCGCAGCCCACAAAGGACATTGGCAAGCTGCGCAAAGCTGCGTTCGAGGCGACCCGCGCTGGCCAATTTGACCTGGCTGAAACGCAGTGGTCGGCGCTGATCGATCAGCTGCCTAACGAGGCCGCTGTCTGGAGCAATCGGGGCAATGTGCGCGTCGGCCAAAACAATCTCGATGGAGCCGTATCGGACTATACCCAGGCGATCGCACTGGCCTCCAATGAACTTGACCCTTATCTCAACCGCGGCGCTGTGTGGGAAGCAATGGGCCAATGGGAGAAGGCTATAGACGATTACAATCGAGCTTTGCAAATTAATCCAGACGACCCAGCCGCCTATAACAATCGCGGTAATGCCGAAGCGGGCCTGGGTGAATGGGAGCTAGCGATCGCCGATTATCAGGCGGCGATTACACTTCAGCCCAGCTTTTCATTGGGCTATGGCAACTACGCACTCGCCCTCTATCAAACCGGCGAAACGGCTCAGGCCATACAGATTATGAAGAGCTTAGTCCGTAAATATCCAGGCTTTGCCGATATGCGCGCCGCCCTTACCGCTGTGCTATGGGAGCAAGGTCAGAGAGGCGAAGCTGAAAGTAACTGGGTTGCGGTGGTGGGTTTAGATAGACGCTATCAGGATCTCGGCTGGGTGGCGAATGTCAGGCGCTGGCCACCCAAGATGATAAAAGCCCTCGAAAGCTTTTTGACGCTGTAGAAGTCCCGTTTTCCTCTCACCTTACGTATATACCCTGGGGTGACAAATTATACGTATAGGGTATCGTGCTTTATCAAGATCATTTTGTAAGAGAGTATCGGGGCATGCACGGATCTATGGCGGTAAACGGCAAGCTACTATATTAAGATTCCTGGGTATCTACCCATGTCTTTTTCTATCGGGGGCTTCGAAGGCAGCGTTAAGAAGGTATTTGTAGTATCCGTTTAACAACGCCTTGCGTGTTCAATACACGGCGTCCCTGGCGTCATGCTGAAGGAACTGATGCTCAGGTGTATCTGTGGTGTATCAACGCAGGCGGTGTATCAACGCAGGTGATGCCTCAGCGTATGCAGATAGCTGACGATGGCGACAGCTATCTGGTTCACTTTTTCCGTATGGCCAGCTGTTTGGCAATGGTGTGTCGAGTAACAATAGTCCCTAGCAACAATACAGTGTCTCTGACAGGCACAGGGCCAATAATCCTGTGGTTGGCACTTTTGTGACCTTTTCTAAACAAATTTTCGATTCCTTGAAACCCGATGAACTAAGTTCTCACTGCTTACTACGCAGCAAGCAGGAACTTCAGCAGATGCATCAATATCTCACTCAGCAGAAACAGCTGCGCAAAGTCGAGCGATCTATCCGTAGTTCGCTCAATCTATCGGCAATGGTGGGCACCACCGTAACCGAAACAGCCTCCCTATTCCAGGCCAGACAGGTGAGCCTGTTGCGCCATCAGCCCCAAGCGCGCGCTTGGCAGCCAGTTGCTCAGTACGCACAGAACCAATCACTGGCCTGGCAGTCCCCTTTGAAGATTGAGCGCACCCTGTTTTCTCACCTCGTGCGGCAGTTGAAACAGGGCAAGAGCCTGCGCCTAGTTTCCAGTCATGCATCCGGTATGAGCGGCTTGATTAATTCGCCGCTGCCAAGCGTTGTTGGCCTGCAAGAAGGTCTAGTAGGAAATAGTCCTACATATGTGCAGCAAAGGCGTGCGCAGAGTTGGTCAGGGCTAAATATAGCAATGGTTACTGCCGACGAAGAGCAGCAATGGCTGACTCGCTGGCCGGGAAATTGGCTGCTAGTTCCCGTTAATCGAGCTCAAGCTACTGATGTGGCCCTCCAGGGCAATCACTTAGAGGGGAACTGGCCTAACTATCCCCGACATGGCCATTGGGGTGTCATGGCGATCGCTTTGCCTGAGCGAGAGAGTTGGACAGCCGAGATGATCGCTGCGGCGCAGAGTATTGCGGTAGAGCTGTCGCTGGCGATTGCCCAATCTCAGCAATATCAAGAGGTGCTGGTCGCTAACCAAGAGTTGCAAAAGCTAGCCCTTTCAGACGGCCTTACCCGTTTAGCCAACCGCCGTCGATTCGATGAATACCTCGCCAACGAGTGGCAGCGTCTCGCCCGTGACCAGCGACCACTATCGCTGATTTTGTGCGATTTGGATCACTTTAAGCGCTACAACGATGCCTTTGGTCATCCGGCGGGCGATCACTGCTTGATTCGGGTTGCACGGGCCCTGCTGAATGGCCCTCAGCGTCCGGCTGATCTGGTCGCCCGATATGGGGGCGAAGAATTTGCCATTATCCTGCCCAATACTGACACGCGCGGGGCATGGCGCATCGCCCAAAAAATTCACGACAGCATTCGTGCCCTCAAAATTGCTCACGCGCCTGACAACCACGAGCCGTACGTCACCGTCACGATGGGCGTATCTACGGTTGTACCTGGACATGATGCCACCGCCCAAATGCTGGTAGGAGCCTCAGATTTAGCGCTTTACCATGCCAAACAGCAAGGACGTAACCGAACCTACGTCCACGCTCACTATAATACGGTCGAGCTGGGCACAACCGACAGCGCCGCATCAGCGCTCGAATCTCAGCCCAAGATACTGCCCGCTGCGAGCAGCTTGGTCGGAGAAGTTGGCAATCGCTAGCTAGCGATAATTCGCCAGCCGCGCAAAGCTGTCAGCGTTGAGACTAGCGCCGCCGACTAGCGCACCATCAATGTCGCTTTGAGCCATAATTTCATCCACATTTTCCGGCTTGACCGAGCCGCCATACTGAATAGAGACCTCTTTATTGTCGAGCTGCGAGCGAATCAAGCCAATCACCCGATTGGCCTCATCACTTGCACAGGTATCACCCGTACCAATCGCCCAAATGGGCTCATAGGCAATCACCAAATTGAATTGGTTTACACCGACGAGTGCTTTTTCTACTTGCCGGGTAATAATGGCTTCAGTTTCATTGACATCTCGCTGTTGCTTCGTTTCACCTACACACAAAATAGGGGTGAGTCCAGCCGTTTGAGCCGCTTTCAGCCGAGCGTTGACCGTTTCGTCCGTTTCCCCAAAGTACTGCCGGCGTTCACTGTGACCCACTATCACATAGCGAATACCAATCTCAGTGAGCATCGCCGCCGAGATTTCGCCCGTGTAAGCTCCTGAATTTTCCCAGTGAATATTTTGAGCGCCTACCTTGATTGCCTGACCTTGCAGCTTATCGACTAGCAGCCCCAAGGCGGTAAACGGTGCGCAGAGGACAAGTTCTCTGTTATCCGCTACCCCCTCTATTTGGGGCACTAACTGTTGCACAAAATCCGCGGCCTCTGCCTGGGTTTTGTGCATTTTCCAATTACCAGCAATTACAACTTTTCGCACAGGTTCTCTTAAATAGGCGCAGCATCCTGAATCGTACAGGTAAACGATTGCCTGATGCAATCACTTATTACGACGCTTCAACTTACGACGCTTCAACACCCGCTGCCGCTTTCGCCTCGCTGGCCTCATCAGGGTGAATGCCTAAACGAGTGAGGTTGACCCGGCCTCGGTTATCAATTTCCCGGACTTTGACCAGCACTTCGTCATCCACGTTCACCTCATCTTCTACCTTGTTGACGCGGTAGTCGGCCAGCTGAGAAATATGAACCATGCCTTCCTTACCCGGCATAAACTCCACAAAAGCACCGATTGGAATTACGCGGGTGACCTTGCCCATGTACACATTGCCGGCTTCGGGAACGTGGGTGATGCCTTCGATCATCTTTTGGGCTTCCATCGCCTTTTCAGAGTCAACCGCTGAGACAGTGACTGTACCGTCGTCTTGGATATCGACTTTTGCACCTGTTTTTTCGGTGATGGCCTTGATTTGCTTACCGCCCGGTCCAATCACCGCACCAATTTTATCGGGGGAAATTTGCAGAGTGAGCAGACGAGGAGCGTAGGGCGATACATCCGTACGCGGCTTATCAAGGGTCTCTAGCATTTTCTCTAGAATATGAAGGCGAGCTGGGCGAGCCTGATTGATTGCCTCGCTGATCACCTCCATTGGCAAGCCGGTAATCTTCATGTCCATTTGCAGCGCGGTGATGCCGCTATCGGTCCCGGCAACTTTGAAGTCCATGTCGCCAAGGAAGTCTTCAATCCCCTGAATGTCGGTCAGAATGCGGACCTCTTCGCCTTCGCGGATGAGTCCCATTGCCGCGCCACTGACTGGCTGAGAAATCGGCACGCCTGCGTCCATTAGTGACAGAGTTGAGCCACAGACAGAGCCCATAGAGGTCGAACCGTTAGAGGAAAGAACCTCGGAGACAACGCGAATGATGTAGGGAAAGTCTTCTTGGGCAGGCAGTACCGGGATCAAGGCACGCTCGGCTAATGCACCGTGGCCAATTTCACGGCGACCGGGCGATCGCATCGGCCGAGTTTCACCCACTGAATAAGGTGGGAAGTTGTAATGATGCAAATACTTCTTCTCATCTCCCGGATGGAGATCGTCCATCATCTGCGCATCACCCGGCGTCCCCAAAGTGGTAATCGACAGTACCTGCGTCAGCCCCCGGCGGAAGAGCCCTGTACCGTGTACTCGCTTCGGCAAAATGCCGGTTCGACAGGTGATTTCGCGGACCTGATCGAGCTTGCGGCCATCGACTCGCACGCCTTCTTCGAGGATCTGAGCGCGCATCAGCTTCTTAGTTAAGCTCTTAAAAGACTTGCCTAACGCCTTTTTGTTGCTCTCAACAGCCGTGCGAACGCCATTATCTTCGTCTAATGCCTGAATCTCTTCAGCGATGTTAGCCTTAATGGCATCTAACTTTTCGTCGCGCTCAGCTTTAGTTTGCTCAAACTGCTTAAGGACTTCTTGAATAGACTTTGTCGCTTTGTCACTTAAAAAGCTCTCTAGTGACTCGTGAACAATCGGCTCAGGCTCGGCTGGACGATCTAGCTTCAGCTCTTTAACCAAATCTAGCTGAGCTTTGATGAGATCGCGAACGACTTCGTAACCAAAGTCAATCGCTTCGATAATATCTTGCTCAGGCAGTTGATTGGCCCCTGCTTCGACCATGATCACGCCGTCAGGAGAGCCTGCCACGACGAGATCTAGATCACCTTCCTCTATTTCTTGATAGGTGGGGTTAATAATGAAGTCGTCGCCGACTAAGCCAACGCGCACAGCTGCCATCGGGCCATTGAACGGGATTTCAGCCAGCAGAACGGCGATAGAAGCCCCCGTTGCAGCCAGTACATCAGGGGGAACGTCTTCATCCATCGAAACGGTGGTGGCAACAATCTGAATGTCGTCGCGAATCCAGTTAGGAAACAGCGGGCGCATGGGTCGATCAATCAGACGGCTGGTGAGGGTAGCGCGCTCGGGAGGCCGGCCTTCTCGCCGGAGAAAGCCACCTGGAATGCGACCTGCCGCGTACAGGCGCTCTTCATAATCAATCAGCAACGGTAGAAAATCGATGCCTTCTCTACCAGAAGATCGTGTAGCTGTCACCAATACAGCCGTATCGCCAGAACTTACAAGTACCGAGCCACCTGCTTGGGGAGCTAACAATCCCGCTTTCAGGTGAATCTCTCGGCCGTCGATGGAAATCGACTTATCAATTTCTTGCATTGAGGAGTCCTTACTCTTTTTAGTTTTCTCGTTTTGTGCTTTGGCAATCGTATCACTGATATCGAAGCCTTGTGTTGTAATGGCTGAACGAAGGGTTTGTAAAGGCTTAGATAGTTTATTCAAAGAGAGTCAATACTATAGTGAAAGCGATTCATTTGCCTGCTTAAATAGGCAAGTTGCGATCGCTAAATTGACGACTTTGGAGGGGCTTTTTCAAACGGCCTCTTTAAAAATAGATAGCGATGCCCTCTCAAGCACCCCTTTACCTTCTCTAGAGCATCATGGCAATACTTGTAACTGGCGCTGCCGGATTTATTGGCTATTTCTTATCTCTGCGGTTGTTAGAGGCCGGTGAGTCTGTATACGGTATCGACTCTCTCAATGGCTATTACGATGTGACTCTCAAAAAGGATCGTCTCAGTCAATTGCAGCGCTTCGAGAATTTCACCTTTGAGCAGATGGACTTGAGCGATCGCACTGCCATCGCCCGTCTATTCGCTGACAATAGTTTCGACTGCGTGGTGAATTTAGCGGCGCAAGCAGGCGTGCGCTACTCACTAGAAAATCCCCTTGCCTACGCCGACAGCAACTTACTGGGATTTATCAATATTTTGGAAGGTTGCCGCCAGCAGCAGGTCGCTCACCTAGTGTTCGCCTCTTCTAGCTCCGTATACGGCCAAAACCGCAAAGTGCCCTTCGCCACCGAAGATCGTGTGGACCATCCGGTGTCGCTGTATGCCGCTACCAAAAAAGCTAATGAGCTGATGGCGCATTCCTACAGCCATCTCTATGATTTGCCGGTTACAGGACTGCGATTTTTTACGGTGTATGGCCCGTGGGGTCGGCCAGATATGGCTTACTTTAAGTTTGTCGATGCGATCGCCAAGGGCCGCCCTATTGACGTTTACAACCACGGCCAGATGAAGCGCGACTTTACCTACGTGGACGACGTCGTCGAAGGCATCATGCGGGTGATGGCAAAACCACCCGTCAAAAAATCAATCGAAAACTCAGCGCCCACCAACGAGATCGAAGCCACCGCTGCACCCTACAAAATCTACAATATCGGCAATCATAGCCCGGTCACCCTAATGGACTTCATCACCACCATTGAGCAGGCAATGGGCAAAACCGCGCAGAAAAATATGATGCCGATGCAGCTCGGCGATGTCCCGGCCACCTACGCAGATGTAGACGATCTGATGGAAGATGTCGGCTTTAAGCCCGAGACGCCGTTATCTGTCGGCATTCAAAAATTTGTTGACTGGTATAAAAGCTACTATAGCTAGCCGTAACCAGCTCACGAAAGAAGTCAGATATGGAGCTAAGGAGATTCGAACTCCTGACCCCCTCAATGCCATTGAGGTGCGCTACCAGCTGCGCTATAGCCCCGCGTTACACAATCGTTGCGTAGTACCCATCATAATTGCGTAACAACTAGGTTCTCGTCAAGCACCTATCAATAGCGATACCGTGCAAATAAGCGATACAGTCATTAGAGACGATACGATCTGTCGGCCTAACCTCCGCTATTTGGGACTATGACTGCACCACTTCCCCCTTCAGATATCCCTGACACTCAGGAGACCACTCAAGCAGCCATCGATACGCTACAAGCCCAGCTTCGCCGTAAAGAAGGGAACTGGGTAGAGTGGGGCAAAGCCTGCCAAACGCTGCAAAAAACGGGTATGAGCCCGCAGGCTGTCTTCGAAGCGACTGGCTTTGAGCCGATCCAGCAAAATCAGCTAATCGTGGCGTCGCAGGTCTTTGATGCGATGGTGGCAGGCGGGGTAAGTGAAGCAGCCAAAGCGCACTACCAAACGCGCGGCAGCGATAGCCTATACGAGTTTCGAATTCTGTCAAAAGATGACCGAGCTGCCGCTGCGGACTTTGCCTTTAAAAATGGATTAGACAGTGAGCAGGTAAAAGACATCGTCAAGGGTCTACGCGACTTTTCATATAGCGATACGCCGCCTGTGGGCTTTGAGAAGACGATGGGCGATGCTGCGGCCTACCACTACTGGCGATTGGCCCGGCAGCAGAGCGATCTGCAGGTGCGATCGCGGCTAATTGCTCAAAGCCTGCGATTTGCCACTTCTGATAGCGCCCGCAGCAAAATTGAGCAGTTGCTCACTGACTTCACGGTCGCCAAACAAAAGTCAGCGCCGCGGCTACCAATATTTCGGCTAGAGAATGAGGCTGATTCGCCAGTGATTATGCCGGTCGCCGGTCAAATGCCGCTACCCGTAGCAGATTACAAAGCCGTACCTGCCACTGAGCCTGAAGAGCCCTTTGGCATGGTGAAATTTTCTGGGATAGGGGCTTGGCTACCTGTGCCCGGCTGGCAAGTCATCCTCAAGGCAGAAGATCCCGTTGCCCTGCTCGCGACCTACGGCCAGCTACCGAACGCACCTGACGATGTCGCCCCTAGCGAACCTGTCATGATTGTGGTGGATAGGGCTAAGCGTCAGTGGGACGAGTTTAGTTATTTTGTTCACGACACAGACGGTCAGCTTGCCATAAGCTGGTTCGACGAAGCCCCTACGATCCAACTTCTAGGCGGCGTTATACTAATAATGCGTCCGAAAAAAATCTTCGATCAAGACTACACCCACGAGTATTGGCAGATAGACGAATAGCATTTAGACGAACAGCATTTAGACAGATAGCATTTAGACAGATAGCATTTCGATAAATAGCGCTTCGTAGGAAAAAATTCTGATGGCTATAGAACGTCGACTCGCTCGCGATATGTTCGCAGAAAATGCAATTGTAGAGCTACGGCAGGTATGCATGACGCCGAGCGGTCTGTTTGAGCCTGGCAAGTATTTGGTCGGTCAGCTCCCTGATGCGGCCTTTGAGATGGGCCTTGTGGAGGCGCTGCCCCCCGTCCGAGGGAACAGCGAAGAAATCGAGCCGCCCGCTCGTGACGCCACCGAAAGTAAAGCAGAATAATAAGGAGCCCGGCCATTTACACCCGCCCCCTTGCAAAACTCATTGAAGAATTCCAGCGACTGCCTGGCATTGGACCAAAATCAGCTCAGCGTTTAGCGATGCATATGCTGAAGCGCCCCGACGCGGAAGTAAGGGCATTGGCAAACGCGCTAATTGAGGCCAAACAGCAGGTCGGGCAATGCTCTCAGTGCTTTCATCTCTCTGCGGAGCCCGTCTGTGATATCTGCCGCTCCCAAAGCCGTGATCGCAACACTTTATGCGTTGTCTCCGAATCTCGCGATGTGATTGCGTTAGAAAAAACCCGCGAGTACAAGGGCAAGTATCACGTCCTAGGTGGACTGATTTCGCCAATGGACGGGATTGGCCCAGAGCAGCTCAACATCGGTCAGCTAGTGCACAGAGTCAATAAAGAAGACATTGACGAAGCGATTTTGGCTATCAGCCCCAGCATTGAGGGTGATACCACTACGCTGTATGTCGGCCAACTGCTGAAGCCCTTTACTAAAGTGACCCGTATTGCTTTTGGCCTGCCAATGGGCGGGGATCTTGAATACGCTGATGAGGTGACGCTGGCTAGGGCTCTAGAAGGCAGGCGAGAGTTAGATGCGTAAGGATGCATAGTAGTTATAGCCGTCGTACGAATGCATCCGACGACGGCTATAACTCAACACACAAGAGGGTAGCCCCGCATCCGTGTAGAAGCAGGGCTACCCTTTGAAAGTTATTCAATGTCGGATTAACCAGCGTTAAAAATAAGCTCGGCGAGCCAGCTAGTAAGCTAAGGTTTCCAATGTTTCGCGCAGGTATAGACGCACGAGCTGATCATCTGAGCTGTTCGCCGTGATGGTTGAAAGCTGCTCGGAACGCCAGCTTTGAAAACCGGAGCTAGCGGCGATCGCACTCTTCAGGCTCTGCCAAAGCTCCGCATCTTGCGGTGCATAAGCAGATGTCGCCGAAAATGAATTGGCCATAGTTACCTTTAGTCGGACAGCACTTGTAGTGCTTTAATAAGCTACCTTTGATCCTTTTCAGGTTAGCTCACCGTTTATAAACGATGTGTAGGCGATGCAACAGTTTTGAGTGTGTTTGAGTGTGCTCGAGCAGACAGTGACGACGACTACCGTGAGAATAGCGCTAAGTTGATGAGTTAATGTCGTCTGATTTGACTGCATCATCATCTGCTTCAGCAGACGGTGATAGCGCTGACTCTGGGTTTTCTTCAGGATCTAGCTTGACCTCAGAGGCTGGCTCTACTTTAGACTTCACCTCTATCTCATTCACCTCTACCTCTATCTCAGAGGCTGAGTCTACTTTAGGCGCTGAGTCCGCTCCAGGATTTGACTCCACTTCAAGATCTGACTCTACCTCAGGGTCTAGCTCTAGCGCTTCTGGTTCTAGCTTTAGCTCGGGCTCTGATTCTGGCTTCAGCTCCAGCTCTGGCATTTGTTGATCTTGCGCTGACTTTACCTTTGTCTCTTGTTTTGCCTTTGGCTTTAATTCTGGCGTTGGCTCTGGTAACAGCGTGTTCACCCGAAGACCCAGAATCAAAAAATCAGTTGCGATCGCACCCTCTTCATAAGGAACAACCCGCGTCAGTGCGTTAGCACCTACTAGCAGCAGTCGCACTGCGCTGGCAGAAATTTGCAAAAACGTGCAGGTCAAAAAGAAGGCGACAGCAGCACTCACCAGTCCCCCCGTCGGAGTCATCAGCGGCGTGATCTGGGGCGATCGCCCATATAGCTGACCTAAGCCCCATAGCAAACAGGCAGCAATCAGCACAGCAAGGGCCTTGATCTGCCAAGACTTTAACAGCCTCAAGCAGCGCTGTTGATCCTCACTCAAGACAGCTGGCTTTAGCGCTAACGGCGGCAGCGAGAACAGGTAAAACGGCCTGAACCATTGCATGGCTAACGTTGGAACAATGCCAACTGTGGCGATCACCCAGAACTGCAAACCAAAGGCTGGCGCCGGACCAGAGGATGCTAACCCAGCCAGACAGACATCCAGCAGCAGTGGGACAGCCGCTAATCCAACCAGCTGTACCCAAAGATAGCGATTCTGCTGCATTTGCATCACGACACTACGCTGGTGCAAGCGTACGGCGCTGAGAGATCATCCGGAAGGCATCAATGATATCCCCTTCCTTCCAATCGTTGAAGCCGCCTACCGCAATTCCGCATTCGAAGCCAGCATTGACCTCTTTAGCATCGTCTTTCATGCGCTTGAGCGAGTCGAGATTGCCTTCGTAGACCACTTCTTCACCGCGTGTGACTCGTACCTTGCAGTTGCGAGTTACTTTACCGGAGAGCACATAGCAACCAGCCACCGTCCCTTTACGGACTGGGAAGACCGCCCGGACTTCTACCTTACCCAGCGGTTCTTCAACCATCTCGGGCTCTAGCAGACCTTCCATCGCGCCCTCAATATCCTCAAGCAGCTTGTAAATAATGTCGTAATCACGAACATCCACGCCTAAGGTATCAGCCGACTGTCGCGCACCTGTGGCCATTGTCGTATTAAAGGCAATAATCACCGCGCCACTGGCCGCTGCTAGATCAACGTCGGTTTCGCTGATTTCTCCCGGAGCCGCCATCAGCACACGAATCTGGACTTCATTTTGCGGCAGTTGCTGCAATGAGCCCAAAATCGCTTCTAGCGAGCCTTGAACATCTGCTTTGAGAATGAGATTGAGCTCTTTGAGATCGCCTTCTTTCGCCTGTTCAGACAATGAGTTGAGGGTGACTCGACGAGAGGCCATCGTCTGCTGCAAGCGAGACTGACGCTGCTCAATTGCCTTTTCATCAGCGGCGGCGCGAGCATCCCGCTCTTCAGTGTAGACCTCAAACTCTTCACCCGCTGGCGGCACATCGTTAAGTCCCAGCACCTCTACTGCAAACGAGGGTTTAGCTTCATTTGAGCGATGGCCGCGATCATCTACCATCGCTTTGACTCGCCCAAAGACAGGCCCAGCTGCAAAGGCATCGCCGATTTTCAGCGTGCCGTTCTGCACGAGCAGGGTGGCCACAGGGCCTCTGGCTTTATCGAGATGGGCTTCGATGACAGTGCCTTTGGCTAGGCGATCAGGATTTGCCTGTAGGTCTTCTACTTCTGAGACCAACAGCAGCATTTCCAAGATGGTCTCGACGTTTTCGCCTGTGATTGCGCTGACGGGCACCATAATGGTGTCGCCGCCATACTCTTCAGGCACAAGCTCATATTCCATCAGCTCCTGCTTCACCCGATCAGGATTCGCCGCCTCTTTGTCGATTTTGTTGATGGCAACCACAATTGGCACACCCGCTGCCTTGGCGTGGCTGATGGCCTCAATGGTCTGCGGACGAACGCCATCGTCAGCCGCGACTACCAAAATCGCGATGTCGGTGACTCGAGTCCCTCGCGCTCGCATCGCGGTGAAGGCTTCATGACCCGGCGTATCTAAAAAGACGATTTGGCCGGATTTGCGATCGCTATTTGGATTCGACTCGAGATCAACGTGGTACGCCCCAATATGTTGGGTAATGCCGCCTGCCTCGCCTTCGGTCACCTTGGCTTGACGAATATAGTCGAGCAGGCTGGTTTTACCGTGATCAACGTGGCCCATGATGGTAACCACAGGCGGACGCGATTGGAGGCTATCGACGTCTTCTTCGCCCACCATTTCAGTGACCTTGCGGGCTTCAGGTGCCTCTTCAGCGGTCACCGCTTCCACCTCAAACTCCTGCGCGACCATTTCAGCGGTCGGCATGTCTAAGGTCTGGTTGACGTTGGTAGCAATGCCTTTAAAGAAGAGCAGCTTGATGATTTCTGTCTGGGGAACCGCTAGCTGCTCAGCGAGATCATGCACGCTAATCCCACCAGTCAGCACGATCATCTCTGGCTTTTCAGGTACGGCCTCCTGACGTCGCTCACGCCGCTCTCGGCGAGAGGGCGATCGCTGTTTCGTTTTCTTGGTTGTAGGTGCTGGCCTAGACTGACGCTGTCCTTTGGGCTTAGGTGGCCGCATCAGAGACAGACTCATCTGCTCTGGCGTGACGTCGCTGCTGTTGGACTCTAGTTCGTCAAGATCGTCGTCGTCATCAACAATGACGCGCTGGCGCTTGGTCTTGCTAACCTTCTTAGGCCGCATTTCCTGCTCATCGTCCTCTTCTCCCGCAGAGCGATCACGGCGCTTGGGCGGACGGGGCGGTGTCGGGCGACGCAGCTCCAGCGATGGATCGACAAACGAATCATCATCACTGTCGTTATCGCTATCATCATCAGAACTCGTACTTTCGAGGGCGGCGGCTCTAGAGGGCGGTCGGCGCAGCTCTACAGCGGGCTTGGGCGGCGCCGGCGGTGCGGCCGCTGAGCTAGGGCCACTGCCACTAGAAGTGGGTCTGCCAACGCGATCGCTGCTGCTTCTTTCTCCAGCGGTGCGATCCCGCTTTAGAACCGGACGCGCCACCCGACTAACGGGCTCGTCAGCGCTGTCTCTGGGATCGTCATCTCGATTGCCCCCTCTGCCGTTGTCTCGTGACGCGGCAGCACGCGCCGACGGACGAGAAGGGGGCTCGACTAAGCGAGGCTTGAGCTGACCAGGTCGAGTCGCGCCTGAAGTGGTTACAATTCTTTCGGGCTCTTGTTCAGGTGGGCTGACGGTTTCACGCGTAGGGGGTTCAGTCAGTTCAGGTTCAGGTTTGGGTGTGCCCTGATCAGCCGTTGACGGGGTCGGTCGGCTAGGCGGGCCTGCCAGCTTAGATGTCGCCATTGGACTGTCGTCCGCTGGCGCTGGTTTTTGCTCGCTCGCGGCGGCAGGTGGTTTTGCGGGCGAGATTGTTTCAGTTGAGCGCGTAGGCACTGCCGGCGGCTGATTAGCCGGACGGGGATAGCGACGGATTTCTAAAATTTGTTGTTCGCGAGGACGAACGGGCTTTTTGGCAACTTTGGGCTTGGCCCCAGCCGCTGCTCTACTCCGAGGAGGGGTCGCTCTTACGGTACTGCTACCAGAATCGCTTGCACTTTGACTAACCGGCTTGTAGCCGTCGGCTGTTGCTACCGCCTTAATGCGCTCAGCGTCTTCTCCGGTGATCGTGCTGCTGTGGCTTTTCACCGCGATGTCTAGCTTTTCACAAATGGCCAAGATATCTCTGTTTTCTAGCTTTAACTCCTTAGATAGCTCGTAAATTCTTACTTTGCCCTTGTTCATCCTTTCCCTCTTAAAACCTGACTAACTGATGTGTTTTACATAAGACCTACTTGCCCTTATCGAATCAACACGCTCGGCTTCTTTTTAAAAGAGCCTTGACTCTAAAGCATAGAGTAAAGCGGTGTTTATTTGCCACCATTAACACAGATATATAGCATAGGCTACTTTTCATACCGACGTCTTTAAATCAGTACGAATATATATCGACATATGATGTCAGCACCGTTGGCTGTGCTCACACCATATTCCCCAAGCGGCTCTGAAATTGAAATGCTTAAGTGAAGTGCTCAAGTATTGTAGTCAAAACATTTGATGTATGGCGAGTGAATCTACTGACTCACTTGTAACGAACTGATGGGTGAGGACTCGGTTACCTCCGGCGCTTTCTCCAAACGACGACTTAGCGCTTGGTAAATCTCGGGCGGGATGGGCGATCGCAAAACACGACCCAAGCGATTTTTCTTTCGAGCCGCCTCAAGGCAGCGAGCGCATGGGCACAGGTAGGCAGAGCGACCCATCCCCTCATCTAGCTGAATACGATGGTCCGGAAAGGTCCGCACGATTCGCCAAAGCCGATCGCGATGAGCGGTTTTACGGCAGCTAATGCACAGGCGGTAGTTTTTTTCGGCCATAGCGATTAACGTCGGTACTTAGTGCCAGCTGGTAAATTTTCACCTTTACTCTTCTGAGTCAGTATCCGCCGCCGTCACTGCTTCTGTCACATCTTGAGCAGTTTCATTAGCCGTGCTGACATTCTCGGCGACCATGTCCGCGCTGTCTGCTTCTAGCTCAGTGGTTTCTAAGTAGCTGCTCTCAATATGCTCATCGGTATCGGCGCTCTCTCCTAACTCGCTAGCGGCAGAAGCCACTAGTTCATCTTCACTGACAGTCTCCTCGGTGGACGATCCGATCTCAGAGGAGGATTCTGCTGGATCTTCTTCCTCAGGCAGCAGTTCGCCTCGGGCAATCGCCTCTTCTCTGGCCTTTGCTTCAGCCACAGCTCTGGCCTTAGCTCGCCACTCTTCCGCTTCCGCAATTTCAGCGGCTTCTTCCGCCGCGAGTCGTTCGGCTTCTTCCGCCGCGAGTCGCCGAGCTTCGGTGATTTCAGCCATCTTCGCATTTTCAGCCTCATAGTCATACTTGGCCGCATCTTTGATATCAATCTTCCAGCCCGTGAGGCGCGCCCCTAAGCGAACGTTTTGGCCTTCTTTACCAATGGCTAAGCTCAGCTGATCTTCAGGCACCAGTACATGAGCCTGTCTGGCATCGGGATCCATCAGACGCACTTCATCTACTCGCGCTGGACTTAGCGCATTAGAGATATAGGTAGATGGATCAGGCGACCAGCGGATGACGTCAATCTTTTCACCGCGCAGCTCATTGACCACTACTTGAATGCGAGAGCCCCGTGCGCCAATGCAGGCACCCACCGGATCAACATCGCTTTCTACAGTGTCTACTGCAATTTTGGTGCGTGGCCCAACCGAGCGAGAAGGCGGATTAGCCTCACGGGCCACTGCCACAATCCGCACGATCTCATCTTCGATTTCAGGGACTTCGTTAGAAAATAGCTCCACCACCAGGCTGGCATCGGCCCGCGATACTAGCAGCTGCGGCCCTCTGTGTGACCCTTCAGAAACCCGCTTGAGCGCCACCCGAAAAGTTGCGTTTGCCCGATAGTTATCGTTAGGCAGCTGGTCGCGCTTTAGCAGCTCGGCCTCGGTGTCGGGCTGACCCAAGCCGCTGCTCACCGCCATAATCACCGACTGCCGCTCAAATCTGAGGACGCGCGCATTGAGAATAGAGCCTTCCAAGTCCTGGAACTCTTCTTGAATTAACCGGCGCTGCTGATCGCGCAGCTTTTGAGCCAGTACCTGCTTGGTCTGAATCGCTGCCATGCGGCCAAAGTCACTTTGCTCTGGGGTGACATCTAGCACCACCGTATCGCCAGCAAGGGCTTCGGGGGCGACTTCCTGCACCGCTTTAAGGCCGATTTGATGATCAGAATTTTCTACCGCTTCCACGATGGTTTTATTTGCCAGTACGCGGAAGCCTTCATCTTCGGTGTCTAGCTCGACGTAAAAATTTTCAAAGTACTCTTCGTCAAACTGGCTACTGTCAATGCGCTGGGTACGGCGATAGCGCTCATAGCCTTTCAGCAGCGCTTCTTGTAGCGCCATTTGAACGGCTGACTTAGGCAGATTGCGTTCTTGACTAATGCCATCGATCATCGTTTGCAGACCGGGCAAGCTCACCATTGACATAGGCGCGACCTCTTAAAAGAATTTGCGTTGAGAAGTTTGTGTTGAAGAGTGTTCGGGAAGTTATTTACCCAAAGTAATTGAGGCGAAGCTACTTGACTTAAACGTCTTGATTTAAGCGTCCTCGGTTTGAACGTCGCTGCTGAGCTGTACAGACTGAACGAGAGGCCGAGGAATTTTAACTGGCCTTCCTTTTAGATTGAGCAATAGCATGTCCTCATTTCGGCCAACTAGCGCGCCTTGCCAAATCTGCTTGTTTTTGTGGGGTTCGCTGAGCTGAACGTCTACTGGAAATCCTTTAAAGACTTGAAAGTCGCGATCGCTCGTCAGCACATCCGACACGCCAGGGCTTGACACTTCGAGCACATAAGCATCTGGAATCAAATTAGACTCATCTAGCGCCTCTACTAGCACAATACTCAGCCGCTCGCAGTCATCTAGTCCGGTATCTTCCTGGTGAGGATTGCGCACATCAATGCGTAGCACTGGCGGGCTTTGATTGGTTTGAAACACCGCATCTACGATCTCTAGGCCCACATCAGTCGCTAACGGGGCCGCTAGCTCAATCACCTGAGGAATTAAAGGATGTGCCATAAGACAATAGAAAAGTTATCGATCAGGCAAGGGCATTGCCTTAATTGAGTGCTCTACAGATACCCAATAAAAAAAGCGGGCTCTTTTAAAGCTCCCACTTTTCGCTATAGCCCAGATGGGCCAGACGAATTAGGTCAAATGGTTCCGTTTACAAGGGCCATCTGAAGCAGTCAGCATAGCGACTATGTCCATATAGCGATTGCCTTGGCGTAGTCTTTATTACCGTCTGCGTTAGAACAGTCTAGCGCAAGAAGCCTCAAGTCAGGGGATTAGCGGCCTTGATCTCGGTGCTAGCAAGCGCGATCGCCTAGCCTTAACGAGGCCGCCGGGTAACGCCATACAGCTGATAGCGCGACGCTTCTAGCTGTTCTGCATCCTCTGTAGCAATCTTCTCTACATAGTTAATTTTAATCTCTTCTAGCAGATCATTGATGAGCCCTTGAATTTCAGCGAGGGTTTCTGCGTTTTGCACTTCGATGCGAAGATGCTCGCCAAAGCTGGCGATTAGCTGACCTGTGAGAGCGCCGCCTTCTTTATCGGCGAAGGCGTGTTGAATAGCATTTGTCAGCGTCTTGGAAAGCTCTGTCACCACCTGCTGAGAAATTTGAGCCGAGAGCAGGTCGAATCCCGGCATGAGCTTGAGCCCCTGATAGGCAGGGGCCTGATGGAGCGCACTGACAACGCTGTGCTGCAGCAAGGCATCTAGCTCAGGTCTTATATCAGGCAGTACCTTATACACGACGATGTCTGATAGATGCTTTGCAATTGTCTGAATTTCATCAATGCCGTTGATATCAACATACCGGCTGCGATCGCTGGCCGCGATTAGCCAGCGGCTGATATCTCCGTCACGGATGAGTCGCTGAATTTGATCAATGGATCGCAGCAGTACGATTTCGGTGAGTTCTACGGCGAATTGGCTGACGAAAGCGCGGCTCAAACGGTTACGCACAGGTTCTAAATTCACCCAGCGAGCTTGGTGTAACCTCAGCGTCACCGGAATGACGCGCAGCCATCGCCAAAACCCAAGAAATAAAGGCACATCGTATATGCGCCACAGCATGGCATCGATCCAGCTGGTGCTGGGATGACGGCGACTGAGAACGTAGGTTCGCGCTAAAAACTCAGCCGCAAATAGGATCATAAAGGCCAGATCGATTTGCCAAAACAGATCAATCGGTCTGCCGCTTTCACTGATGCCGCGAAAGTAGTTAGTTTCCATCAGCGGGCGGACTTCTTCGTCGAAAAAGGCCAGTTCCGTTTCTGCTGATTCTGCTTGCAGATACGCCTCACTCCAAAAGCGGCGAAAGGCAGCCTTTGAGGAGTCTTCCTGAAGGCGATCGCGCATCAAATTTTTAATCCGCTCCAGCGTGCCAGACTTACCAGCAACGGCAAACGGATCTTCATCCACCATGCTTTCGCTTTGCTCTCTTAGCTGAGCGAGCAGTCTGCGGGTCGTAGGGCTGTTTGTTTCTGCGGAGGAGCCTTTGACAAGCTGCTGTTCAAGATCGTCTACTAAAGCTAGATACTTTACCGTGGTGCGCTCCGGCTCAATCCCTTTAAATCGTTCGCCGTACCAAACGGTCGGTGCTGGCAACACTTGCAAATACAGATCGCGAAAGCGGATATAGCTGAGATCGAATAGCACGAGCATTAGGTTGACGAGGGCGATCGCCGCCATACACCGCTCAAACAAAGTAGCCCTACGACCTTTTCTGGGGCCTTTTCGACGGCCCTTCCGGCGGGCTTTGGGCTGTCGCAAGCGAGATAGCGCAGCCATAGTTCTCTCGTCCTCAAACGTCATTGCCAGTCATCAACAGTCATCAACAATCGATACTCACTGCCGTTATCAGTCTACGGACTATTTGGCGATCGCACCGCTCAGCCCAAGGAAGGAAATATCGTCAAAGCGCAGGACCGAGTGCTCGTCTAAGGATTTGCCGCGATAGACTAGGAGATATTTACTTTTCGTTACGATTCTCATGGTTGCGACTGCTCCTAGCCCGTTTACTCCCCCTGCCCAAAATGGTGCCTACTGGCATTGGCGCGACTATCGAGTGCACTATGTCACATCCGGTGAGCAGGCTGCCGCTGACTATCCCGAGCGACCGCCGCTGCTGCTGATTCATGGCTTCGGGGCGTCCACAGACCACTGGCGCAAAAATATCGCTGAACTCCAGAGCGATTTCGAGGTGTACGCGCTCGATTTGCTCGGCTTTGGCCGCTCTTCCAAGCCCAGCAGTGGCTATAGCAACGACCTGTGGCGCGATCAGATTGCTGACTTTATTACCCACATTATTGGTCGCCCTACGGTTGTAGCGGGCAACTCGATTGGTGGCTACAACAGTCTGTATGTGGGGGCGACTCGCCCTGATGCGATCGCTGGTGTGTGCATGCTCAATGGCGTCGGATCTTTTCGTGAGCAGCAGAGCGCTTCTGAAGCAAACCCTTTGCAAAAAGCAGTTGGCGAGTTAGTAAAAACCGTCATCCTCTCACCGCTGCCGAGCTGGATGATTTTTCAGTTTGTGCGCAAGCGCTCTTACATTCGCAAAACCCTAGAGCAGGTATATGTCAACAAATTAGAAGTGAGCGATCAGCTCATCGAAGACATTTACCGGCCCGCGACTGACCCCGAAGCGCCAGCGGCATTTGCCGCCTTGTTTAAAGCCGAGCGCGGGGAGTATGTCGATACGCTGCTGGCCGAAATGACCTGCCCGCTACTGCTAATCTGGGGCGATGCGGACCCCTGGATGGACACCTATACTCGCGGGGCGCTGTTTCAGAAGTACTACCGCAAACTCGAAGAGCACCATCTCAATGCAGGCCACTGTCCTCATGACGATGCGCCTGTCGAGGTCAACGCGCTATTGCGAAACTGGGTGCTCACAGCAGTAGTGGGTGAATCGGTTAGTCTATCTGCGGGGCAGTGGATATCGCTGGCGCAGTGAAGGGCTGTAACGGCAGATCTCGTTTGATGTAGAGCGGGTGGCGAGGGTGGCCAGAGCGGTTGAGCTGTATGCAGTGGAGTTTGCTTCGATAAGGGCTTAGCAGATTGAGTATGGTGCGATCGCGTCCATACAGCCCACCCCAATTTCCCCAGGCCAACACCACCCGCTGCGCCGCTGCGACCGAGCGCAGTACATACGCATCATTCTCCGGTCCGATTGGATTGATTGCCTCCTTAAGCTGACTGGGATATGCCGTGCAGTAGCCAAACAGGTTCACTACCGAAAGCGCCGCATAGTCCCAGCGCTGTGCAAACTGAACGCACGCTCGCAAGGTGGGATCATCACAGGTCGCATCCGCCCGACTTGGATTGAGCATCACAAAGGTAACCGTGGGGCCATGCGTTTGCCAGCGGCGAGTGAGCTGATAGCGGTAGCGACCCGTGGGATCGAAGATGGCTGTTCGTTCTATCAGCGATCGCTTCTCCATACTAGAATCCATTTCGCATCCGTGAATACTGATCGACATGACTGTATCTACACTTCTGCTTGAGGAAAGCTGTTGAGACTCTTTCTAACATTCGACCCATTGCTACGGCGTAATCTGATTATCTTCTTCAGTGCCTCTCTGTGCTTTTGGGGTGGACTAGCTGGCATGCTGCCAAATCTCGCGCTCTATATCAAAAGCTTTGGTGCGAGCAATCAAGAAGTCGGCTGGGTGATGGCGGCCTTTGCCGTCGGGCTGCTTGGCTTTCGCCCGAAAATGGCTCGCTTTGTTGATAGCCAAGGCCGTAAGCCCGCCTTGCTCATCGGCATTGCTGTGATTGCATTAGCGCCCCTATTTTATCTGGGCGTTTCACTATTGCCGAATGCGACCATTACACTGCCGGTTTGGAACTGGGAAATGAAGTCTGCGGTGATTCTGCTAGCCGCCGTACGGGCGTTTCACGGTCTTAGCGTAGCTGCTTTTGCGACGGCCTATACCGCCTCTGTTGCAGATATGGCGCCGCCTCGTCATCGCGGTGAGCTGATTAGCTTTATGAGCTTAGCGGCACCGACGGGGATGGCGATGGGCCCGGCGTTGGGAGGCTACTTCAAAGGCAGTTTTACGCTGGCTTTCGTATCCATGACGGCAATTGGACTGCTAGGCACGCTGTGCGTATTAGCTAGCAAAGAGCCGCCTCGGGCGGCTTCACTTATTGAAGAGACAGATGGCAAAAAGCTAGATGGCAAAGAAGCGGCAAAGCCATTGTTCTGGCGTTTGCTTTGGACGCCGTCGATTCGGATTCCAGCGCTGATCCTGTTCATGGTGGGAACGGCGTTTGGCTCTATGGTGGCGTTTGTGCCGCTCTACGTCGAAGAGATGGCGTGGGATATCAATATTGGCCTGGTCTTTACGGTGAGTGCGATCGCCTCATTCTCCATCCGCACCTTCTCAGGCACCGCTAGCGACCAGCTTGGACGGGGCCGCTTTATTAGCCTGGGCCTTCTCTTTTACACGCTATCAATGTTCACGCTCTGTCTAGCCAATAGTCCGTCTATGCTGCTCCTCGCAGGTGCCTTCCAAGGTGCTGGCAGTGGCACGACCATTCCCATCATCGCAGCGCTGATGACTGATCGATCTAGAGCCAATGAGCGCGGCCTGACCTTTGGGCTATGCCTGACCGGATTCGATTTAGGCATTGCTCTGGCTGGTCCTATTATGGGCCGCATTGCAGACGTTACCAGTAGCTACAGCAGCGTATTTGCCCTTGCTGGCAGTTTGACGCTGTTAGGACTGATCATCTTCATTACCACCTCTAGCAAAGACCTTTCCCACTCAGTACGATTTGCCCTACATGGTGGGCGAGATGTCTATGCAGTGAAAAGCTGAGCGGTGAAAAGCTGACTCCCAAAAAACTGGCAAAAAGTTGACAAAAAATAGGGCACCGCGCAGCTAATGCACAGCACCCTATCTTCGTTAAGCGAGCCTGGAGAGATTCGAACTCCCGACACCGTAGTCCGTAGCCACGTGCTCTAGTCCACTGAGCTACAGGCCCTCAACGGGTTTTAATAGTAGCACAACACTAGCGCACCTAGCCGATTCGATCATGAGCAATTCAAGCGACGGCTCCGGCCTCACTCATCTTGATGCCCAAGGCCAAGCACAAATGGTTGATGTTTCAGCCAAAGCCCCTACCATCCGCCAAGCCACAGCTACCGGCACCGTTACCATGCAGCCTTCCACCTTAGAGGCCATTAAGTCGGGCAATGCCCCAAAAGGAGACGTGGTTGGCACTGCTCGGCTCGCCGGCATTATGGCCGCCAAACAAACGTCTACGCTCATTCCACTTTGCCACCCTCTCCCGCTCAAAAAAATTGAGGTTACTATTGAGCCCGACCCAGCACTGCCGGGCTATCTGATTTGCGCCACCGTTAAAACCAAATCAGAAACGGGTGTAGAGATGGAGGCACTCACCGCCGTGTCCGTCGCCGCCCTGACGCTTTACGATATGGCCAAGGCACTCGAAAAATCGATGCGAATCAGCGATATTCATCTGGTAGAAAAAATTGGCGGCAAATCCGGCCATTGGCAGGCATAAAGCGTCAGGGCCCGCTTCGATTACCTTCTACAATAGAAATGCACCCATTTTTGTAAAGCTATATGCCTCCTCGCTGGCCTCGTGAACCCGATTTTGCCAATGACCCCGCCCTTCGCAAGCTAGAAGATCGCATTAACTTCGCTGTGCATGTGGCGGGATTTGCAGCGGTTAATTCGACTATTTGGTTTTTGAACACGATCAATCCGGGCTCGCTACCGCTCGCTAAGCTCGTAACCTTTACGATGCTAAGCATTCTGCTAGCGCATGGGGTTTATATTTTTGCGATCGCCGACTACTCCACCCAAAAAGTAGACGTCGGCAAGTAAGCTCATACTAGGAAAATGACCATTCACCGAGGGGGAAATTATGCCCGCAACAAACTCTGCTGAGAATGTAGAAGCCTTAGCCGCTGAGATTGGCGAAAACATTTACATTGATGTTGCCAAATGGCACCTGTATTTAGGCGATGCCAAACTACACACCTCGCTTGCCGAAAAGCTCTTGCCACTAGTACTAGGCGACGATATTTCCGAAGATGGCGTCATTCAGGTGCTCAAGGATATTCCCATTAAGCTGGGCGGCGGGCGACGAACGCTGCCCCTCGCCGATTTGCTACCGATGCAGTGCCAGGTCAATCTCATTGATTTGCTGGAAGAATATCAGCGCAACTTGTAGGCTGCACTCGCGATCGCACTACGACGAGCCTGAGTGCGTCTGAGCCTTTTGTTAGCTTTTTGTCCGAATGGTCTTTCTAATAAAGAAAATAAAAGTTAATATTAGAAATACAGATGGTTCATTAACTGGTTAGGAGAACAATGGGTCTTTTTGAATTCGTATTCGGCAAGGGTG
This sequence comes from Phormidesmis sp., assembly GCA_049680585.1. Taxonomy (GTDB): domain Bacteria; phylum Cyanobacteriota; class Cyanobacteriia; order Phormidesmidales; family Phormidesmidaceae; genus Phormidesmis. The sequence goes on from JBAUIB010000431.1 coordinate 37,383, forward strand.
TTCCCAAAGATGACACTCAGACTAAGCAAGCTTTTTATCTCAACGACGACGATGCCAAAACCTACGGCAACATCGAATTCATGCGCTCAAGCAAGACAGTACGGCGCACCTTCGCGAAAAAGAAGGGCCAAGAGCATCTAGAGAGCGTGAAGCAAATTTCTGCACTTGAGGCCAAGTCTGTAGATGGCAAGGCAGGTATGTTTTCGCCTTTGACTCAAGCGGCAGCCAGCGATAGCAGCGTTGCTAGTGTCTCTACGCCTGATACAGGCGTTCCTAAGTCAGATAGACCTCGCCGTCGTACGGCAAAGTCTGGCGACATGGATATGTTCCGCAGCATGGCAAAAGATATTCGCAAATAGTCTGTCTGTCTTCCGCTAGGCAAAACTGACTTTTGATTTTTTAACGATGACTGCACCGCTCAGTCATCGTTTTTTTATGGTTGTTTAAGCGTAATAGGCACCTTTCGCGTCAGTGTTACTGCTCGCGTTGCCATCAGTCCTGCAAGCGCTAACCATAGTAGATGAGGACTTTTTAGCCAGCTAGCGGCAAGGGCCAAAGGTAAAAAGCCAGCTAGGGCTGCGATGAGGGTGGCATTGCGCAAAGTTCGCCCAGCCGTCAGCCCCAAAAAATAACCATCTAACGTAAACGCAATCCCACCAAAGCTGAGAACGGGTAGCAGCCAGCCAACGTATTGGGGAATCTGCTCAAGCAAAATGGTGTGACTGGTAAGTAGACCAAAAAACGGACTTGGCCAGATAATCAGAGCGGCGGCGATCGCCCCACCCAAGATCACACTGCCTGTCATCCCAACCACCAGCAGCCAGTACAGATTCTCCCTTGCTCGCTGCCCATAAAAGTTTCCCGCGTAGCTCTCTACCGCCAGCGCAATCCCATCCATGAAGTAGGCCGCCATCAGCACAACTTGGAGCAGCAGCGTATTCACACCCAGGATGGTGTCGCCTAGCTGCGAGCTGAAATTGGTAAATAGCGACATCGAAATAACCAGTGCAAACGTGCGAATGAGAATATCTCGGTTGAGATTAAACAACATCTTCAGCGCTGCAGGCTGCCACAATCGAGATTTTATCCGAGGCCATAGCTGCCAGGGTACGCCGCTTCTTATAACCAAAAATAGACTCGCTACCAGCATCAAATACTGGCTAAGTGCTGTGGCCAGACCTGCCCCATAGCTCCCCCACCCCAATCGCACAATAAATCCATAGTCGAGAAAGATATTGCTAAAATTGCCGATCATCGCCAGCACCAGCACCTGTCGCCCTTGACTACGGCCTAGCAACCAGCCCAGCAGTACGTAGTTGACCAAAACAGCGGGTGCCGCCAAAATGCGACCGTCGTAAAACTCCAGTGCTGCGGCTTTGACCTCATCACTAGCCTGCAATAGCGCAAATCCCACGTCAGCAATCGGATCGTTGAAGAGCCAGACCAGCATGCCAACGCTCAGCGCCAGCAGCGAGTTCCTCACTAGAATGAGCCAGATTTCGCTCTCGCCCCTGAGAGAGTCTTCTCCCTGCTCGGCCATCAGACTAGCGGCTAGCCCAGCTGCCTGCGCCGTGGGGCCGGTCGTCCCCATCCGAAAAAAGTTGAAGCTCCAGTAAATGACGTTAAATATCACCGTCGCCAGGGCAACGCCATTGAGAAAGCGAATATCGCTGAGGTGACCCAAGAACGCTGTATCGATCAGTCCTGCGAGCGGCACCATCAAATTAGACGCGGTATTGGCAGCCGCCAGTCGGCAAAAGGGGGCTAGCCAGCCGCTGGATTTAGGTTGATTCAGACTAGGAATAAGCCGTTGACACGCTTTAACGACTCTTTGAATGCTCGCTTGAAGGTAGGAAGGCAAAAGATTGTCTAGCCGGCAAAAGAACAGTCTACAAGTGTATCTCTATCCTTTTAAGCAATGCGTTTCATCCAAAACTGGGAAATCTACGCTTACTATTATTTGCCTCAAAATTTCTCACCTGCCCGTCTCCAAACTCTGACAAGGAAAGCCATGAATCGCAGCGGCCTTACGGTTTTAAGCCTGACTACATTGCTCACTAGCCTGCTAGGGACACTGCCTGCTAGAGCCAACGGCATACCGGGCAATGTCGATGTCAGCATTGAGGAGACTTTGGACGCGGTCATTCTACCGGTGATCAATGTTGATGCCGATTCTGCTCTGAGTTTGGACGAACCCAGCCCGGTCCAAGCTAACGAGAATCAGGCAAATCGTCAGGTCATGCCAGCTCTACCGGATCTAAGTGTAGACTCTGATGCTGACAGGCAGCCCGCAACTGCACTGCCCGCTCTGAATCCACCGCCCATACGCAGACCTACGCCTCGGCTTGAAACCGCGCCCAATCTAGATACGCCCAATCTAGATACGCCCAGTCTAGAAATATCGCCCTCGGATGCAGTACCTGAGAATTTGCCTGCAGATCCGCAAGAGGCGCAAACCACAGAAGCACAAACCACAGAAGCGCAAACCACAGAAGCGCAAACAGAGGAACAGACAGCAGTTCCATCTGTGGTCGCCTATCGCCAGGGCATCAAGCAGTATCGGGAGGGAAACTATACCGCTGCAATCGCCCACTTCGATAATGCGATCGCAGCCAACCGTGACTATGCCGAAGCCTATATCTTTCGCGCGGCCACTCAGATCAAGCTCAATGATGGCTCAGCCGCGATGGCTGACTACATTGCCGCTATTTCTGTTCGGCCCACCTACGCGCTGGCATATTTTTCGAGAGGCGCACTCTTTTATGAAATGGGCGAAATGACCGCCGCTAAAGATGATTTTGAGCAGGCGATCGCCCTCAACCCTACCTACCTAGAAGCGCACGATTATCTGGGACTAGCAGAAGCGGCGATGGACCATCACACCAGCGCCTTAATCAGCTTTGACAAAGCGCTGGACTTGAATACCAACTACGCGCCTGCCCATATGCACAGAGGCATTTCACTGATTGCCCTCGGTGAATACGATGCGGCCATCGTCCACCTCACAAGCGCGATAGAAAACCAAAGCAACTACGCAGAAGCCTTTATCAATCGCGGCGTGGCCTACTACCATTTGGGCAGTTATGCTGCGGCCCTAGGTGACCTCAATCAGGCGGTTGCCCTCAACTCTGATAGTAGCGAAGCTTACTACAACCGCAGCTACATCTACTCAGCGCTGGGCCGTCCTAACGATGCACTCGCTGATATCAACCGGGTGCTCACTCGTCAGCCTAATTCTACTGAGGCATATATGGCGCGAGGCGGATTGTACAGCACGCAAGGTAACAACGCCGCTGCAATCGCCGACTTTAGCCGGGTCATTGAGCTAGATGTGTATGCCATCGAAGCCTATCGTCAGCGCGCTTTAGCCAAGCTAAGCAGCAATAATGCGATGGGTGCGATCGCCGACTACGACAGCGCCATTGGGATTCTGCCCACTGAGGCGGCGCTTTATAAAGGCCGCGCTGATGCCCAGGCGATCCATGGGGATTTGCCAGCGGCGATCGCTGACTATACCGATGCCATTGAGCTCAGCGCTGACTATGACGCAGCCTACGCGGCTAGAGGTCGGGCCCTGTACGAAGCCGGTGATGCCCGCAGCGCCTACCAGGACTTCTCTAAAATCATTCGCCAAGATCGCAATACCAGCGCCGACATTTACTACTATCGCGGGCTGGCTTTGATTGAAATGGGCAATCGACTAGCGGCTCATAGCGACTTACAAACCGCCGCCGAGCGCTATTTGGCTGATGGTAGTGCCAATGGCTACCGCGCAGTTATAAATAGCATGAGACTGCTGTGAGACATACACTAAAAGCATATCTTTTTCTTATGCTTACTGATGATTCAGCGCTGGTCTCTTTTTCCGTTTTCTTCTGCGCTTCAACAAGGGTTGTCAGTGTTGTTGCTAGCTGTTGAAAGAGCGTATGTCACAAAAGCCTATCAAGCTTGTTGTGTGCTGAGTGCCATCGCCTTTGCGCTGGTCTCTTTTTCACAGGTAGCCTCCGCGACCCCGCTGCTGGCCTCCATTCATACCTATCAAGAGAGAGCCGGACAAACAACCTTTCGCTCCAAGCAAAGCCTGCGCGATCGCAGCGACAGATCTTGGCAAGTTATTCTCTTCAAGCGCTATCAGGAGAACAACTTGCAAGGTCTGTATCTTAGGCTGGTTGGATTTCCCGGCATCGTCTTGGTAGATTCGCAAAAGCCTCTGAAAATTTCGACGGGGGCCAGTGCGCAATGGCAAGCTGATCCGGCACTCGATCCACAAACGCCAGATCTTCCAGAGAATGCTAACCAGTACGATGTGGCAGCCGCGATCGCTGATCTCAGAGGCGATATTCCATTGCAAGTAGACATTCCGCTGCGAGGGGGCAGCATTGCGCAGCTGGTTGTCCCTCCTTTTGCCGTGCATGAGTGGCGCGATCTCAATGGGCAAATACGCTAACAAGTTTCTCTCTAGGGTTCCTCGTTACGGCTCCTCGTTATGGCTCTTCGCCTGCATGATAGGAGCTGCGAACCAACGGCCCAGAGCGCACGTGAGAAAATCCAATGTCGCGGGCGATCGCGCCTAGCTGGTCAAATTCTTCGGGTCGCCAGTATTTTTGCACGGGCAAATGGGCCAGCGAAGGGCGCATATATTGACCGACCGTGAGGCGATCGCAGCCCGCTGCTCGTAGATCCGTCATCGCCTCGATGAGCTCAGCTTGAGTTTCGCCATGCCCTACCATCAAGCCTGACTTGGTCGGAATCGAGGGATCGGCGGCCTTTACGTAGCGCAGCACATCGAGCGATCGCTCATACTTTGCCCCTCGTCTCACCGGACCTTGCAATCGCCTCACCGTTTCCACGTTGTGATTGAAGCAAGCAGGCTTTGCGCTCACGACCGTTTTCACCCGTCGCTGCTGTTGGCACCCAGCATCTGTGCCACTCCAAAAATCAGGCGTCAACACCTCAATCTGCGTTGCCGGGTTCTGCGCTCGAATCGCCGTCATCGTTTTGACAAACCACCCCGCGCCGCCGTCTTCGAGATCATCTCGCGCCACTGCGGTCAGCACCACATAGCGCAGCCCCAGCAGCTTTACTGACTCTGCCACCTGCTCAGGCTCTTTAGCATCCAACGGCATCGGCGAGTGCCCCTTATCCACCTGACAAAAACCGCAGCTCCGAGTACAGGTTGGCCCCATCAGCAAAAACGTCGCCGTCCGGTTCGAGTAGCACTCGCCGCGGTTAGGACATCTTCCCTCCTCACAAATGGTATGAATCTGCCGCTGCTTAATCACCTTTTGCACAGTCGATAGCTCACTGGCCTTACCAATTGGCCTGCGTAACCAGTCTGGCATTGCGATGATCTCAGGCCGAGGGCGAGATGTCTGAACCGATGGGTCAGGGGAAGTAGACATGATGAAAATGGCTAGGTGGGAATGGCCAGAGACTAAAGTTTCTCTATCTTACAGTTCACTCATCCCTGCAATCTGGGCAACTTTAAACCGAGCTTCTGTAAGTTCTATAGCAGCTTTAGAGCTTCCTATCGTCATCTTGCCAGCCAAAGGAGTCCATCGTGGCCAGCCATAAAATTTTAGTCATTGATGACAGTCGAGTCATTCGAGCACATGTGAGAGACATGCTGCCAAAAGGCAACTTCGAGGTTATCGAAGCGAAAGATGGCATCGAAGGTATCACGGCCATCCGTGAGCAAAAACCCAACTTAATTATGTTGGACTTTTTGCTCCCTCGCATGAGCGGCTTTGAAATATACAAAGAGATTCAGTCGCAGCCTGCGCTTCAAAGTATTCCGCTAGTTATGATGTCGGGTCGCCGGGAGGAGCTCGCTGAAAAGATCCAAGAGCCCTTTGAATTCTTCGAATTTATTGAAAAGCCCTTTGAACAAAAAGATCTCATTGGTGCCATCAAAGGGGCAATGGCCAAAGCGCGTAAGCCACGCCCAAAATCAGCCATAGCCGCGCCCAGTGTCGCTAACCCAGGTGGCAACGCCGCCGCTGAGATGGCAGCGCTCAAGCAAAAAGTAGAGCTGCTTGCCAAAGAGGTCGCTGCGCTCAAGGACCAAAACAACAAAATCTTGGCCTTCATCAAAAAGAAGCTGGCGTAGGATTTAGCCCAATCGGTCTAGCACGGTCGTTCGCGGGTCGATAATCTTTTTGCCGATGCCTGGAAAATGGATCGCTAAGCAGATTTTATTGCCTGCTCCAAAGATGTGTGTGACCTTCCCTTCCCCAAAAGCTTTGTGTGTCACAGAAGCACCTACACTCCAATCGTCTTCGTGGGTACCGGGCTTATTGAGGTTGGGCTGCGGATTTTTGAGGTTGGCTTCGCGGGTGGTAGTGGTCCAGCGCTCAGGCAGGGCGCTAGGAACAGTTGCCATGATGTAGTCGCGGGGCAGCTCACCAAGAAAAATAGAAGGGGTTGAGATTTCGCGCAGATGGCCATAGGTACGACGCTCGCGAGCATGGGAGATGAACAGCCGATCTTGAGCGCGGGTGATGCCGACATAGCAAAGGCGACGTTCTTCTTCAATAGCGGCGGCATCTTCTAGTGAGCGAAAGCTGGGAAAGAGGCCCTGCTCTAGTCCGACCAAAAAGACCACAGGAAATTCTAGCCCCTTAGAAGCGTGAAGCGTCATCAGCGTGACTTTGTTGTCATTGTCTTCTTTCTCGTTGTCAGAGCTCAGTGAGGCATTGGCCAAAAACGTCAGCAGCGTCGCGTCTTCGTTCTCTTCTTCGAACTGTACGACCGCGTTGTAAAGCTCTTGAATATTCTCAATGCGGGTTAGATCTTCCTCTGTGCCTTTTCCTTTAAGATCTTCAAGGTAACCAGTCTGCGCTAATACGTCTTGAACGATATCTGTCGGCTTGGCTGTCTCTACCCGTTCTTGCCAGCCGCCAATCATTCTAGCAAAGGCGATCGCTCGCTTACTCGCCCGACCGGCCAAGGTCTTGACCGACGTCTCATCTTTGACAATATCCCACAGTGGCACACCTAACTCCGCCGCTGCCTTATCCAAATTATCCAGCGTTGTTTTCCCGATGCCCCGCCGAGGCGTGTTGATAATTCGCTTCAGGCTCACGCTATCAGATGGATTCACCGCCAGCCGCAGATAGGCCAGAATATCTTTGATTTCACGGCGATCATAAAAGCGCAGACCGCCGACCACTTTGTAAGGAATGTCGAATCGAACCAGCACTTCCTCTAGCGCCCGAGATTGAGCATTCGTGCGGTACAAAATTGCAAAGTCTTTCCAACTCAGCTCAGAGTTTTTCAGCTCCAGGTTACGAATTTGGCCAACAACGTACTCGGCTTCCATCGACTCGTTGTCAGCCCGATGACAGAAAATAGCGTCGCCTTCCCCCCGAGTTGCCCGCAGCACTTTGTCAATCCGCTCAGTGTTGTTTTCAATCAGATGATTGGCCACATCTAGAATGTTGGCAGTCGAACGGTAGTTCTCTTCTAGTTTGACGAGTGTGCGGGTATCATCGTCGGCAAGGCCGTCACCAAACTCTCTTTGAAAGCCCATGAGAATGGTGAAATCTGCTGCTCTAAACGAATAGATGCTTTGATCCGCATCGCCCACAACAAACACAGAGCGATTGTTCCAATCCTCGAAGCTTTTGTTGCCCTTGCCGTTGGTCGCTAATAGCTGAATGAGATCGTACTGGGTGCGGTTAGTATCTTGGTATTCGTCTACTAAGATGTGGCGAAAGCGACGATGCCAGTAGTCCAGTACTTGAGGATTTTGACGAAACAGCTGTACAGGCAGTCGAATCAGATCGTCGAAGTCCAGCGCGTTATTCGCGGATAGGCCCTTTTGATAGAGGCGATAGACTTCGGCTATATTGCGGCCTTTAAAGTTAGGATTTTCTTCTTCGTATTGATCGGGATCTAGACCCTGGTTTTTGGCATTGCTAATGGCAAAGCGTACTGAGCGCGGATTGAATTTTCGATCATCCAGATTCATCTGAGCGATGACGATGTTTTTTACCAGGCTTTGAGCATCGGACTCATCAAAAATGGAGAAGCTGCGAGTCCAGCTTTGCCCGTGAGGACTCTGGTATTTTTCAATGTCGAAGCGAAGAATGCGCGAGCACAAAGAATGGAATGTGCCTATCCAAAGCTCTTTCAAGAAATTTTTGTAGACATAGGAGCGTAGCTGCACCTGCTCATACTCACTGAGCATATGCAAGGGCTTGCTGTACCGAGCCAAAGATTCCTGCTGGGCAAACAGCTTTTCGATGCGCTCCTTCATTTCTCGAGCGGCTTTATTGGTGAACGTCACTGCCAAAATATTGCCAGGATCGACGCGGCGGTTGAGAATGAGGTTAGCAATCCGAGCAGTGAGGGCACGGGTTTTCCCTGATCCAGCGCCGGCTACCACTAGCAAAGGTCCGCAGAAATGCTCTACGGCTTGACGCTGGGAAGGATTGAGCTGATTGAGAAAATCTACGGTGGTCACCATATGGATGTAAAGAACTGTGGATCGCTTATGTCCAGTATGGCACTTGATAGTGGTCTTGATAGCGGACCCCATCAGTTGAGAACCGTAAATTCACTTGTGTCATGATGCGCCTCAATGATTTATGCCTGACGATACGGATGAGCCTTTAAAGATTCCGCCTGCGGCTGTCGATAGCGAAATTTACCTGCGCCATCGCCAGTGGATGATTCAGGCATTGGCCCTTGCAGAAACGGCTGGCCAGTCTGGAGAAGTGCCGGTAGCAGCCATCGTCGTTGGCCCTGATAACCAAGTTGTGGCTTGTGCGGCGAATCGTAAAGAGCGCGACCATGACCCCACCGCCCATGCTGAGGTATTGGCCCTACGCGCGGCGGGTAAGCAGCTCGGCAACTGGCACCTCAACGACTGCACGCTATACGTTACCTTGGAGCCTTGCGTCATGTGTGCGGGCGCAATCGTTCAGGCGCGACTGGGCCTATTGGTATATGGCGCAGATGATCCCAAGGCGGGCGCGGTGAGATCGGTATTAAATATTCCTGATAGTGCCTGTTCCAATCATCGCCTTAGTGTCCTGGGAGGCATTTTAGAAGCGCCCTGCTGCGACCGGCTCCAGCAGTGGTTTAGCCAGCGGCGCTGAAATCTCTAGGTTGAAGTCATCTCATCAGCCCACAGACCACCCTTGAAACTGTCAGTTTGAACAGCCTGTGAATGCTGAGGAGACAGTAGGGTGAGCCAATGCATTTGCAGTACACAAGGCTACCGTCACCTGAATCGTCAATGTTTGCAAACTTATCTGTTGATATGGCATCTCCTGCCGATCATGCTGCCGATCCGGCTATCCATTCGTCTGCTGATAATAGGTCTTCATTGGTGCGATCGCACTTTTCACCTTGGCTCGCCCCCCTGATGTATGCCATTGGCGAAAAGCTGGTTCTGCCGGCTTACTTCAGCCGGATAGAGGTGACCGGTCAGGAAAACATTCCAACCGACGGCGCGATTATGCTAGCACCGACTCACAGATCTCGATGGGATGCGCTGATAGTGGGCCTATTAGGCAAGCGAGCAGGCCGATACTTTCGCTTTATGGTCACAGCAGATGAGTGCCGGGGGCTTCAGGGCTGGTTTATTCGAAGGCTAGGTGGCTTTCCGGTACAGGTGCACAAACCCTCTATTCATTCGCTGCGACATGGCGTGCAGCTTTTGCAAGCCCAAGAAGCGCTGGTGATTTATCCAGAGGGCAATATTTATCGCGATCGCATCCATTCGCTCAAACCAGGACTGGCCCGGCTTGCTTTGCGGGCCGAGCGCAATCAGCCCAACTTACAGATAAAAATTATTCCGATCACGCTAGCGTACAGCGAGCGTTGTCCACGGTGGCGCGGCACAGTCGAGGTGCGCATCGGCACCCCCATTACAGTTGCAGACTTTCTGAATGACAGTGCTCTAGCCATCCAGGATGCAGCAGGCACTGATGAGAACAAGTCAGGAAACTGCAAGCTGCAAGCCAAGCGACTCACCAGTCATTTACAGACAGTCCTAACTAGACTGGCAGGCCCTAAGGAATGATTCGAAGGGCTGATCGATTACACCCCCAAAATTAACTCCCATCGCACGAGCTGTCCGATGTGCGCCGGGGCGTGATCGATCACCTGAAGCTGCCAGCGCCCTTTGATCTCGGTATTGAGCAGTCGCCTCAGGGCCGGTGTACCCACCAGCGAATACGTCCTTTGCAGACGAGTTTGGCGGCCTAGCGTACGGCTTTGAACCAGCACTGAGAGACCCTGTGGGCTGTTGAGCATGAAGCTTAGATCGCCCAGGAATTCATGCTCGGCTTGAATATATATCTTAATATCTTGGAGGCTGCCGCTGGCGGTGACCGTAACTGGGCTGAAAATGCCTCTCGGGTCACTATCTGGAATGGACACCGCTGTGTAGTTACTGACGGTTAGGGTTTTGTGTAAAGTGCGATCGCGTAGTGCCCTCTCCTGAGAAGCTTTGACAGCCTTATACGCATTCACCTTGCCATAGCCAAACCAACGCGAATGACCTTTACTGTCGTAAGTGCCGTACTCATTGCCTAGCTGCGGATCCGCGCGCGGATCGACAATCTTGTCCGTCGTGCTCTGTAGAATTTCCTTAACTTCCTTGGCAGTGAGATCAGGATTAGCTGACAGCATCAGACCGACAATGCCAGCCACTAGCGGGCAGGCGCTAGAGGTACCACCAAAACCAGCGTAGTCGCCTTGGGTGTAGCCTTTAGACCCGGTGCGATCGCTCGTCAGCACCGCTCGCCCTTCCAGCCGCGCTTGAATCGGCGGGCCTGTGCTAAACGTGCCTGCCGACAGCGACATATTAGGCGATCCGTTGTTACTCGGGGCGGCCACCGAAATATGGCTACCCCAATTACTGTAAGCCGCCTTTTGAGCGAGGCTCGTGCAGGCCGAAACCGTAATCACATCTGGATGAATGGCAAACCCGCTCAGCCAGGTGGTCAGACCTTTAAACATATTTTTTGCCCAGCCGGATTCATTTACCTTACCTTCTACTGGGCGATTAGCATTTCCAGCTGAAAATAGAACGACGCAGCCCTTTCCTCCTCGCCCCTGCGTTGCGGCTCGATTAATCGAGCGACTGATGCGCCGAGAGAGTGGAAAGTACGCTGCCGCTGGCGACCAGCTACAGGAAATCACGTCGGCTCCTTGTCTGACCGCCCAGTCGAACATCTGCTCAATTGAAGTATCGTCTAGAAAACCAGTGGTTTGAATGGGCATCAGGCTACAGCCCGGCGCAATGCCGACGATGCCCTTGCCGGTTTCTTCCGCCAAGGCAACTCCCGCGACTGCCGTCCCGTGATTTTCATAATCAGCCGTCGGCGTCGGCAGCGCGTCTTTGTTTTTAAGATCGCGAGGGGCCACAATTTTACCTGAGCCCTGCAGATCGGGATGGGCCAGATCGAAGCTGTCGTCTGCAATGGCAATCACGACCGAGCGGCTGCCACGGGTAATGTCCCAAGCTTTTTCAGCCGAGACATGAGAATTGGCTGCTAGATCGGCGGCGCCACCGCGATGAAATAAATGCCATTGCTCTGGGTAGCGGGTATCGGTCGGTCGATACAGTGGCGCGGTGGCCATAATGATGTTGGGCTCAGCTAGCAACACGTCAGGGTGGCGAGTAAGCTGATTGGCAATTTTTAAAGGGTTTTGACGAGCGGCGGGACCGACGACAAAGCAGTAGGTGTTCTCTGTCAAGGAATGGCTGCGGAGGATGCCGAGCGAATGGGCGATCGCATCAATCTGAGCGGGCGATCGCGCCTGATCAAACTGCACCGTCAGCTGATTGGCCAAATAAACATAGGTTCCGGGGCTCACATCTATCTCATATACATGGCTGGCGTAGAGAACGCCCGCAGCGCGGCGCAGGTAGTGGAGAGCCGCTTCCAACTGATGAGCCAGCAACTGCCACTCTAGAATCACTGGGCTCTCGTCAGCAGCATAGGGTGTAATATTTTTGACCTGCTGCGGCTGCCACTGATCGGTGATCGGCTGCAGGGCGTCTATATCCATCACACACAGCGTCAGGCGATTTTTCACCTTTCTCAGCCGCAGTTCTTCACCGCCGCGCTGCAAAATCACGCCCGCTTGCCCTCGCAGGACGCCCTTATCATTTCGGCTCTTGTGAGAGCCATTCTCATCCAATGCGCTCATTGCCTGACAGCCTCGTAGAACGGATTACATTCATCCACTTGTCCAAGAGTCACATTAAAAGCAGACAAGCACAGAAACCATGTCCTAATGTAGGTTAAATTACCTAAGTTATCTGTATTTTGACACCATGATCCCCATCGTTAAAGCGTTGCTGTCTGGCCCATTACCAAAAGCGGTAGCTCTGGCCGCAACCAGTACGATAGTCGGTGTAACAGCAGCACCCTTCGCGGCTCAAGCTCAGCTATACGCGCAGACCCCCGATACGCAGCCACCCGCCGAAGCACCCGCTGCTACCCGCGCTGTAGAGCAATCTGACAGCCCTATCGGGATTGCCTCAGGGCAGGCGCTGATGAGTGAAGCGGAAGGGGCGATCGCCACCCAGAACTACACCCTCGCTGCCGAAAAGCTGATCGCCGCGCGCAAAGCTTTAAACGACGTCTCGACCTACTACCAAAATCTATCGGGCGTATTCGTCGGGGTAGATAGCCGCGTCAACGATGGATTACGGGCCCTCGCGCTAGAATCTGCGGAAGTCCGTGATCAGGCCAGCTATCAGCTAGCCGTGGTTTACCGTGCCCAGAGTCGCCCCGATTTGGCAGTACCCCTCCTGGTAGAAGTGGTCCAAAGCCAACAGCCGACTCGCTTGTTGGGCCAACAAGCTTACCAGCAGCTCTACGAATTGGGTTTTGTGACAGTCCCTTACGATTCACCAGCGGCACAGTAATCTTTAAAGCTGGCAGATTCGAGGCAGGCGAGTTCTTGCGTCATAATGAACGAAACAACGTTTCAATCTATAAAGTTTCAATCTATGAGGAGACATGAATGATCAGCCCTGACCAACTAGAATCTATGATCAAAACGAGCTTACCCGATGCCGAAGTTGCGGCAGAAGATCTCAAAGGCACCGGCGATCACTACCAAGTTGCCATCGTCTCTTCTGCATTTGAAGGGCTCAGCCTAGTCAAGCGCCATCAGCTTGTCTATAAGGCGGTCGAAACGGCCATGTCTTCTGAAGCGATTCATGCCCTCTCACTAGAGACACATACCCCTGCTGAAGTTGCGACTGCCGGATAGGGCTGCCGGATATAAAGAACAATGGCACATTCTACAGCAGCGCATTCTACAATAGCGAGATACTGTTTAAGGCCCTGTTCCAAGGCCGTAACTTCTATAGGATTAAGTGATGTCTCCCGAAACCAAAGCTAAAATCGACAGCCTGACTGAGCAGCACAAAGTTCTAGTGTTCATGAAAGGGAACAAGTTGATGCCCCAGTGTGGGTTTTCTAACAACGTGGTGCAAATCTTAAACGTCCTCGGCGTTCCTTACGAAACCGTAGACGTACTGGCCGATCCTGAGATTCGTCAGGGGATCAAAGAATACTCTAATTGGCCCACGATTCCCCAGGTGTACATCAATGGCGAATTCATCGGCGGCTCAGATATTTTGATCAAGATGTATCAAGATGGCAATCTTCAAGAGACGGTAGAGGTCGCGCTCGCCTCCTGAGCTGCGGCTTTTCAAGTAGCTTCTTCAAGTAGCAAGGTTCCGTCCCTCTGATCTTAAGAAATACATTCGACAGAGCGCATTGGCCATTTCTATCACTGGGTCGATGCGCTTTTTGCGTAGCTTTAGACGTTGCCCTAGTAGTAATCCGTTTCTACCTCTGGCTGGGCAACCACGAAGTTGGAGTAGTCATATAAAAAACGCAGAACTTCCTGCTCCAGCTGATTGATTAAGTAAGATTCTACAGCACCGGAGTGGCGCATAGAGGTAATGTACCCTTCCACATAAAGCCTAAGTTCATCGGCACGATAGCCTTTGTTCCAATAGTCTACAAGGGTGTCAGTAATCCGCTGGTAGTATCGAATTACTCTGGCGTCCTGAAGCATGTGTTCGTTGACCTCACTCAACAAAAATGTCACTAGTTCTATTGCTCGTTTCCAGAGCAGATGGACTCCAAACAGTCCAAGAATCGCTTTTTGGACTACTCAGAAATCTGTCTAAAACTTGTCTAAAATCTGTCTAAAATCTGTCTTAAGAAACAGTCCCTAACACAGCGATGGCTTGGTTTCAATGGCTGATTGAACACACACGCAAATAGCGGGAGAGGTGACTGCTTTATAGAACAGAAAAAGCAGAGCAAATGTTTTTCAGATTGTTTAGTAATGTGATCCCATTTTATCAGGTAAAACAGTGCTGAAACGATTTGCAGGACCGATCAGTTGTTTTTCTTTAGCGACTTTATTCCCGTAACTTCGATTACAGAAGTCTTTAAATTGCTCTGTTAGGCTTTGGGTGTTAAGCTCTGTCGCCAGCAGCTCTGATCTGCTCTCTTCCTATTTGTGAGCTCTCCTATTGATATCAGGATTCAGGTCGTAGAAAACAATTTAAACTTGCGCTCTTTGCTGAGCTGGAATCTACAGCAGGCAGGTTACAAGGTGCAGCAATGTGCAGATATGGTTTCGGCGCGCGATGGTTTTCAGGCGCATCAGCCTGCGCTGGTAGTGCTAGAGGCAGAGTTTTCGGGCGGTCAGGGACTACAGCTTTGCCACTGGCTCAAGCATCAGGGCCATCCGCTGATTTTGATGCTGTCTGCTCGTACTACTGAGACCGATGTGGTTGCTGGCCTCAGAGCGGGTGCGGATGACTATCTCAAAAAGCCTTTTGGCATGCAGGAGTTTTTAGCGAGAATAGAGTCGCTCACTCGTCGCAGCCGCCATACGGCGACCCCTCTGTCGATTGACTGCGGTGATTTGCACATTGACTTGGTGCAGCGGCGGGTGCGCTATAGAGGCGAGTTTGTCGATCTGACCCCTCAAGAATTTAGCTTGCTGTATGTGCTGACCCAGGCTGAGGGGGAACCGCTGAGCCGGATCGACTTGCTGCGCCGGGCTTGGCCTGATGCCATCGACAATCCGCGAACGGTAGACACCCATGTGCTCTCACTGCGCAAAAAAATCGAGCCAGACCCTCGCCACCCCGATCTGATTCAGACGGTCAGAAATGTCGGCTATCGCATCTGCGTCAGTCCAGTCGATAAGCAAATGCATAAGCCGGTTGACAAGGCTGTGAACCAGTCGCCTATGGAGGCAATGGCGATCGCCCACAGCAGATTGGCCTGAATCTCGCTGGCTTCAACGGCAGACATTATGACCACTCTGCCTGCGCTTTAAGCTCTGCTTCAACGAGGGTTTGATGGAGCTGCGGCCAGTCTACGTCGCTAGCGGGCAGATCGGCGAGCAGGCGTCCGTCTTGCAGATGCAGCAGCCGATTGACGTAGCGAGCAGCCAGCTCTATCTGATGGTTGGCCATAATGATGGTGAGCGTACCTTGATCTGCTAGGGCTGCTAGACGAGAGAGAAAAAACTCGCTGTAGCCGACGTCTTGAGAAGAAGTGGGTTCATCCAGCAGCAGAATTTTGGGCTCACTGATGAGCGTTCGGGCGATCGCTACACGCTGACGCTGGCCCAAAGAAAGGTGGCTCGCTGTGCGTCCCATCCAGTCGCTCGGAATATTCAGCAGTCCGCCCCACCGGCTAATCGCTTCAGTAATATCTGTGGCGGATTTGCCTTGCAGGCGCAGCGGATATCCCAAGGTTTCCTGCACGCTCATGCCCAGCAGTCGGCTCTCCTGGTTGACCAGCGCAATCTGGCGACGCAGACTGATCACGGGCAGTCTGCGAATGTCTTGTCCTTCAAAGCAAATCGTGCCTTGGCTGTGCTCACTCAGGCGGTTCATCAGTCGCAGCAGGCTGGTTTTTCCAGCCCCTGAGGGGCCTACTAGGGCAACAAAGTCACCGACACCGACAGTAAAGCTCAGATCTTTAAGAATTTCGACGATGCCAGCAGAGGCTTTCATCGTCACCTGATCAAACGTCAAAATCGCCATCACAGACCTGTCGGCACCGGCGCGAGTAACCCGGTTTGAGACTGGGCGATCACCCAAATATCCACCAGCAGTAGCAGCACCGTTAACCCCAGCAAAATCAAATACATCCAGGGCTGAGCCAGCGGCTTGACATCGCGAGTATCGATGTCCGTCTTAGCTGCTATGTAGCGTACCAGTCGGGCAAATCCCACCACTCGTACCGGTAATAGATAGGCTCGATCTTGAGACTGATTAAGCAAGTAATACACAATGCCACCTTGACCTGTAGAGCGAGGTCTAAGGGCCGTAATCTCGTCCCATCGCAACGACCAGCCTTTTCGCCCAAAGGCACGCACCCACCGCGGATAGGTAAGCGCAATTCCGGCTGTGTCTACTCGAACGTGATCGCTTAGGCCACCGTACAGGGCGATCGCACCTACCGCTAACCCCACCCATAGTAAAGCGGGCGGTATCGGCGCGTGAGTCACCGCTGCCAAGAACGGCAGCGGAATCACCAAAGCAACGTAAAAAGACAGAAGCGTTAGCTGAATCAACGGCGAGACTTTAAAGCTATCAGTACCTAAAAGATCAGTATCTGAAAGAGATTGGTCAACCAGCGTCTTAGAATCCATTAATCCATCGTCAACATTAAACGCATTACAGATACTTCTGAACGACGCTCCAGCCCGTGGCGGTCACGGCAATGAAGGAAAACAGTAAAATCCCGTTGAGCGTGAGATGCATTCTTCGAGCCCACGGACGCTCTGGGCTGATGCGAGTCGCACTCCAAGCAGAGATTAACGTCAGTGCCACCACGACTAGTCCCGCCAGCAAATGCAGCGAGTGACCCAAACGTCCGTACTCACCTAGCGTACCAATCACCCCGATAAACAGCAGCAACAGCACCAAAAAGACTAACGTGCCCCCCAAAACATAGTGAGTAAGCCGCAGCCAGCGCGGACGGGTAGTCCCCTGCTGACGAGTGTAAAACAGTGTGCCGCCGCTGAGTACCAGCAGTCCATAAGTGCTCAGCGACAACCCCATAGACCAGGCCGCGATTCGCCACAGCCAAATAAAGGACGGAAGGTCCAACGAAACTACCTCGCTCTAAGACGCTTCCTTAAAGGCATAGCATTTTTGCAGCGGATTTTCTTATGTCTTTGTGGAGAAGAGCGATCGCCCATACCCGACCGTTCATACCAGCAGAGAACTCATCGATTCCGACGCTTCTTTACTGGCCTCAACCTTATCGTCCTCTAAGCTTGTCTTGGTGCTATTTGCCACGCCATCTCGCAAGATATCAGAAGCAGCACCGTCAGGACTATCATCTGCCTCATCGTCATACTCACTTTCAGACTCTACGCTTAGACCGCTGCAAAGGATCGTATCCGACAAAATAGCGCTCGCCATCATTCCGGTATGAATCTCGAGCATGGCTGAGCCCACCGCCTCGAATAACAGCCGCTGGCCCGGAAAGACCACCCGCTCGAAGTACCAGTCAGGCACGTTGGTAATCCGTGCGATCTGAATTTTGCTAGTAGCGTTGACATAGCAACAGAGGAGGCTGTCAGACTCGTCAGAAGGCGGAGGATCGATAATTTGAGCCATGATGTTGATAACGAGAAGAAACGGCTGGCAACACTTCACACAATTCAAACGCTAACACCTGGAAATCACAACGGCTGTAAAAACGACTACCAAGCCAATGATTGCGATCCCCAAATTGCCATCAACTGACCAGGGGCTCAGGGCTAGAGCGCCTGCTTAAGGCAGCAGCATTGCTCAGTTAAAGTTTGCAAAAAACCACAGAGCGTTACAAAACTTTTGCTGGAGCAATATCCTATCAGTATCGCAGTGCTATCGTAAAGATATATGAAAAAGCTGAGGAGGACTGCATTTAGGAGACGGTGCCCAACTTTTCTAAAGGCGACTTTGATACGACCTATTTTGACGCTATGACTGATCGCATTCTCTACGTTCGACTACCCTGTAATCCTATTTTTCCGATTGGGGTGGTTTACCTCGCAGATCATGTTCACAAACTTTTTCCCGATGTAGAGCAGCAGATTTTTGACATGGGCACGGTCCCGCCGCTGGACTTTACAGCGGCATTAGACGCGCGGATTGACAGTTTTCAGCCGACTTTACTGGTGTTCTCTTGGCGGGATATCCAAATTTATGCGCCTGTAGGAGGACGAGGGGGTAATCCGCTTCAAAATGCTTTCGAATTTGCCTATGCGCCCAATCCACTGGTCAAGCTGAGAGGTGCTTTGGGAGGAGCGCGGATGACAGCCAATTATTTGGCTGAGCTGCGCCGCAACGAAAAGCTGATAAAAAGAGGGCTTAAGCGAGCAAAACGTCATCAGAGCGATGCCCAAGTTGTGGTGGGCGGGGGCGCTGTGAGCGTCTTCTATGAGCAAATGCCACAGATGCTGCCTCAGGGCACTATTGTCTCTGTGGGAGAGGGAGAAACCCTGTTGGAGAAGCTACTGCGGGGCGAAGATTTCTCCGGTGAGCGTTGCTATGTCGTTGGCGAGCAGCCCCGCGATCGCTTGATTCATGAGTGGCCTACTCCAATTGAAAAAACCGCCTGCGACTATGACTACATTGAGGCCATGTGGCCTGAGTTCGAGTACTATCTGCAATCGCAAGATTTTTATATTGGCGTACAAACGAAGCGGGGCTGTCCGCACAACTGCTGCTACTGCATCTACACAGTGGTGGAGGGCAAACAGGTGCGGATTAACCCGGCTGATGAGGTCGTCAAAGAGATGCGTCAGCTATATGACCGGGGCATTCGCAGGTTTTGGTTTACCGACGCACAGTTTATCCCAGCGAAGCAATACATCAACGATGCGATTGAGCTGCTAGAAAAGATTCAAGCCTCGGGGATGAGCGACATCAACTGGGCCGCATATATCCGTGCGGATAACTTGACCCCCCGGCTGTGCGAGCTGATGGTCGCCACGGGCATGAACTACTTTGAGATTGGCATCACCAGTGGCTCTCAAGAGCTTGTTCGCAAGATGCGGATGGGCTACAACCTTAGAACGGTATTGCAGAACTGCCGCGATCTAAAGGCTGCTGGGTTCAATGATTTTGTCTCAGTCAACTACTCATTTAACGTCATTGATGAGCGCGATGAGACCATCCGCCAAACCATCGCCTATCACCGCGAATTAGAAAATATCTTCGGCGTGGACAACGTAGAGCCCGCCATTTTCTTTATCGGATTGCAGCCTCATACGCATCTAGAGGCGTACGCCTTTGAGCACGATATTCTCAAGCGCGGCTACAACCCGCTGGCTATTTATCTGCCGTGGGTCGCGCTCAAACTGCTTTGGAATCCAGGTGAACTCGGGGCCTTCTTTGGCGATGTCTGTCTGGAGGCCATGCGCCAAAACCCCAATGACTTCGGTCGCACAGTGATGGCCATCTTAGAGCAGCGGCTGGGCCGAGTCCCATTAGCAGAGGCATTGAGCGCACCGGTTAAAGGCCGCCCGCCGGTCATGGCTGGGGTATCATAGGGGAAGAGAGTTGTGAAGTTGTAAGTATTTTTCTGAGAAAGTTTACAGTAAACGTCTCAAAGTCATTAAGAGGTGCTAGCTGTATTAGCCTAGCGACTCTCTCTTCAGTCATTTCTTTCAGATCACTTTCCATTTAGTAAATTCTCGGTATAAAGCATGTTGGCGGGTTCCATTCTTGATAGGCTCATGCGCGATCGCAGTCGCGCTGACTCATCTGCTGGCAGTCTCGATAGTGAAGCCAATAGCCAGCTCGAAGGTAGCCCGGATACCTCGGGGCGCACACCGCTCAACTTCGGGGTGTATTACAAAAACACGCTGGTGGCGTTGTGTCACGCGCTAGAAGATGCCATCCTCGCTACCAAAACATCGCCGCTAATGGTGACGGCTTTTCAGCAGGGTAAGTGGTACCTCCAAGAGGCAAACCGCTACGCTGAGCTGGCTGACACTGCCGATAAAGTCGTGATCTTAGCCGCGCCGGGAGCAGGCTTTCGAGAGCATCCCACTGGTCAGCGAGACAACGTCACCCTAGTGGATCTCGATACAGATGATCCGGTTGCTCAAGAGTGGCATTTGATGATTATGAGCGCGACCTATAGCGCGATGGTGCTGTGCCAAGAGCTCACCGATGAGGAATATGGCCCCAACGGACCGCCAGAGAATGATTTGGAGCGGAAGTTTTATGGGTTTTGGACCTTTGACCCGGCGCTGGTTAGAGAAACAGTGGCGATTACTGCTGACCATGTAGGCCGCTATGCTCCTGATGTACCAGCGGATCTAGAAATGCGCCTAGCTAACAT
>JBAUIB010000432.1:0-8697 GCA_049680585.1 Phormidesmis sp.
GAACAAGAGTTTGAAACTTATTTCAGCACGGATTTGGCAGAGGTGACACAGTCACCTGAAGAAATAGCAACAACTCTACAGCAACTATCCGCACAAACCAACACAAAACCAGCCGTCCTATGGGCTATCCCCCGTGAAGATAGCCTACATTTAGTGCTAATCACACCTTCAGGCGAACCTATCGTTCGTGACTTATACGACGTACCAGAAGAGGTGCTGCGCCAAACAGTCAACGATTTTCATTTAGAAATGTACGACTCTCCAGAAAATATGAGGGCAGCGCAGAAGCTCTATTCATGGATGATTGAACCTTTCGAGTCGGACTATCTACAGGCAGAAGAGATTGATACTTTGTTGTTTTGTTTAGGCAATGGCTTACGCAGCCTGCCTCTAGCGGCGCTTTACGATGGAGAGAAATTCCTGATAGAACACTACGCGCTGACTCAAATTCCAGCGTTCAATTTAATTCAGACAGAGTATTCCTCTCTAGCAGAAGGCCGCTTTCTGGCAATGGGCGCTTCTCAATTTCAATCACTCAATCCCCTGCCCGCTGTCCCCACGGAACTCACCAATGCGCTGCGAGCATGGCAGCTAGATCCACCAGTTGACAGCTTGCGAGTCGGCCAATTGTTTTTAAATCCTGAATTTACCCTGGCCAACCTAAAGCAGCAGATTGACACTCATTCACCCGAAGTCGTCCATTTAGCCACTCATGCTCTTTTCAGGGCCGGAGAACCCGAGAATTCGTACATTCAGCTTTGGGACTCACAGCTCACCCTAGATCATATTCAAGCAGTGAACTGGCGCGATCCGGCGGTCGAGCTACTGGTGCTGAGCGCCTGCCAAACAGCCATTGGGAATGATTCTGCTGAATTAGGGTTTGCAGGTCTGACGCTACGCTCAGGTGTCAAGTCGGTCGTAGCGAGTATCTGGAACATCAGCGACACAGGCACTTTGGCACTGATGAGCGAATTTTATGAGCAGTTAGGTAGGACCTCTACTAAAGCAGAAGCACTCAGACAGGCACAGTTAAAAATGATCAGAGGCGAAGTAGCAATTGAGGGCGATCAGCTACAGCTCTCACGGGGAAACGTAGACCTCTCCGGTGAGCTGAGTCGAGAAGAGATCAGCGATTTGTCTTCTCCTTATTACTGGGCTGCTTTTACAATGGTCGGGAGCCCCTGGTAAGGCCCAGATCCAAATTGACTGCCAAGTTGATTGGATCGCTATATCGCTATTCCACCAGTTGCAGCTTGAGCATAAGTTGAGTACAGTAGTAAACTGCGCTGGAAAAAACGAGTAAGAGCAATGGCGAGAAAGAAAACTCAAGTAGTCCTCTCTCAGGACGTTCCCAAGCTAGGGAATGACGGTGATTTGGTAGAAGTAGCCCCTGGCTACGCCCGCAATTTTTTGATTCCTCGCAGTATGGCGTATCGGGTTACCCCCGGTGTGCTCAAGCAGGTAGAATTTCGCCGTGAGAAGGAGCGTCAGCGCCTAGAAGCCATTAAGCAAGAGGCTGAAGCCACGAAAACAGCGCTCAACACCATCGGCATGTTCACCGTGAAAAAAGCGGTGGGTGAAGATGACGCCATCTTTGGTACGGTGACCGCCGCTGAAGTCGCCGAGCTGATTCAAGAAAACGCGGGTAAAGAAGTTGACCGCCGTGAAATCACGCTGCCTGACATTAATAAGCTAGGTGAGTACAAAGTCGATATCAAGCTACACAGCGAAGTCACGGCCACTATCAATCTGCGAGTTGCGGCAGACTAATCAACATAGGCTACACCAGTAGCGAGCAGTACAAATGTTCGTTAACTTAATCAGGGTAGGGAGTAAATTCGCTCTCTACCCTTTTATATTTAAGACAGCTATTTCCCTCTCTTCCTATGGTTCAAGAGCCCCGCTTTAAGCCTGCCGCTGACCGCCTCCCCCCCCAAAACATTGAGGCAGAAGAAGCTATCTTAGGGGGTGTTCTGATCGATCCGGAGGCGATTGGCCGGGTGACAGAGGTACTGATTCCAGAGGCGTTTTACATTGGTGCGCATCGCAGTATCTATCAGGCAGCGCTAGATTTGCAGTCCCGAGGCTTGCCAACCGACCTGATGGGCATCGCCACCTGGCTAAAGGACAAAGGCACCCTCGAAAAAGTGGGCGGACAAAGCCGCCTCGCACAGCTGATTGATCGCACCATTAGCGCGGCCAACATTGACCAGTACGCCAAGCTGGTGATGGATAAATACACTCGCCGCAAGCTGATCCAATCAGGCGGTGAAATTATTCAGCTGGGCTACGAAACCGAAACCCCGCTAGAAGACGTACTCGATAAATCTGAACAAGAGCTGTTTGGCATTACCCAAACCCGGCCAACACAGGGGCTGACAGCGACGTCGGATATTCTGACCGACACCTTTTCAGATATTGAGCAGCGATCGCTCGGTATGGTCCTCCCAGGACTCGCCTGCGGTTTCTACGACCTAGACGCGATGACCCAAGGTTTTCAGCGCTCTGATCTGATTATCGCAGCCGCACGTCCGGCAATGGGGAAATGTCTGAGCGCAAACGCTGAGATTTTGCAGGCTGATGGATCAATTGCCACGATCAAATCCATTTACAAGCAACAGTGGGCTCAATTACTGACGCTCAATCAACGGTTGCGTTTTGAAATTACTCAGCCTTCTGCTTTTGTAGACGATGGCATCAAACCCGTTTTTCAGGTCACTACTCGACTTGGCCGGACAGTTGAAACAACGCTGTCTCATCCATACTTGACGATGAAAGGGTGGCGACCCTTGGCTCAGCTATCGGTGGGCGATCGCATTGCAGTTCCCAGGCAGCTCCCTGTTTTTGGCAATCAGCCTATACCAGAACATCAGGTTAAGCTGCTGGCATATTTCATTGGGGATGGTGGGTTAACTGGCAATTCTCCGAGGTTCACCAACATCAATCCTCTCATGCAAGCTGACTTCACCGAAGCGGCTCAGCACTTTCCTACAGTCAAGGTCAAAATCAATGATTCTCAGAGCACTCGAACACCGTCCTTGGCCGTTGTCACAGATACAGACCAGCTGACACAACAACGACGCTCTTTTGCTCAACGCCTTACGCACTTGATGCAATCAGCTGACGTCACAGGCAGATGGATCGCGCAGCAAATTGACGTCAGTCCTTCATTAGTTACGCAATGGTGTCAAGGCCAATGTGCGCCCGAGCGAGATGCCTTTGAAGCATTGTGCAGCGTGCTAGAAATTACGCCGCAACAGCTTGCACCAGCAGGCTATGAAACCATTCGATGGACAGGTAAAAATCCTGTCACAGCCTGGTTAGAAGACCTCGATTTGTGGGGCTGTAGTGCTCACAACAAAACGATTCCCGGCGTGATCTTTACCTTACCGAAGGCCCAGCTAGCCCTGTTTTTGAATCGATTATTTGCCACAGATGGTTGGGCTTCGGTTCTCGCTAGCGGGCAAGCTCAAGTGGGCTATGCGTCCGTCTGTGAAAAACTGACTCGGCAAATTCAGCATCTGCTATTGAGATTTGGCATTATCGCCACACTCAAGCCACGCCAAGTGAAGTACAAAGACACGAGACGGGCTGCTTGGCAGCTCGATATTACTGATGCTATAGCACTCTCCACATTCGCGGATGAAATCGGCATCTTCAGCAAAGAAGCCGCAGTGAATCAGGTAGCTGAGGCGATCGCAACCCAGAAATATCATACAAACCGAGACCTTATCCCAGTTGAGGTTTGGGATACGTTGCAGGCGGCAAAAGGTTCGGAAAGCTGGACAGGGCTCGCAAGCCGAGCGGAGTTAGCAGGTGTAAGTAATATTCATGTAGGGACAAGAGCGCTCAGTCGGCCAAGATTAACGGCCCTTGCACGCACCCTAGAACACAATCCACTGCAAGATCTTGCTAGCAGCGAGATCTACTGGGATGAAATTGTTTCTATTGAATCGGTTGGATGCCAGCAAGTTTACGATCTAACCATTCCAGATACTCATAACTTCGTTGCTAACGATATCTGCGTTCACAACACCAGTTTTGTTCTGAACATTGCTCGTAATATCGCCGACACCCACAGGCAGCCTGTTGCCGTCTTTAGCTTAGAGATGTCTAAAGCGCAGCTCATCTATCGTCTGCTCTCGTCAGAAGCGAAAATTGAAAGCGGTCGTTTGCGCACAGGCCGCATTGCCCAGCATGAGTGGGAGCCGATGGGCCACGCGATTAATACGCTCTCGCAACTCCCCATTTTTATCGACGATACGCCAGGAATTGGGGTGAGCGAAATTCGCTCCAAAGCGCGGCGTCTGCAAGCCGAACAAGGCGGCGCGCTAGGGCTGATTTTGATTGACTACTTACAGCTGATGGAAGGCGCTGGGGATAATCGGGTGCAGGAACTGTCGAAAATGACGCGATCGCTCAAAGGACTCGCCCGCGAACTCAATGTGCCGATCATTGCCCTCTCTCAGCTCAGCCGCGGCGTAGAGTCACGCACCAACAAACGCCCGATGATGTCTGACCTACGTGAATCTGGTGCGATTGAACAGGATGCTGACTTGATCATGATGCTGTACCGCGAGGAATACTACGATCCCGATACACCGGATCGCGGCATCGCAGAGATCATTCTTACCAAGCACCGAAATGGGCCAACCGGCACGGTAAAACTATTGTTCCAACCAGAGTACACTCAGTTTCTTAACCGCGCATCAGATCTCTCTAACCGCAGCTAAGTCGGCAAGAAACAGACCGAAAAGCAGTCAATAAAAAGCTTGAAAAACGCAAAAGTTACAAAGTCATCATTGTAACTGGCATGCTATAGTAATGGGGTGAATGCCTGTAGTGATGAGATCTGAAAAATGTCAAAAGTTGTCAGTACCCGACTACAGGATGAAACCTTTCAGCGGCTCAGCCGCATTGCTCGTATTCTGGATAAAACACCTAGTGACACAGTGGCAACACTTGTTGAGGAATCTTTGAGAGAAATGGAGTTTGCGCTAATTGAGTTTCGCAGTTCTCCCTTGGGACGTCAAGCCTTTATGAACAGGTCATCGCTGGCCGTCTGGGAAGTTGTTGAAATAGCCCAAAGCTATCAAATGAATATAGAAAAAGTTGCAGATCATTTTGAGCATCCCCTTGAGTGGGTTAAAGCAGCTTTCAACTACGCAGAAGCTTACCCTGAAGAGATCGATTTTGCGATTCAGGACTCTCAGTCTGTCACTTTTTCAGACTTAAAAAGACTATTGCCAAATATAGAAGTGTTCTCAGCGTCTGAACAGAGGTCTTAGCTATTGTGTAAGATAGACCAGCAACCGTCTGTGTATTGAACAATATACAGAGAAAAGAAATCTGTAACTTTACTACTTTAATAAAAGACAGATGTCCAAAACAAATACTTTTACATGCTCTCGTTTTTATTGGATGCCCATATTTCTCCAAAAGTAAGTGATCAACTTTGTAAGAAGATTCCTGTGATAACTATTCACACATTACAAGACTGGCAACACGGTCGCTACCTTCAGGCCCCTGACGACTTCATACTCAGCGTAGCAAGCCAACATTCGCTCACGCTAGTTTCATACGATACAAGAACGATTCCTGTCTTATTAAAAAATCTTGCACTACAGAGAAACGCTCATGCTGGCGTCATTTTTGTAGACAAGAAGACCATCAAGCCGAATGACATAGGCGGGCTAGTCGAAGCCCTAGGCTGCCTATGGCAGAAAGAAAAAGATA
This sequence comes from Phormidesmis sp., assembly GCA_049680585.1. Lineage (GTDB taxonomy): Bacteria > Cyanobacteriota > Cyanobacteriia > Phormidesmidales > Phormidesmidaceae > Phormidesmis. The sequence goes on from JBAUIB010000432.1 coordinate 5,737, forward strand.
GCGAATGGACTAATCGTTGTCTTTTTTTGGAGCCTTAAAAGGTTTACTTCTAGAAGGTTCGAGCGGAATCTAGCCTGCGAACTTTGGTGCAGCCCCACCTTTGGCTTTATGCACCAGCATTAGCTATACAAAAAGCCTTGGCTGTCATTCTAGGCAAAAAGCTCCACAAAAGCCAAGGCTTATCGATTTTCGCACTTTGTATTGCTAGTGTTGCTTAATTACCAATGCGCAGTAACTCTACATCAAAAATAAGGGTGGCGTTGGGCGGAATGACGCCGCCTGCACCGCGAGCACCATAGCCAAGCTCAGGTGGAATAATCAGCTTGCGGCGATCGCCCACCTGCATCATTCCAACCCCTTCATCCCAGCCTTTAATCACCTGACCGCGACCGATGGTGAAGTCAAATGGACGACCGCGATCGCGCGAACTATCAAACTTAGTGCCGTCTTCCAAGGTGCCAACGTAGTGCACATACACCCGTTGGCCCGGCTGAGGCGTCGCCCCATCCCCTTCTGCAATCACCTCGTACTGTAAGCCAGACTCCGTCGTGACGATATCGTCGTTAGCGGCGGCTTCTCCCATCGTCGTGTCCTCCATTGTTAAATCATTGGCGCTGCCTTGGGCAACTAGCGTTTCTGTTTGGGTAGCAGGCGCACTCGCGACGCGACTAGGCGCCTTATCGGCGATCGCCTGTTCACTATTGCCCCCGGTAAACTGAGCAACTAGGATTACGGCGCAGCAAACAACCACCACGCCAAAGCTAATGATAATTTCTCTCATGTTTCAATCGATAGGTCTGCATTTCTTCGCACAGTGTACGACGCTTTTAGGCGATTCGTCGCTTTTAAGAATTGAAAATCACACAGCCGCTGCACTACAGGCGTACCCAAGTCACTTCCACTGCTTATTTTCCAGATCTCGTAGCTGACGCTCCAAGCGATCTAGCCGTCCGCGCAACTCGTCCATTTCGGCCTGACGAGGTACGCCCAAATCTTGCATAATATTGCGCACCTGCCGCTGCATTTGCTTCTCAAGTGTGCCTTGGTCAATATTAAACTGGGACATAAAGTCATCGACAAAGCCCTTAGCCTGCTCAGGGTCAAGCTTGCCTTCTCGGACGAGTTCCTCACTCATTTGTCTGACCCGCTCAGCGACCAAAGAGGTCGTCCCAATGCCCAGCATTAACAGCTGCCTGAGCAGGTTAGAGGTGTCCATAGCAGTTCTCCAATACTTCGAGCGCGATCTGGCGCATTACCGTTCCATTTTGGCAAACTATCTTCCCCCTCAGCAGGCGGTTTACCGTATTTATCATGCCTACTTGCCCAAGATGCGATCGCTCCATCACTCACACGGCCATCACCTGCCCCCACTGCAACATAACGCTGAAGGCGCATGGCCATCCCGGCATGCCGCTACATAGGGCCACTGACAAAACGCCGCTATGCGCCACCTGTGCCTACGATGCCGACAACAGCTGTACATTTCCCAAAAGGCCCAATGCCCTCACCTGCACGCTATATCAAGACAGTCATAGTGCACCAGAAACCGCGAGCACACCACTATACCGCATCCCTTGGTGGCGCAAGCGCAACGCCCGAGTTTGGATAGCCGCCCTTGCCCTCATCGCCGTCAGCCTAATAGCCGCCCTCTTGTAAACACTGCCCTCTTGTAAAGACTGACTTTGTAAAGGGCACTATACTCATCGCGACAAATCTCTACACAAGCGATACGCTTCGCAATGCGATCGCCCCCTCGCTGAGGCAGGTGTGCTATTACAGTCATCAAAGTCTATTGATGAGGGCAGGTCTATGCTGGCGTACTCCACTGTTTCTAACTTGATTCGGATTCCTTCTGCGATTGAGGTGGCGGTCTACATGGTGGGATTGGTGGCTGTAGTAGCGCTGCCTTCTCTGCTATTCAGTCTGAGCGATCGCCGCACCAACCAATCATCCCAAAAACGAGAGCAGAAGGCGAAGTAAACGCCCCCTGCATCAGCTCCGAAGTGAGTTGCTAAACGTGAGCTGCCAAACGTAACTTCTGTCAAACGCGTCTATCGCTCACGGACCTGCACAACCGGCTGCTCTGATACCGTCTCACCGATAATGTCAGGCTCATAGCCCTCTGCCAGCACGCTGTTATAGAACAGACCTGCCAAAACAGCGCCGAGAATGGGCGCAACCCAAAACAGCCAAACTTGAGCCAACAGCTCCGGCCCCGCAAAAATCGCTGGCCCTAAGCTACGAGCAGGATTAACAGAGGTATTGGTCACTGGAATGCTGATTAGGTGAATCAGCGTTAGCGCCATGCCAATCGCAATCGGGGCAAACCCTTTCGGCGCACGGCCATCGGTAGATCCTAAGATGACCACCAAAAAGATAAAGCTCAAAACAGCTTCAACGAGGAAGCAAGAGAGCAATCCATAGCCGCCGGGAGAATGTGCGCCAAAACCGTTGGTGGCTAGCGGATTACTACCCGTCATCGCAAAATCGGGATTACCAGACGCAATCAGGTAGACAAACCCCGCACCGATAATGGCACCAATCACCTGAGCAACAATGTAAGGCAGCAGCTCAGCACTGGGAAATCGGCCACCAGCCCACAGGCCGAAGGACACCGCCGGGTTGAGGTGACAGCCCGAAACATGGCCAATCGCATAGGCCATCGTCAGCACCGTCAGGCCAAAGGCTAACGAAACACCCAAAAAGCCAAGCCCTAAGGGAAACGCGATATCTGTGCCAATTTCACTGCCAATGAAAGCAGCCGCTAATACCGCGCTCCCACATCCGCCCAGCACTAGCCAAAAGGTACCGAGCCCTTCGGCAAGGCATTTTTTCATCAAATTCATATTGTGAAGGCTCCTAAAATAATCAAGCAGCAAATTGTACAAGACATAAATTTAAGACGATAGGAGCCTCACCTCGCTAAATTCACTTATTTTTCTCAGGATTTCGTAACATACG
>JBAUIB010000433.1:0-9867 GCA_049680585.1 Phormidesmis sp.
TTGGCACGGTAGATATGGACGATGAGGGCATGCCGGTTCAGCGGACGCTGCTAATTGAGAATGGGGTGCTCAAAAACTTTTTGTCCGACAGAGCGGGGGAAATGCGCACCGGCCATCCACGTACGGGCAGCGGTCGCCGTCAGGGCTACACCCATGCGGCAGCTTCCCGCATGCGAAATACCTACATCGCACCGGGCAATTTTTCCAACGAAGAGCTGTTTGCTTCGGTGGATAAAGGCATCTACTGCAAGAAGATGGGCGGTGGCAGTGTGGGGCCTACGGGTCAGTTCAACTTTGCGGTGGATGAGGCTTACCTAATTGAAAATGGCAAGATCACTAAGCCACTGAAGGGCGCAACGCTGATCGGTGAAGCAACTGGAATTATGAACAAAATCTCGATGTGCTCGAACGATATTAGTCTGGCACCGGGCTTTTGTGGTTCGGTGAGCGGTAGCGTGTATGTCACGGTGGGCCAGCCCCATATTCGAGTGGATGATATTACGGTGGGTGGACGATAGGCTCAGGCTTCGCTCAGTCTACGATGCTGCTCAGGCTCAGGCTCCGTTCAGCCCTTGGGCTAAAACTTTACTATTACGGCTAAACAATTCAAAATGGCTAAAATTCAAACGATTGCTCAGCAGGCAGAGGCGATCGCGCAAAAACTCAGCATCTCCAAATACGACATTTACGGATCGTCCGTCGATGAAACCAGCGTCCAGGTGGACAGAGGAGAACCCAAGCAGGTCAAAGCGTCTAATCGCTCCAGCGTGATCGTGCGCGTCTGGAATGAGCAAAGCCAGATTGGGGTGACCTCGACTACCGATGTGGACGAGACTGGCCTAGAGATGGCGCTCAAGACGGCCTTCGAAGCCAGTGCCTTTGGCGTGAAAGAGAATGCGCCCGATTTTAGTCCGCAGGCCACCGCCCCGACCGCGCAAGTAACGTTTGAGAAAGCAAGCCCTGCGCCCGTCCCTAAGCTGATTGAGACGCTAGTTGGCGCAGAGAAAGTTGTGCTGGATGCGCATGAGGCGATCGCCTCTGTCCCCTATAACGGGATTGCCCAGCGGGAAATCGAGCGATTCTATCTCAATAGTGAAGGCGCGCAGCGATGCGAAGAGCGCTCATACGCCTCGATTTATCTCTATGGCAAAACCGAACAGGAAGGGCGAAAACCCCGTGCGGCAGGGGCAATGCGCGTCAAGCAAAGCCTAGATGATCTCGATGTGGAAGGCTGCACAACAGAAACCGCCGAGAAGACGATTAGCCATATAGACTACGAAAAAATTGCCTCAGGTAAGTATCCGGTGGTGTTTTCGGCAGAGGCGTTTTTGAGTCTGCTCAGCGCCTTTTCCAATATGTACAACGCCCAGAGCATCCTGGACAATCGCAGTCTGTCTACGGCTGAGTCAGTTGGCACGCAGGTGGCGAGCCCGCTGCTGAGCGTGTATGACGATGAGCTCCATGCTGAGAACGTATCGCCTGAAACTTTTGATGGGGAAGGCACGCCAACGCGTCGTTTGGCCCTGATTGAAAAGGGCATTTTGAAAAACTTTTTGCACAGCGCGGGCACGGCTAAGCGGATGAAGGCAGAGCCAACTGGCCATGCCAGCATTGGTGCGAAGGTCAGCATTGGGCTGAACTATCTAGAGGTGCTGCCAGGAGAAGGCGCAGATGAGCGCTATCAGCTAGACTCCGCCGATGGGGTCGTATTGATTGACGATTTACAGGCGCTTCACGCCGGGGTAAATGCGCTTCAAGGATCGTTCTCGTTGCCGTTTGACGGTTGGCTGATTAAGGGCGGCGATCGCATCAGCGTAGAATCGGCGACGGTCGCTGGAGACTTTAAAGAAATGCTTAACAGCATTCTCCATATTGAACCTGACGCTGAAATCACCCCCGGCGGCATTTGCCCTCGCATTTGGGTGAGTGAGCTGTCGATTACAGGCGAGGCGTAAGGACGCCAAAACAATTGACCTATGACAGTAGAAACAGATAACTGGTACATCGTTAAACGCGCTGCAGGGCCGTGCGAGGGGTGTTCTGAACAAGCCCTATCCGCCTTGGACAGCCAAGATATGGAAAAGTGGGGACCTTTTAAAACGAAAAATCAGGCGATCGCAAAACGCGTTGGCCTGATTAGAGCGGGTAAATGTCAGCCTCAGTAATCGCTGATTGCGCGAAAACGAACCACTAAGGCGATCTTCCTAAGACCTAACTACCGATCACTTGCGGCTGACCCGGCAGCTGCACCCACGGTGTTAGCCGACTGCCGCGCGCTGCGAATAGAGTCGGTCAATACATCGAGTGCCTTGGAGAATTGAGGATCGTCCAAAGTTCCCACCTTCTCACGATCCGATGTGAGGGCGTCGCGCTGCTCATCGGTGAGTTCGACAACGAAGTCGGGTTCAATGCCTAGCTGGTTGATGTCTCGCCCGGATGGGGTGAGATACTTTGCAATGGTAACCGCGACACCTGAGCCATCAGCCAAGCCCCGCACGGACTGCACGAGCCCTTTACCGAAGGTTTGCGTCCCGACCAGTGTTGCCCGATTGTTGTCTTGCAATGCGCCCGATAGAATTTCGCTGGCACTTGCGGAACCGCCATCTACCAGGACAACTAAGGGACGATCCGTAAGTGCCTTGCTATCTGCGATTTCTTCGTCGCTAATTCCATTGCGATCTACGGTAGAGACAATCGTGCCTTCTTCAATCCACATCTCTGAGATGTCAATGCTGGCGAAGAGTAATCCGCCTGGATTGGAGCGCAAATCCAAGATGTAGCCAGTCACGTCGCGCTCTTCTAAAGCCTTAATCGCCTCGCGCATTTCAGCCGCAGCGTTCGCACTGAACTGGGTCAGGCGAATATAGCCTATAGTGCCTTCAGGCCCGGATTCGACAGAGTACTCGACTGGGTGAATTTCGATGCGAGCGCGGACCAGCTCGAACTCAAGGGACTCATCCTCACGCATGACTGAAATTTGAACCTGCGAATCGACCGGACCGCGAATTAGATCAACCGCGTCGCTGAGCTCCATCCCCTCGGTGCTCTGACCATCAATGGCGGTGATAATATCGCCAGAGAGCAGCCCCGCCTCGTAAGCAGGCGTTTGCGCAATCGGTGAGACTACAACGATCTCGTTGGTTTCTTCTTCCTGCGTGATTTGAATGCCGACGCCCGTGAGTTCTCCGGAGGTGTCGATCTGCATATTGCTAAACTCTTGCGGATCCATAAACCGGGTATATGGATCGTCGAGCTGCTCTAGCATCTCACGGACGGCTGTGTAGGCTTCTTCTTTGTCCGTATAGGTTCGGGTTAAATACGTCGTGCGAACGTCGTCCCAGTTGAGGGAATTAAAGGAGCCGTCCACATATTCGTGGTCAATGAGCTGCCATACCTCATCTACAAGTTCTTTGGGACTTTCTTTAAAAAAAGCTTGACCGTCAGAAAGATGAATACCGGCGCCTGTAATGACCACGGCGGCACTCGCCAACGCGGTTGCGCCAAGAATAAGGCCGCGCTTCGTAATTGCCATAGATAGAACGATCCTGTGCGGAGGACATTAATTAAGCCCAATTTAACACAAGCCCCCTGACAGTAACCTGAGTTTGAGATGAGGATACCTTCAAGCTTTAGTCTTCAAGCTTTGTGAGTGCCTGACGGCTCACTGTCAGGCTCAAGATCGGGATCAAGCCATCGGCCATCGGCCTTAATCAAATTAATCAGCTCTTCTACGCCCTGTGTTTCGGGCACTCGCTTGATTTCTTCGCGGCCCCGGTAAAGGGCGATTGTACCGGGCTGCTTGCCGACATAGCCATAGTCTGCGTCGGCCATCTCCCCTGGCCCGTTGACAATACAGCCCATTACGGCAATGTCTAGTCCCGTCAGGTGACTGGTGGCGTTGCGGACTTTATGCAGCACGTCTTCTAAGTTGAACAAAGTGCGCCCGCAGGAGGGGCAAGCAACGTATTCGACCATTGTTTTGCGCAGCCCCAGAGCTTGCAAAATGCTGTAGCAGACCGGAATTTCTTTCTCGGGCGCTTCAGTCAGGGAGACGCGAATCGTATCGCCTATTCCCATTGCGAGTAGCGTGGCGATACCGGCGGTCGATTTTATTCGGCCATATTCACCGTCTCCGGCTTCAGTGACGCCTAAGTGCAGCGGGTAGCTCATGCCTTCTTCGTCCATCCGCTTAACCATCAGCCGATACGCTGCCAGCATCACTGGCACGCGAGACGCCTTTAAAGACAAGACGATGTTGTAAAAATCGAGCGATTCACAAATTCGGATAAATTCTAGGGCGGACTCGACCATGCCTTCGGGCGTATCGCCGTAGGTAAAGAGCATGCGCTCAGCTAAAGAGCCGTGGTTGACCCCAATGCGCATGGCTTTGCCCTGATCGCGCAGCGAGATGACGAGTGGTTCTAGGGTTTCACGGATTTTTGCACCAATGGCATCGAATTCTTCGGGGGTGTATTCGGTGCGATCGCTCGATGGCTTTTCAAAGACATACAGCCCTGGATTGATGCGGACTTTATCGACATGCTTCGCGACTTCTAGCGCAATCTTCATGCCATTATGGTGCACGTCTGCCACTAAGGGCACCGCCTGGTAGCTCTGGGCCAGCTTTTGCTTAATCTCAGCTAAGGCGCGAGCATGCGCCATACTCGGTACGGTAACTCTGACGATTTCACAGCCCGCTTCATGCAGCCGCTGAATCCCGGCGACCGAGCCCTCGACGTCAAGCGTATCTTCGTTAATCATCGACTGGACAACGACCGGATGTCCGCCGCCGATGGTTACCTCGCCTACCTTTACCGGGCGGGTTTTACGCCGAGTGATCGTGGCCTCAAAGCTAGCCTCGCTAGACGCCGCTTGAGCCGGTTCGGAGCGAGTTGTTTGGGGAGGAGTAGATAGCGTTTGCATAAGTAGCGATTGACCTACAGGAAAGGCCGCCTCTAAAAAGCAGGTAAGTATATAAGGACGCTGTGGAAAAAACGAGTGATTCTTCTACAGCCTTCGCCAACGGACGAATACATCCAACATTGGCTATAGCTATTTTCCCGAATTATTTTTCCAAGTTATCTTTCAGGTTGCCATAGAACGCGCCTCTTTGAGTGAGCTGACGGAGATTAGGTCCACTCTAAATCGTGCTACAACAAGCGTAAAATGCTTTAAAAAACGAAACAGCCCATATGCTGACTGCCGACAGGCTTACCAAGAGAGACGAGGATTACAATAAGTGAAGCAGTACGAAGCCTATGAGCGTGTCTCCACTGGCTTAGAAGCGCTAGATGAAATTTTGCATGGTGGACTGCCCGCAGGCGAACTATATGCCATTAATGGCTCACCTGGTAGCGGTAAAACCACCTTAGCGCTTCACTTTTTGTGTGCAGGTGCAGCTAATGAAGAAAAAGTACTGTGCCTAGCGCTAACACAGCGTGTGGAGAGCCTAGAGCGAACCTCTCAGTCAATTGGGCTAGACACTTCTGGCATTTCCTTTTTTGATCTGAGTACAGTGTCGGCGATTCAAGCGATGACTAATCGCCAGACCATTTTTGATACCTCGGAGAAAGAGCTCGCCGAAACGATGCAGGCCATCATCGAAAAGATTGAGGTCGAGCAGCCTAGCCGTATCGTCTTTGACGGGATCTCTCAGCTGAGGATGCTGTCGAACGATACCATGATCTATCGTCAGCAGCTGTTCAAACTAAGAGACTACACCACCAGCCGAGGGATGACCGTTTTATTGACAGACTCTCCAGAAGATACCTCAGGTGATCATGAGCTGGTGGCGATTGTGAACGGTGTCATCTCGCTCACGATCGAAACGACGCCTCACGGCAGCGACCATCGCTATCTCAGAATCTCTAAAATGAGAGGGAGTAGCTATGAACCGGGGCTGCATGATTTAGAAATCAATGATCAAGGCATTCAGCTTTATCGCTCACACCAGCATTCAGACAGCGTTAAGCTAGCCAGTGCTGACTCTATAAAACTACCTGATGTTCAAAAGCTAGAGAGCGGATTACCGACCCTAGATCGACTCACGGGAGGTGGCTTGAATTTAGGGACATCTTGTCTCCTGCTAGGGCCTTCGGGTACGGGTAAAACCTCTATCGCCACCCTATTTGCCTATCAGCTAGCAAGCCAGGGCGGCAAAGCTAGCGTTTTCCTATTCGATGAATCGATCGACACTTTTCTGAGAAGGTCCAAGGGGTTAGGGATGGACCTGGCACCATTAATTGAGAGCGATCGCTTTCATCTGCACGAGTTGAGCTTCGGCAATATCACGCCTGGTAAGTTTTCAAGTCTGATTGATGCAGATGTAGAAGACTGGGGCGCTAAGATTGTTGCCATTGATACCCTCACTGGCTATTTGAATGCTATGCCGACGAAGATCCGGCTGATCTCTCAGATGCACGAGCTGATGAGGCGGCTTAGCCAGCAAGACGTGCTGACCTTCTTGATGGTGGCTCAGCATGGAGCATTAGGTCTATCGATGGATACGGCAGTAGATATTAGCTATCTAGCCGATACCGTTCTGTTATTTCGTCACTTTGAGGCCAATGGAGAGATCCGTCATGCCCTTAGCGTTTATAAAAATCGCTACGGCAACCATGAGAAGCAAATCTGTGAAGTCAAGCTGAATCCAGGCAGTATTGAGATTAGCGAAGCCTTAGGTCAGTTTTCTGGCATTCTGTCTGGGCTGCCTCATTATGTTGCTGATGCGGCTAGTCCCACAAAGTTAGGTACCGCGACTGATGCCTGAACTACCCCTTGTAAAAAGACAGAGCCCCCAACGGATTGTGCTGGCTGCCCGCTTAGGCGCAAATGAACAGGCTTTGCGTGAGGTATTAGAAACTCAGGCTCAGGTACAAGTCGATGAGCCAACGGTAGCAGCGGTCGCTGAAGCCATTCGCACAGAGGCGACGCTGGTCGTGTTGACAGAAGAAGTCCTCACAGGCGAGTTACTAGGTAAGCAGCTAGGTGAACACCTCACCCAGCAGCCAGAGTGGTCTGATATTCCAGTCATTATTCTGCTCAAGGAGTGTCAGCGCTTTGGCGACTGTCTGGCGCTACTCGGGCAAACCACCCATCACCGCAGCGTTTTACTGCTAGAGCTACCGCTAAAACGCGAGCTTTTTGCGGCAATTGTCCGCTCCTGTTTGATGAATCGAGCGCGGCAGTATTGGCTGCGCGATACGCTCCATCAGCTCCATGAGAGCAATCAAGCGCTAGAAAACTTTAGCTATACAGCTGCTCACGAGCTCCGGAGTCCATTGGGAGTTGTCAAGTCAGCCTTTGACTTACTGATCAGAACATCGCTAGCGCCCAAGCAGCAGAAGCTGGCTGAGATGGGTCAGCAAACTGTCCAGGGCATGAATAAGCTTTTAGACGCGCTGCTGAGCTATAGCAAAGTACAGTCACAGGCCACAGACTTTACGTCGGTCGATCTGGACGCTGTGGTGAGAGAGGCGATCGCAGGACTAGGAACGCTGATCAATCAAAAAGGTGCTGACGTGACTTGGCAAACCCTGCCTCAAGTCCACGGCAGTCGTCAGCTACTGGTGCAGCTGATCAGCAATCTGGTCAAGAACGCAATTATACATAATGACACCGAGGCACCTACCGTAAAAATATGGGCAGCTCTCGAACCGTCCAAAGATGAGCCTACAGAAGTGGTGGGTGCGATAGCTGTTAGCAGAACGCAGCATTTTTATCTTCCCAGGGCAGAAAGCTCCAAACGGTGGATCATTTCTATCAGCGATAACGGTCCTGGCATTGCCCCGGAGGCTCAGCAAAAAATATTTGCAATGTTTAACCGGGCAGGGAAAAGCCGGGCGGAGGGCAACGGCATTGGCCTAGCACTTTGTCGCCGCGTGGCTAAGCAACATCAATCCACCATTGAGGTCCGCTCAACCGTCGGTGAAGGCAGCGTCTTTTACTTCGATCTCGCTAGCGCTGAAGGTAGCTGATCCTCTTTATGGCTTACTGTATAGCGATCGCCACTGATCGCTCTTCAATGACTTTGAGCTGATGTTTCAGAGTTCGCCAACAGTGTCCTCTAGCTTGGCGGTACATTCTAAAATCATGCGCTGGTTAGCCAGCGCATAGGGCTGCACCGCTAGCGCCTGTCGAAAAGACTGGATTGCGGCGACATGATTGCCAACCGCGCAGTGACAAAGCCCCAGCCCATGTAGTGCGCCAAAGTGATAGGGAATGAGGCGAATAACCGCTTGGCAGTCGGCGATCGCCTGCCAGTGCTCTCCTTGTGTATAGCGCAGCACGGCTCTGCGGTTCCAGGCTTCAGCAAAGTCAGGCTGGGCCTGAATAATTTCGCTCAGGATGAATTCGGCCTCGGTGATTTTCCTTGCCCGAAGGAGGGATTCGGCCTGCATGAGCTGCTGAGCACCGTACACGCCCTTTTGATGAAACCACAAATGCCATAGCTCGGCTGAGGCGCGATCGCGGATAGCTGAGTCCGGCTGTTTAAGATCGGTCAATAGCCGTTCTACTCGGTTGTGATCCATTGGATCCATTGATGTAGTGAGAGATTGTGTAGTGAGAGATTGTGTAGAGTGGGAAACTCTATAAAAGAAGCAGCGGTAAAAAAGCAGCGGAAAGCATTAAGTATACCCTCGGTAGCCCGTTGCTTTGGCGATCATAAAAAAAGCTCGGCGACTCAATATGGTCAGCCGAGCGTTAGAGCTTAACAAGCTAGGTGGTTAGACTTTCCCCGAGTAGCACCAGAGAGCGCCGGATAAGCTGCCCCCCATAGACAAATCCGCCGACGCTCTGTGTGCTTTTGGGGTTGCTTTTAGGCCCGTTTGGGCCGACAGATTTTTAGAAATCTTTGAAGCCTTAGCTCTAGAGCTAAAGCCGCCGACCCGCCGGGAGCAAAAGCCTAAGCGGCCTGTTCTAAGCAGACTGTCTGCGCTTAATAGCGCCGAGGCCGAGGGCTGCAACAGCTAGGCCAGCCAGCGCTGTCGGCTCAGGAACAGAGGTCGATACTTCGTCGAAATCGGGGACGAGGATTGCATCAGCAATGTTCTCATCGCTCTCGGTTGTCGGGACAATATCGCCAAGTTCGCCGAGCGTTGCGTCTGCGCTCAGTCCTGCAAAGGCTTCGGTGCTAGCTGGTGCAACTGTTTCAGCGGCATCCGAAGACTGAATCCCGGCTCCAGGCTGGAAAGCTGTAGTGGACTTTTCACCACCGCAAGCAGTCGTGAGTAGAAGCAGGGGCAAAGCTACTCTCAAGCCTTGCTTTTTCAGGGTTTGGATCATACGAATCACTCCATTGGGTTTTGTTAAACAAAAGAAATACGCACTGCAACCAAAATTGTCGCTTCAGGAGCAGTTGCACCTCCGTATATTTATTCACAGGCCGAAAGAAAGATCCGCGAAAATGACTGGCCTTTACTAAGGCTATATATCCGACTCCGCGTAAGTACTGAGCGCTATAGGTATCACATCACTTTCTCGATAGCCTTTGTTGACATAATTACACTTTTGTGAAACTTACTGCATGCCTCTCTGATAAAGGAATTCATCTTTTAAGATCGGCGATTTCTCTATCAGTATTCACCTGGCATTTCGCTTTTTTTGCGGCTTTAAAGGCCAACAAAAACCTCATATAAGGTTGCTTTTTTTGCTATCTTGCTGCTTAGTTGAAAGGTATTTTTAAAGCAGCCAAATTAAAACTGGCAGATAAAAGCAGGCGGATGAAGGCGATCGCACCCAATCACTCGACAGCCAGCGATACCCGCCGCCCCCCCATCTTTCTCAGTTCGCCGAGAAGATCGGCAATATCGTCGTAAGGCAGCGTCCGGTCAGCTTTGAGCATCAAAGAGCCGTTGGGATTTTCTT
>JBAUIB010000434.1:0-12907 GCA_049680585.1 Phormidesmis sp.
CTTCGTGACAGAGGCCAGAATCCAACAGCTCAAAGAGGCTCAAGCAGCGGGACGCATCGTTTTAGATCATGAGAAAATTAAGCAAAAGCTCGGCACCGTCGGCGCAGTCGCACGAGACAGCCAGGGCCACTTAGCAGCAGCAACCTCTACCGGCGGCTTAGTGAACAAACGCTGGGGCCGAGTCGGCGATACCCCTGTGGTGGGTGCAGGCGTCTTTGCCGACAACGAAACCTGTGCGGTCTCAGCCACTGGCTACGGAGAACAGTTTTTACGCACCGTTCTCTCTAAAACCATTTCTGACTATGTTTATTTTAAGGACATGAACGCAGCTGAAGCTGCCGAAGCTGGCATTGAGTATTTAGTTGCTAAAGTAAACGGTGAAGGTGGCGTCATTGTCATCGACAACGCAGGCAAATGCGCTGCCGCACAGTCAACTTCTGGGCTCATCCACGGTTGGATTGAGCTAGGTGGGGAAGCGACTTGTAAGCTAGGGTAAAGACTGTCGATGGCTCAATTACTCGCTGTTACTGACTATATCACCAGCCTAGCTGAAGCCGAACGAGTGTATGAGGTAACAGCCAGTCCAGATTTTGTTCTGTTCTTTCCTGAGTGGATGGCTCAGCTAGAAAGCCTTACAGAAGCTGAGCGAAAGAGGCTTGATCTAATTAAGCAACGCTACTTGTATCACCGTCAATACGGTCATCTATTAGAAAATGCCGTTAACTTCCTTGTGATATCGCCGCTGTTAGAGATGGCAGGATTTTATGATCCGCCCTTTTTGCTTAAGTCAGAAGCTTCAGTCCGGTTCGAAGTAGAGGATGAAAATAGAAAAGTTTATCAGGGTCGCATTGATGCATTAGTCGTCTCAGACGATCTTTGGATTGTGCTAGTAGAATCTAAGCGAACCTCATTTAATCTAACAACGGCACTGCCTCAAGCATTGGCATATATGGCTTCTAGCTCCCAGGAAGGTCCAAAGTTTGGTCTTGTTAGCAACGGCGAATACTCTATCTTCGTCAAGCTAGATAGCGCTCAGTACGCTTTCTCAGATGACTTTTCTCTCAACCGACGGCGCAATGAACTTTGGGATGTCTTGCGCATTCTCAACCGCCTTAAAAGCAATGCGTAGGTGCCATCGGCCCTTGTTTAACCCATCAAGATAACGGTGTCGATGACGTGGATGATGCCATTATCGGCTTCGATGTCGGCTGCCGCTACTGTGGCATTTTTCACTTCAAAGTTGGGTTCTACTCGGATGGGAATGGGCGATCCTTCTAGGGAGGTCAGGGCCGTGCCCCCGCCCATATCTGCCTTGCGCCAAGTGCCAGAAACTACGTGATACTTTAGGATGCGAGCAAGCTGCGGCGGATTGTCTACCAGCGTCTGCACGGTTCCGGGCGGCAGCTTAGCAAAGGCATCATCGGTCGGCGCAAACACAGTGAAGGGGCCACCTGTGGTCAAAACCTCTCCTAATCCGGCGGCACCAACAGCGGCAACTAGGGTAGAAAAACCTTCTGTCTGGGTAGCAATTTCTGCAATGCTGGGCATAAGAAGTCCTCAGAGTTTAGCTCAGTGATAGGCAATTGGAGTGATCAGAAACTTGAATTAGCGATAGTCCTGCGACTGAATTTCACGCAGTCGAGATTCCGGCCTTTTTAAGCGGTCCATCTGTTGCTCGAAAAACGCTCGATTGGCCTTCAAATGCTCGGGGTTAGGATCATCTAGCGGATACAGCAGCGCCGAGCGCAACGCCTGAATCACTGCAGAAGTCACGTTATACATAGATCGCTGAAAGGTGACGCCGAGCTGAATGAGTGTGTCATCTTCGCCACGTCGATGCTGTTCGTATTCTTCTATCAGATAATCTGGCAGGAAATGCAGCATGTCCTGCATTAACAGCGTGGGTGGAATGCCCGCGCTGCCGACCGGGCAAATGTCGGCGTAGAGAATGCCGTAGTGAAAGTCTTGTTGCTCGCTGGGTACCTGATGTGCTTGGGCATTGTAGGATTTGGTACCACGGAAAGGCGCGGTTCGGTAAAACACGGCTTCCACGTAGGGCAGCGCGGCTTCGTAGAGCCAGGTAAAGCCCTGAGACTTCGGAATAATCTCGTAGCACTCGCCGCCGATATAGACATGGTGAAAGATGGGGCGACCCGCCACGGCAAAAATACCGTTGACCAAAAAATCCATGGCTTCAGGGACGCTGGTGAGCTTGCCTTCATCGTATAGATCGCTCATTTCAAAAAAGACGGGGGCCATCACTTCCCAAAACAATCCCAGATTTGAATAGTAGGAGAGCTGTTTGACTTTCTCTAAAAACATTTCTGGGAAGAGCTTATAGAGGCCCATCATGGCGGGATTGCCTTTGAAATAGGCGCGGATGGCGCGATCGCTATTCTGCCGGTACTCATCGCTGTCTAAGTACGCATTGAAGCGAGGATTGATATCTTCATGCCAAAACATCGCCTGCATGCAGGCTTCCGCAAACTCCATGTTGATCCGATCATGCCAGAGGTGATGAAGAATCTTGGGCAGCTTACGGTTAGTCTCTCCTTTTTCGATAAAAGCTCGCAGTTCGGGGTGTGCGTCCGCTTCGCCCCGCCAGATCCGCAGATCGGCGCTCTCGCCTGCATAAGCATTGGGCCGGTCGAGATACGCCTCAGAAATGAAGTACTTAAAGGCGGGCAGCGGATTTAGGAAAACCTGCTCGGCAATATAGAGAAGATCTCGCCAGTAGAAATCCATTGGCACGGCGTAGGCTTTATAGATGCCGATAATTTGCTTGAGATTGTCAGGCGTATCGGGCAGCATGGAGCCGCCTGCTTCGAGACGATGAATCACCTCATAAAATTCATGATTAGAAGGGGGCAGCGTTGAGGAAAGCGTTGCAGTCGTAGTTGTCATAGGAGAAGGGCTCAAAGACACTTGTATAGAGAAAGCACGGAGGAAGAAGGAGAGGTTGCTTGAGGCTGTTGGCTATGTTGTTGGATCAGAGCAGTATCGCGAGTCAGACTCAATTCGACAGTAAAGGCACGTCTGCTAGCACAGATGGGAATGAAGCAGGCAACTGAGAAAGCGGTGCAGACTGAGGAGTCACTGCTAATTTCACCGCCTCTGTTGCTGGCACGGTTGTTGGCATGGCCGCCACCCATGATTGGGAAGTCGCGGTGCTCCAATGCACTAGCCAATTAGGCTGAAGGCCCAAAACAACCACAAAAGTAGCCAGCACCAACGCCGGAATCCGCTCCGCTGTCGTCACTTTTCCATAGCCCGGCTGCTCCGCTACTCGTTTATTATCCAAGCGACCAAAGCAAGTGCGGTTAATCAAAATTACAAAGTACACAGCCGTCAGGCCCGTACCGACGACGCAAAAGATGGTCTGTACCGGGAAGACGCTGTAGCTACCCTGAAAGACTAAGAACTCGGTGATAAAGCCTACTAAGCCTGGAATCCCGGCGCTGGCCATGCCGCTGAGCACCAGCAGCGCACTCACCATCGGTAGGCCCCGTAGCGGATTCATGAGTCCATTGAGCACATCGAGCTGCCGCGTGCCCACTTTAGTTTCTACGATGCCCACTAAGTGGAACAACAATGCCAAGATCAGACCGTGAGAGACCATCTGGGAGACCGCGCCGATGAGACTTAGCTCAGTAAAGGCCGCGCCGCCCAGCATGACGTAGCCCATATGCCCGATAGAACTGTAGGCCACCATACGCTTGATGTCTTTTTGAGCGATCGCTGTCGTCGCGCCATACAGCACACTCACCGTCGCCCAAATTGCTAAATACGGAGACAGCAACGCCCATGCATCGGGGAATAAACCCAGGCCAAAGCGAAAAATGCCGTAGGTGCCGAGCTTTGCCAAAACGCCACCTAACAGAATCGCCACCGAAGGAGAGGCTGCTACATAGGTATCCGGTAGCCAGGTGTGAAACGGCACAAGTGGAATTTTAATCCCAAATCCAACTAACATCGCGCTTAGCAAAATCACCTGAGTCGAGAGCGGCAGCTCCACCTGTAGCGCCTGCGCATAAGAAAAGTCACTACCGCCGCCAAGCCATATCGTCCCTAGAAAACTCGCTAAAATAAGTGCGCCCGCCGTCGCCGTATAGAGTAAGAACTTAGTGGCCGCATAGTCACGCTTAGGCCCACCCCAGATCGAAATCAGGAAGTAAAGCGGGATGAGTTCAATCTCAAATAGGAGAAAGAATAGCAGCAGGTTTTGCGAGAGAAATGCGCCTGCCACGCCGCCGCTGACCAACAGAATGAGGGAATAGAAAAAGCGCGATCGCTCTGTCGTATCCGTACTGCCGAAAATTGCGATCCAGGTCAGCAAACTGTTCAAACCCAGCATCATCAGCGATAGGCCATCCAGCGCCAGATCGTAGTTTAGCCCTAGCGTCGGTAGCCAGGGTATAAACTCACGCATTTGAAAACCGGGATTGCTCAGATCAAAGCGAAAGAACAGGCCAATCGTCCACAATAGGGCCGCGCCGGATATGACTAGAGCGGTGCTGCGAGCCTGCTTTGCCGGTATGCTCAGCGGCAAAAACGCGATTACAGCAGCGCTGATAACAGGTAGCCAGATAAGGGTGCTCAGCATAGTTGTTTTTCAAAGAAAAATCTACAGAAAATGAAGAGAAGAGAGGAACTTCTACGGCAGTTAAAACAAAGTTCGTGCCAGCCGCGCCTATAGCAAACCGGGCAGGTAGCTCCAGCTCAAGTAGAAGCCCAGCACCGCGACGAAAAAGGCAATCGTCAGGGCGTAAACTTGGCTCTTACCGCTGTTGAAATATTTCAGCGCCTCCCCACTAAACAGCGAGGAAACGCCAACCAAATTCACCAGCCCATCAACCACATAGCGATCTAGCCAGTCCGCAAAGCGAGAGAGCCCATCGACTGCACCAATCGCTGTGAACTGATACACCTTGGGGGTGTAAAAGTCGTAGGCCAGCAGCCGGTTGAGTACCGGCGGAAGTAGATCTGCCGGACGGGCAACTTTTTGCCAAAGGTAGAAGACGCTGGCGATCGCGATTCCCACGCCACTAGAGACCGCTAACAAAAGCGACAGACTCCCGGCGTAATTGACGGCTGGCAACAAATCTAACGACTGCATAATTAGCGGCAAATGCAGCGTAAAGCCAGCCATCGCCACCATCGGCAGTACCATCAGCCAAATCGGCTCCGGGGCGCGGGCCGTGAAAGCCGTGCGATCACCCGCAAATATCAGCCCGAACATCCGCATCAGCGCAAAGCCAGCAGTTCCATTCGTGATCAGCACAATTCCCACCAAGCCCCAACGGCTCTGGGCACTCAGTCCCTCCAATACGGCCAGCAGCGACCAGAATCCACCAAACGGCGGCAGCGCAATCAGTCCGGCAATGCCCGCTAGCAAACACAGTCCCGTTACCGGACGGCGCTGCCACAAGCCGCCCATCTGCGTCACATCCTGGGTCACCACACTCAAAATCACCGAGCCAATCCCCATCAGCAGCAAAGCTGTCGCCACCGCATGGGTCAACACCAGCAGCAGCGCCGCCTCGGTTTGACCAGTGCCAATCGCAATAAAAATCAGGCCCATGTAGGCACTTGCAAGGTAGGAGAGCACTCGCTTGATGTCGATTTGAGCAGCGGCGATCGCACTGCCGCCCACCGCTGAAATACTGCCAATCGCAATAGCTAGCCCTGTTGCAAAAGGTGAGAGCGCAATCACCGGCTCCAGCTTCACCAGCACCCAAGCCCCCGTTGCCACCACCACCGAATTTCGCAGAATCGTGGTCGGCAGTGGGCCTTCCATCGCCTCATCGAGCCACAGATGTAAGGGAAACTGAGCGCACTTACTTACCGGGCCCGCCACCAGCGCCGCGCCAATCAACCCCAGCTTTAGCGGATTGACCTCCGGTGAGGTCTGCGCCCATTGCGATAGCTCGCTAAAGTTCCAAGTTCCAGCTAATGGATACAGCGCCAGCACCCCCATTAGCAAAATCAAGTCACCCACCCTTTTGGTCAAAAACGCATCTCGCGCTCCGCTCACCACCAGCGACTGATTAAACCAGAAGCCCACAATCAAATAGGTTCCCAGCGTCAAAATTTCCAACAAGATATAGCTAAAGAACAGCGAATCGCACAGCACCAGCGCCGTCATCCCCGCCTCAAACAGCGCTAGCAGCGCGTACATCCGCCCCCAGCCCCAGTCCATTTCTAGGTAGCCGATGGCGTACACCTGCACCAGCAAGTTGAGCACCACAATCGCGACGCTCGCTCCCAGCGTTAGCACAGACAGTTCCAGCGGCAGCGTTAAATTCAAGTCGGCAACGTGCAGCCAAGGCAAATTCAAAACCTGAGGCGGCTGATGCCACAGTGCCATCAAGGCCAATCCGCTATGAACCAGCGCAAACACCGTCATTAACAGATTGAGATAGCCCACCGGACGCGGCCCCGTATGGCGGATTACCGCCGGCGACCAAAAAAGCGAAAACACAGCACCCAGCAGCGGATAGCAGGGAATCAGCCAGCTGGTTTGAGCCAGAACATCAACAGTAAACATAGGTGTGAGCAATACCCAAGACGAATTTTCCAACCAACTTCGAGCAAGACTGCGCTAAGCCACATGCAAACGCACATAAACCGGCATTCGCGGCTACTCGCCTAACGCCTTGAATAGACTTCAGTAAATGGTGAATTAGAAATCAAACATAAAAGTCTATGGTTAAAATATACCATTGCGTTTATCTATCAGATCCGGATTATTCATTGAATAAGCTCAATACTCCTGTAAAGACTACTTATAGATGACCGCTGTATGACAGATGGTTAATGTGAGTGGCTAGCCCTCTCCCACCAAGCGTTTGCCTGTCGGCAGAGAATTTGAAGGATGCAATAGGCACTCAAAGGTATTGGGTGATGTCGCCCAAGAGAATCTTTCAGCGCAAAAACAACAATCTGCTGCCTCTATCTATAGTCGAGCAGAAGTGGCGCTTTCGTATGGATTTGTATCAGTTTTGTGACGCTAGTTTAGCAAGTGAGTAGGTCAAACTAGCATATTTATTGAAAGAGCGAGAGTTTCGTCACCCGTTTCAGCGGGCGGGCCACTTTTCAATTGAACGCTTCACTATATAGCGTTTGTCACTTGGCTTGAATACATTTTTTCTGGCAAAAGCCTTACATGGCAACGGGCCAAGTGACTCGCGATGTACGAATGCATCCGCACACCGCTATAAAAAAGTTACCTGTGAAAACTGCAATTATATGAAAATTTCTAATATTCCTCCCTTTACGATTGAAGAGCTGCCCCTCGATGACGCGACTTCTAATCCGCTATTAGAAGGACAAGATGCGCCTAATCTAAAGCAGAACTATGGCTACTACATTCGCAGTACGGGCAATATTCATGTCGATGATCCACCGCTAGGCGTTTCAAGTGAAACCGTCTCAGGCCGCGATCGCAGCGTTCGCCAGATCGCTGAAATTGCCGAGCACAGCATTAAGGCGGAGCATATGGTGATTGCGATTCATGGCTATTCGGTCTCCGATGAGAATGCAAGGAAGTGGTACAGCCAAATTTTTGCCTACATCGCGGGTCGACCCTCCGAGGCGGCGATCGCTCCAACTGGCGCGCTCGATCAAGTCGCCGCTGCTGCCGGTCGCCTGGACATTGCAAACATCCGCAACAGTATTCAAAAGAGCGTTTTTTTGGGCTATCGCTGGCCTGCCGAGCCGCGTAATTCTGCGAAGGGCCGCTACGCCTTTGAAGCGTTGCCCACTCTGCTGTTGGGTATTTTTCTTTCGGCCTTCGTACTGGGCATCGCGACCTATTCGCTGCTGGTAACCCAAAACTTTTTAATCTGGTGTTTGGTAGGTGCGATCGCGATAGGGCTCAGCATTTACGTGATCACGCTCAGCAAGTCTTTTAATCTTGTCTTTACAGCGATCGCGGGCACTGCTGTCGTCGCGCTATGTGTCGCGCTATTTCATTGGAATGCGCCCGGCTGGTTGATTGGGCTCATCTCTATTATCAGCTTTTTTGTGGTGGCCTCAGTCGGCATGCTGATCTTGCTGAGGCTGCTCACCTACTCTAGAGATCGCTATCGGGCCAGCAACTACGGAACAATCGACTTAGTAGAGCTTGTTCGTCAGCTAGATCAGCACATTCACGAGAAGATCAGCCCTGACAAAAAAATCATACTCTCCTTTGTGGCTCATAGCCTGGGCTGTGAGGTACTCACCCAAGCAATCCGCATTTTATCAGATGTCTTTGACCCTCAAGCCATCAGCCAAAAGCCCAATCAAGAGCTAGGCGAGTCTTTTATCCTGGGCCGGCTCGTCCTCGTCGCCCCCGATATCCCAGTCGAATCTATCCTCCAGGGGCGAGGCAACTTTCTCAAGTCTTCGCTGCGGCGAGCAAAAGAATCCTATGTGTTTAGCAATGAAGCTGACCTAGCGCTGCGAGTAGCGTCTACCGCCGCCAACTATATCAGCTTTCCGGCCAAGAGCAGATTCAGGGGCTATAAGCTCGGCAACATCACCGCTCAGCACTTTCGCAACCGGCACGATCAGACCGGTTACAAGCCGAACTATGATGCCGACAGCAGCAGGTTAGCCAGTGACCCCCCGTTCCCCGGACAGTCTCTAGAGATTCGCGCCTCTAAAGTTGAGCATCTCAATCTACTGGAGCTATCTTTGCTAGAAAGGGCAGAACAAGATCCCAGCGAGCTCACAGCAGAGCTGTGCCGCCATCTGCTGTTAGTTGCCAACAGATTTACCTACTTTGACTGCACAGACTATATAGATATCCACACTGACTACGCCGCCAACATTCAATCATCTCGCCCGACAGGCGTGGTTAGCTTTGCCGAAAAAGCATCTGCACTAAACTTTTTGAACTATATTCGCTTAGTCTTTCCTTACTTGCGCGACTCAGATCAAGCCAAGCTGATTGATGTCCACGGCGGCTACTTCAAAGGCGAGTTCACTCAAAATCTGATTTATGGATTGGCTTTCTTGGGCCAACAGCGTTTTTTGGAAGCGGCCAAACTAGAAGATGTAAGCGAGCTCAAGAAGCAGTGCTTTTATAAGCAAATTCAGGTGATCTGGCAAGGAACACAAGCTAGGATGTGACCTGTTGTGTCTGCCAAGTTGCCCACTCTCACATAAGGCTTTTGATTCTGTAAATATGCACTTCAGCAAAGTGACCCCCGCGATAGTCGCTGTCGCTGCTAGCTTCGGCGTGAGTTTAATTCTCTACTTCGGCGTTAGCTGGCACATTCTCAATCTCTTGATCACCCCTGAGCGCCAGCAGGGAGCAGTGCCGACTGCCGCATCCCTCGGGGTTAGTGAGGTTCGCCCTGTATTGTTCAACAGTCTGACTGACGAGACGGTTTTGCAGGGATGGTTCATCCCTAACCAAGGCAACCGAGCCATTATTTTGCTACATGGTCTGCATTCCCGCGCTTGGGGTTGTCACACAACAGACCTTGTCCAAGCCTATAGCAACGCAGGCTTTGCGGTATTCACATTTGACCTACGCGGGCACGGTTTGTCTGGAGGAGAGCATTTGGGTCTGGGCCTGTTAGAAAAAGGCGATGTGCGAGCCTCTGTAGATTTTTTGATAGAACAAGGGTTTCGCCCTAGCGAGATTGGTATCCACGGGACCTCTTACGGCGGAGCCACCACGCTGTTAGCACTCGAAGGGATTTCAGAAGTTGCGGCGGTGGTTTCCGATAGTGCATTTGCCGATATGCGCGATGTTGTGGGTGGGGAGCTGGAACGTCAGACCGGTCTACCAAAAGTGGCATCACAACTGCTCATGCCGGGGCTAAGGCTGTTGGGGAAAATCCAATATTCAGTCGATATTGCTCGCTCTGCGCCTGAGCGGAGTATTGGTCAGATTTCACCGCGTCCTATCTTACTGATTCATGGCGATCGCGATGAGGTCATTCCCTATAATCACGCTCAGCGGCTAAAACAATCAGCAGGCAGCAATACCGAGCTATGGACATTACCCACGAAACATACGGAAGGTGTTCGGCTCGGTAATAGCTGTGAGCTGGCACCTACGCGGGACGCCTTTTTATCCAAGGTGACTCTGTTTTTTGATACCCATCTGGCGACAGCTCAAGCAACAACTGACTCAGTGACTGACTCAGCGACAACATCCGCACGCTGAACCCTCGTGAAGGCTATCAAGAAGGCTATGGAGTCATCTTCTACACCGCAGCTAACGCCGCAGCAAGCTCATCGCCTCCCCCTGCTCAGGCGTAATCACCAGCCGTTCGCCCACTGCCATGATTGGACTCCACAGCAGCGGCTCTACATAGTTCAACACGTGCAGCTGATGAATGGCCTGCCGAATTTCTTCGGGAGAGCCCAGCAGAATATGACGCAGCCGATCTTTATGGCCGCTGCGTTCTGCATTGCTGAAAGGGTGATTAGGAGGGCAATCGGGTGGGCGATTAGGCGAATCAATCTGCAACCCGAACGCAGCTACGCGCAGGTCTGTAGCCGTATAAATTGTCATTTTCACGATTTCTCCACTGAAGTGTTTCAAGGGGTTTGAAGAAAGCGCGAAAACTTAGCCGCCCTAACTTGCAATAAGTCAGGGCGGCTATGGCATCATGGCCATAACCTTTTGACTGCTTGTGCCAGTTAAAGGGCGAGCCTGTGTTGACTGGTGACACAGTCAGCACAGGCGTTCTGCTAAATTTTCGAGCGGTTAAGCCGTTGCACACGTTTGGACTAGGCAGTCAAACTGGGCAGTCAAACTGGGTAGTTCAAACCGGGCAATAGCCGTAAAAACAGCGTATCAGTATTTTTTCTCGTGTCAACTCTTTTGTTACAGGAAACCTTGATGTTTACGGAGCTTTAGAAAACGATGACCAACGTTTCCAATGCGAGCATCTCCGCAGGACTGGGCAGCTTTCGAAACGGGTTAGCCGCTCTTCAATCTTGACGCGAAGGGGATGCAAAGATGATACGAAGACCGGGGGTTTTAACCCTCAACAAGGGCTAGCAGACAGCTATTATAGCAAGCGTACGGATGCATACTCACAGAGAAGGCTGCGCCTACGTACGCTTGCGCGCCACTTAGCCCGCAGAAACCAACGGTTTTAGAGATCGCTAATGTAGTGAGCTAAGTGGCCAAAGCTATATCACTAAACATCAAGAGCATTTTGTACTTCTATGGCCAAGCTATCGGTTGAGCTACAAAAATATTTTCTGAGCGATGCTGTAAATGCAGGACTTGCAGATAATTTGACGAACAACTTGGCTGATAGCTTCAGTCGTCAGTCGGGCAAGCCGATAGCGAAATCTCAGACGGTGACACTCAATGAGATTTTGGAGATTGCAGGCGAGCGAACCTTCGGCTTTTTGTTTGTATTGCTGGCATTGCCGTCGGCGCTGCCGATTCCCGCGCCGGGCTATTCTGTGCCGTTCGGCATTGTGATGCTTTTACTAGCAGTGCAGCTCGTTATTGGCCGCGAACAACCCTGGCTGCCAGAATCATTTCGCAAGCGCGGCTTTGAGCGCAGCACTATTCAGGAATTTTTGAGCAAAGGAATGCCCTGGCTGCAGCGCATCGAAACGGTGGCGCGGCCTAGGCTAACGCCCGTGTGCACTAGCCGAACGGGGCGGATGGTGATTGGGCTGGCGATCGCCCTGATGTCCATTTCGATGATGATCCCCATTCCCTTGACCAATACACTGCCTGCGATTGGTATTTTCGTCACCGGATTTGGTCTGCTAGACGACGATGGCGCAATTAGCCTAGCCGGCTTGACGATTTGTGCGATCGCTTTTTCTACCACCAGCACAATCCTCTATCTGCTGTTTCGCCTGGGCTCAGAAGGCATGAATCAGGCCGTCGATGCCGCGAAAGAATGGATTAAGCCCTAATTTCGACGATGGCTATAGCCGAGTTAGGATTCCAATTCGGGAATTTCATAGACAACGACGCCAGAGGTAACATCGTTCGTGACGAAGGCATAGCCAGACTTTACCAGTTCTTTGAGCTGCGCTTCTACTTCGGCGAAGGTAGCTTCGGTTTCGAGGACGCAGTCAGTGACGGTGAGGCGACCTCGGTTGCGCTTCGCTAGCTTGAGAATTTTAAGCGTCAGTGATGGGGCTTGAGGAGGACCGTTTTTGACAAGAGCAGGCGTGTCAAACTTGCCGAGCTGGTGTTTGCGGTTGCGAAGCTGGCGCGATCGCTCCTCAGCCATCTTTGGAATCAGCGCCAAATCGACGAGCTGACCCACGCCAAACAGCCCCCAAGTACACATCCATAAAATGCCAGTCGCAACCTTGCCATTGTACAAACGATGGAGTCCGCCGAAGCCGGAAAGCCAAGCCACCCAAAAAAGGTAACTCACCGCTGTACGACCCGTGTTTTCCAACTCTTGCTTACTGATAGGGTAAGCGGGCTCCTCAAGCTTGCTCATACTGTTCTCAAAAGCGGTGAAGGGACACGTATACTGCGCCGACGCCGTTTGCTACCGATTCAGATATCGACTGCTCTCAATAGCTTTCATCAGCTTTCGTCACATCTGTTAGGTATAGCTTATCGATTATTTTCGATTCTGATAAGGCGGGATTTGACACCTTACCGACCGGACTGACAGCCAATAACAAATAGAGCTGATTATTCTGCGTCTGTTTCGATGCGACCCAAACCAGTACCCGGATAGTAGTGACCCAAAATAGACTGGTAGTCGTAGCCCTGCTCGGCTAGGTCTTTCGCACCTAGCTGACTCATACCGCTACCGCTGTGCGCATCGTCAACAATGGCTTGAGAAGCCGCATACAGCGACTCCACGATGCCACCCTCATGACTGATAAATTCACCAGCGGTCGCTTGGACGGCTGCTTGTGTCGTGTTCGCTTCGCGGGCAATCCCTTTGTAAGCTTGAAAGCG
>JBAUIB010000435.1:0-7902 GCA_049680585.1 Phormidesmis sp.
ACGCTGTACCGACTACCGCAGCGGCCGCTGCGATCAGCCATGTCGCTGCGCCGGGTCCCTGCACCCCAAGCAAAATCCCAGCGCAGACTGTGTAGCTGACGGCCAACATTGCCAAGCTGCCTTCCCAGCTCTTTTTCTCTCCCCATATCTGGTAAGGGTGCTGGCCAAAGCGTTGCCCCACCAGCGCCGCTAGCGCATCTCCCCAAGTCATGATCAAAATGCCAATTGCAGCATACTGTGGCTGCTGTAATGGCCAAAACCAAAGAATCAGCAGTCCGATACTGATGGCGTAAAAGAATGTGCCTAAGCTTTTTCGACCCACACTGTTAATCCCTGGCAGTAGTGGAAACTGGTAGGACAGCAGGGCGATCGCGCTAAAAAAAACAGAGGCTGCAATGCCAGTCCAGGCAGGCACCGCTAACCACCAGGCAATCAAAATCACATGGCCTGCCCCGATATGGACGACCTTACGGGTGATTTCTGGACCATAGTCAAGTCGCCTTAGGTACTCTGAGAGCCCCCCGACAGCGGCGAGCCAAACCAAAACGAGCGTGCCTTGAAAGAGTAAAGAAGACAATAGGAAATGATATCGACAGCCGCGCGGGGTATCGCCCAAACACTTTCGCTGCTATCTTGATGTAGAAATTACTGACTTATACTATAGAGCACGCATGGGTAAACCCTATCAGCGAGTACTGCTAAAACTAAGTGGCGAAGCCCTTATGGGTGAGCTGGCCTACGGCATTGATCCGGCGGTTGTCGATGCCATTGCCCAGGAAATTGCGGACGTTGTCCGTCAAGGTATCCAGCTCGCTGTCGTGGTGGGGGGTGGCAATATTTTTCGAGGGGTCAAAGGCTCCTCTGCCGGGATGGATAGGGCGACTGCCGACTACATCGGCATGATTGCAACGATTATGAACGCGATGACCTTGCAAGACGCGCTAGAGCGCATCGACGTTGCTACCCGCGTTCAGACGGCTATTTCTATGCAGGAACTAGCTGAGCCATACATTCGCCGCAAGGCCATTCGGCATCTCGAAAAAGGCAGAGTGGTGATTTTTGGGGGCGGCTCTGGTAATCCTTTCTTTACAACCGATACGACCGCCGCGCTGCGGGCTGCCGAAATCAGCGCTGAGGTACTTTTCAAGGCCACCAAAGTAGACGGCGTATACGACAGCGATCCGGCCATCAACGCTAACGCCAAACGCTACGAGTCCTTGACCTACAGTCACGTTCTGGCAAAAGATCTTAAGGTAATGGATAGCACGGCGATCGCGCTGTGCAAA
This sequence comes from Phormidesmis sp., assembly GCA_049680585.1. GTDB lineage: Bacteria > Cyanobacteriota > Cyanobacteriia > Phormidesmidales > Phormidesmidaceae > Phormidesmis. The sequence goes on from JBAUIB010000435.1 coordinate 1,287, forward strand.
GATAATAATATCCCGATCATGGTGTTCAATCTCTCAGTGAGAGGCAATATCAATCGCGCCATGATGGGTGAACCGATTGGAACAATTGTGGGAGAGTCCTGTGAAGTTAGATGATTTGGGTGAAGTTGAAACCGCGATGCAAAAGGCCGTTGAGTCCACTCAGCGAGCGTTTAATACCATTCGCACAGGTCGCGCTAGTACGTCACTGCTAGATCGTGTCATGGTGGAGTATTACGGTAGCCCGACGAGCCTGAAGTCGCTGGCCAATATTTCCACGCCTGATGCCAGTACCCTGATGATTCAGGCATTTGACCCTAGCTCGGTGCAGATGATTGAAAAGGCGATCTCAATGTCGGATGTGGGACTCACACCCAACAGCGACGGTACCTTGATTCGGCTAAATATTCCACCGTTGACGGCTGAGCGCCGCCAGGAGTTTGTGAAGCTCGCTTCTAAGTATGCTGAAGAAGGCCGGGTTTCTGTACGCAACGTGCGCCGTGATGGGATTGACTTTGCGCGATCGCTTGAAAAAGACGGTGATATTTCTGAAGATGAGTCTCGCGATATGCAAGATGAGGTTCAAAAGCTGACTGACAAGTACGTTAAAAAGATTGACGAAGCTTTAGCAGATAAGGAAAAGGCGATTCAGACGGTCTAATTCTCAGGCGGTTCTACCTGTAAACGTCACAGGTGCTCTATAGGGTTGAGTGCATGTATGGTTGAGTGCGTGATTGTGGGCGGTGGCCCGGCGGGTAGCTCAGCGGCCTACCACTTGGCAAAGGCAGGACGAGAGGTGCTGCTGCTAGAAAAAGCGGCCTTACCTAGATACAAGCCTTGCAGCGGGGCAGTGTCTCCGAGTATTGCCGGTTGGTTTGACTGCGACTTCACGCCAGCTGTTGATAGCTATATCCGTAACGTTCGCTATACCTGGAAGCTGGGCGATGCTGTAAATGCGCAGCTAGAGACTGAGCCGATTTGGAGCGTACGGCGTGATGTGTTTGATCAGTTTTTGATTGACCAAGCGGTGGCAAAAGGGGCTCAGGTTCGAGATCAGACGGCTGTGACGGGAATTGAGTTCATGGGCGATCGCTGGCGGGTCACGACCGAGCAAGAAACACTGAGTGCTCAGTACCTGATCGGTGCTGATGGTGCTCAAGGGCCGATGGCCAATTGGCTGGGCTTTAAGCCTCACACCGTCCGTGAAGCAGGTGTCTTAGAGATGGCTACCGACGTACCGGTCGAGAATGGTGCCTTTAGCTTTGAGTTTGGTTTAGTAAAAAATGGCTGCCTGTGGAGCTTTCCTAAGCGTAAGGGCTACTCTATCGGCGCGAGTAGCTTTATTGGGGGCTCTGTGAAAGACTTTAAAACGCCTCTGAGCCAGTACGTATCTACATTGGGCATGAGCCTTGAGCAGGGCAGGCTGTACATCCATCCGCTGAAGCTGTGGGATGGCAATCGTGTGCTGCATACTGATCACGCTCTCCTTGTCGGAGAGGCTGCTGCTATTGTCGATCCGCTGACGGCTGAAGGCATTCGGCCAGCAATATATAGCGGCATGATGGCGGCTCAGGCAATCAACCAGACTCTTAATAAATCTGGAACCGCAGCAGGAGCCGATGCACTAGCAAACTACACCCGCATTATCCACGAAAGCTGGGGAGCTGATATGCAGTGGGCTCAGCGCATTGCCAATGTTTTCTTCCGCGTCCCTAAGCTGGGCTATCGGGTGGGGATTAAGCGGCCAACGGCAACTAAGCGGCTAGGTCAAATCCTGGCGGGTGACATTCGCTATGCGGATATCGCGAAACGCGTGGTTAAGCGACTCAGTACGGGCTTTATTCCTGGAATGGGAGGCTGAGGCTTCGGCTACGCTCAGCCTCCAGTTCCGGCTATGATTGGCCGCTGGGGTTACGTATTGGACTGTTTCTATAGATTTTGAGGGGAGTCGGGCGCAACTTCTAAGCCCTGCGTGCGCTTGACGATGAACTGATCGGTGATGAGATCTTTGAGGCCATCAAGCGTCACGCCCATATCTTCACCGGCTTGCGTAAGAGCTGCTTGAAAGCCGCTTACATTGCTGTCGTACCCACACAAACGCGCAGCGACCTCCGCTCCTTGCTGTGCGTTTGCTTTTGCACAGTCAATTAAAGCAATTCCGGTGAGAGGTTTATTTGCCGCCATGTTATAGGTTCTTTGTTTAAAGTGTGTCTGCATGACAATAACCTGTGCTGGCCTTCATTTAAATAGCTCATAAGGCAGATATTCTTTAGTGCTTTTTAGAGGTAGCTATCAGTGGTGGCTGTGAGTCGCTCGTGAGTGCCTAGGTTCAAACGTTTCAACCTTTGTCGATATATCTCTCGAGAGCGGGCACTTTGAATCAAGAGGTGAAAAACAGACACTTACAGCCAAAACAATAACAGATATGGGATTTGGGCAGCTTGCAGGCCGCATTACATGGCTAGGTCTTTTAATTGGAAGCTCGGCGACTGCTCAACCCATCCTCGCGATAGAAGGTGCGGCTACGGATACAGCGCCGGCAAGAGACGTTGAATGGCAACTAGAAACCCTCGCACGTGAGGACACGCAGATGGATGTTGCAGACATTCAAATTACCGGCAGCAGCGTTTTTGAGGAGCGTGACTTTGCGCCCATTCTGTCTGCTTACGAAGGCCGCCAGCTAGGATTGCAGGCGCTCCAGCAGGTGGCGACTGAGATTACCCAGCTCTATCTAGAATCAGGCTACATTACCTCCAGGGCGGTGCTGAGCGAGCAAATGATTGTGGGAGGCGTCGTCCAAATTCAAGTTATAGAGGGTGAGCTCGAAGAGATTCAGATAGAAGGGACCCGAAGATTGGCGAGCTATGTGCGCGATCGCATCAACCTTGCCAACCACAAGCCCCTCAGCCAAGCAAGCCTCGAATCTCAGCTGCAGCTATTGCGCGACGATCCGCTGATTGACCAGATAGAAGCCAGTCTTAGGGCTGGCAGTGGCGAAGGTCGAAGTCGGCTAGTTGTAAGGGTCCAAGAGGCACCTGCCTTTTCAGGGCGGACGGTGCTGGACACCCGCTCTCCACCCAGTGTGGGCGCTGCGCGTATGGGTATAGAAGCGGAGTATAACAATGCTTTGGGGCTAGGCGATCGCCTTTCTCTTTCGGCCTATCGCAGTACTGCTGGGGGATCTAACCTCTATGGCATTCTCTACAGCCTACCGCTCAATGCAATGGATGGTACTCTGCAAGCTCGCTATCAGCCTAGTTCCTTTAGCCTGATCGATCCGCAGCTATCGGCATTTGGCGTAGAAGGCGCTTCCCACACTTATGAGTTGAGCTATCGTCAGCCAGTCATTCGTCGGCCCAACGAGACGCTGGGGCTTTCTCTAGGGTTTCGGCACCGGACAGGGGAGACGCTAATTAGTGATGTGGTGGTCCATTCTACGCGCACAAGCGTATTTGAGATGTCTCAGGACTATCTTAAGCGCGATCGCCAGGGGGCTTGGGGACTGCGATCGCAATTCAATCTGGGAACTGGTCTGTTGAATGCCACTGCACGTGAGGGCAGCGAAGCCGATGGGCAATTCTTGAGCTGGCTGGCTCAGGCGCAAAGAGCCCAGGTCATCAATCGTGACAACCTACTGCTGATGCAGGGCAGCCTGCAGCTGGCGACCGACAGCTTGTTAGGATCCGATCAGTTCCTCATCGGCGGACCGATCTCCGTGCGGGGATACAGTCAAAATGCTCGCTTTGGCGACAACGGCTTTCGCGCCTCTATTGAAAATCGTACAACTGTGCAGCGCAACGATGACGGAACGCCAGCGCTGCAAATAGCTCCGTTTCTAGAGACTGCCGCCGTTTGGAATCAGGCAGAGAATACGAATGAGCAAACCTTTTTGCTCGGAACCGGTGTGGGCCTGATGATGAACTTACTCGAGGATGTGCACGCCCGTGTGGATGTGGGTGTGCCGCTGGTCAAGCTCAGTGAGCCGGGCGATCGCGATCAAGCTGCTTTTATCTACTTCAGCATGGACTATCGCTTTTGAGATATCTGAATTTTAATAAGCTGCCAGCCGGTTCTGCCAAACAGGGCTATTTAGACGGGGCTATTTAGACAGGCGTCTAGACTTCACGATCAATTCTAAAGACGCTTTCAGGCGGTTTAGTGCCTGCTAAATGATCCCAGTTGATCTCTTCTAGAAACTCTTCTGGGGCGCGAGTCTCGACGATATCGACGCCCCATTCGCCAGTTTGTAGGGATGTGGGTCCCCCTGTTGGCGGCGTTGTTTTCAATCCGCCTAAGGCCATGATGTAGAACCCTTTTTTGCGATGTTCTACGCGGTATTTTGCGAGAACGTCAGCGCAAAGCTGGCCGACCGCTTGAGGGGTGTATTGGCTAGTCTCGTAGCGGGTTTCAACCACCCAATGAGGATTGTCTATGAGGGCACAGGTGATGCCAGCTTGTGAGCTGAGGCCCTGACTAAAAACAGCGGCAAACTCCTTTCGGTTAAGCGGATGGACCTCGTCCTCGGTTAGGGCGAAGTTGTGGGAAAGCAGCATGCGCCCATCGAGATTAACTGCCATGGTGAGTCGTTTGTTCAGGTAGGTTGATTTGGTTGGCTTGGCCAAATTATTTGGCTGAACAGCTACCGAATAGCTGGGCCGCTTTTGCTCATTGTGACATTGATCTAGCATGAGCGTTTCTATTTGTATCGCAGCCCCGCCTCAACCTGCTAGAGACCTCTACTCACGACGCCTATTTCTTTTTAACGCCTACAGTTTTCCTCGTAATTCTATTTGTCGAATACCTATTTTTCGCATGTAGAGCAGCAGGGCATAGATGAATGCGACAATGCCTAGCATTTCACAAGCTTCTTCAACTGTGGTCACTAACGCATAGACTATGCCCTCACGTCCGTATAGAAAGGCGTAATAGCCACCCAGTAGTTCCACAACCCCGGCCCCGGCAATAAACGTGCAAAAAGCGAATAGAATTAAGCGTCGAATTGCCTTTGGTAAATGGAAGAGAAAACCTAGAAAACTCAGCCCAAAAATCAAGACAACGATAGAGGCTGGAAGCAGCCAGGCGTTGTGAAGGACACCGTTTACGCCTAGTTTGTGAAGCGGCTCAGATGCTTTTTCGTGAATTGACAGCATTTCGTCAATCGCGAGATACAAGAACGTAAAGCTTAAAAAGCGCCAGTGACGAATATAGCGATCGCGGACTCTTTCTTTAAATCGTTTGATTACCCACAACAAACCAGAGCAGAAGGCTAGTGCCAGCGACGAATAAAGCGTTGGAAAGCTTTGCTCTTTGCTGACAGAAAACTTAGAGTAGAGAACGTCTCCTAAGGGAAAACTAGGGACTAGAAAGCGGATCATAGTGACTGTTAGCGAGACCGCTACTAGCCCTGAAACCACCCACAGTAGAAATCGGACAACTCTTTCAGGCGATAGTGAAACGCTGCTACTGTCCAGTCTTTGTGGTGGCACCGGAGAATGGTCAGCAATACCCAATATGTTCATGAATCTTTAAGAAATATCAGTATCGAAAATCATCGAAAAGATGGGTTGACACAGGCCGTTCTAAGAATTTAAACCTTCAATCCAATCCGATACTTTGGTACCTATCCAGACTCGCACAGATAAAATCGAAATCGTAGGAATGACTAGCTGCTTAATCTTAAGCTCAGGTTAAGGTCAAGTTAAGGTTAAAGGGAGCGACGTAAACCCATCCAGCTCCCAAGTTTTTGCTTTCTAAGCAAAAATTTCAGCCCTTTAGGGTGTCGAATGGCAGAATTGCGTATTGGGTTACTTTGCAACAGGTCTAATATTGACGTCAGCCGTTTCGTCTATCCAGTTGAGGCTGATCAAAACCGCCCCTAGCGTTAAAACCACTGCCACCGCAGGGAGTCGTGTCCCTAAGAAAATAAAACAAAGCAAGCAGAGTGCCAACGATAGCCGTATCGCAATTGTTCGCTGGGGTAAAGACTGTGGAGAAGCCCACTGCAGCGTGGTCACCCCTATTAGGAAGAACGCAATTCCACCGCACAAAATAGTCTGAGCCTCCGCTGTAAAAACATGATCAGCCGTCGCTTCAATCGCAATTTGAATGCCGACACTCGTTGCTGCAATTCCCATGAATGCCAAGACATGACTATAGCCATAGAAAAACGATCTCAATAGCGCTGCTCGCCCGCCCCGCAATGCCTGGTTAATCGTTGATTCGTTGGCCCGCTCAAAGTACATCCACCACAGACTGACCGCTATCAGGAAGCCGCCAATGCCTGTCAATACGCTTTGCCAGCCCCAAGGGGTTTCAGCCACACCTGCGGCCACGGCAACCACGGCTTCGCCTAGCGCAATAATCATAAACAGGCCAAATCGCTCATCCATATGAGAGTTTTGGGTCGGGACGTTGCGAACGGTGAGATAGGTAACCGGGCCGTTCGCAATTTCGATCAGCAGCGCATCGAGTGCATCCCGTTTTTGCATTGAGTATTAATGCTTAGTTCTGATTTTGCCGACCAGCGCTAAGCTTTGAGCAGTCTCTACCCTCCTCATACCCTCAATGGATATTGATAACAATGCTGCGGACAGAATTAGGAGACTAGAATCCCATAGTC
>JBAUIB010000436.1:0-2078 GCA_049680585.1 Phormidesmis sp.
CGTTCCAGGTGCGAAATCCGTTTCTCTTCTGGACTAAAGCCGAGATGTGTCAAATATTAGCTGAAGAGGGGAAAAACGACCTAGTAGCACTCACGAAGTCATGCGATCGTCCACACCGTCAGCAACCCATCCAGTGCGGATATTGCTCCTCTTGTCTTTTGAGACGACAAGCCCTTGCTGCCTCAAAAATCGAGGATAGAACTCGCTATGTGATCTGTCATGGCAAGCGACCAGCCGATGACCCAAGTGTTTATTTGCGCCATATGCTCGCGCAAGTTCATACTCTGCGATGCTTGATTAATGCCTCAGATTTCCCTAGTCTTCAATGGGAGGCACTAACTCAAAAGTTTCCTGTACTTGATGACATTGTGGATCGGGGTTCTATGGCTAAAAATCTAGCATTTGATGATATGCGGGGCCGTTTGATACAGCTTTATCGAAGCTACGTTACGGAATGGGATGATGTAGAGTCTTCACTTTCGGTTGGTCTATTGAACAATATTGACCAGCAATCATTGGACAAATGCTGGTCTGTCGCTTAACAAGATTGAGGAGAACTGCAATGGCTACCAATATCTTGGACAACATTGATATGAGCAGGTTGGGGGAACTCCTTCAACAAGCGCGGAAGAAGTGTGGGATGACTCAAGCTGAGGCAGCCAAGGTTATTAATGCCGCACGAACAACAATTGTTGCCATTGAAAAAGGAGAACGCCGTCTTAAGCCAACCGAATTGCTCGAGCTGGCTCGTGCCTATGGACGAGCTGTGAGTGACTTTGTTCAGTCTCGCCCTGTGGTGCAGCCTTTTCAGGTTCAGTTCCGAGCCGCCTACGGACGTAGCGAAGCAGAACAGGCGCAGATCGAACCCAGTATTTTCCGCTTAGAGGAGTTGTGCCGGAATTACCTAGAGCTTGAAGAGATTATAGATGCACCTCTGCCTCGAAGCTATCCTCAAGAGTATGAAGTAACAGATATGCCAATTGAGGCGGCGGCGGAGAGTATTGCAAATTTAGAACGTCAGCGCCTCGGTCTCGGAGATGCGCCTATTCCAAGTCTGCGAGATGTTTTGGAGCACAGTGTTGGACTTCGTATTTTCTATTTAGAAATGCCGTCCAAATATTCAGGGATATATAGCTACAATGAGCAACTTGGTGGGTGCATCGCTATCAATGCTAACCATCCTGAAGAGAGACGGCGTTGGTCGCTAGCGCATGAATATCTGCACTTTCTTGCCCATCGACAGAAGCCTGTCGTTGACTTTGATGGACAGTATCAAAGGAAACCCGATAGTGAACGATTAGCTGACACTTTCCCAAACTACTTTCTAATGCCGACGAGTGGTTTGCTGGGACGATTCAATGATATGTACCGATCTCATGGCAAGTTTACTCCAACGAATCTATTTACTTTGGCACACTATTACGGTGTGTCTATGGAAGCCCTTGTTAATCGTTTAGAAGCCATGAAACTTCTACCCTCTGGAACTTGGACTCGTTTGCGAGATCGAGGGCTGAAAGTGCGCCATGTTCAACAGGAGCTGGGATTAGAAGCGATTCCTCAACGATCTGATATTACTCCCATTCATTATCAGCATCTTGCAATTGAAGCACTGGATCGAGGTCTTATTACTGAAGGACGCTTTGCAAATTTCCTGGGTGTTGACCGTCTAGAGGCTCGTCGCCTCGCCGAAATATTGTGTGAATATTCTAGTGGAATGATAGAAGAAGCTGTTAATTTGGATCTGCGTCAGGTATAGGGATATGAGGGAATTAGCTATGTATATCAAGCACTCTCATGTTGTCCTTGATGCCTGCTGCATTCTGAATTTTTCTGCTTCGGGTCATTTTCTAGAGATTTTGAAGGCTATTCCGGCTCAAGTTGTAGTCACTGAAGTTGTCAGAAAGCAAGAACTGATAACACTTCAGCGTCTGAAGAATGAGGAAAATGAGGGAGCGGTTCAATTTGAAACGGCGATCGCACAAGGTTTACTTTCAGTAGTGGATTTTGAGTCTGACAAAGAGAAAGAAATGTTTGTGAACTATGTTTTTGAGCTTGGAGATGATGGTGAGTCGGCAACC
>JBAUIB010000437.1:0-1976 GCA_049680585.1 Phormidesmis sp.
CAATTCTCCACTCAGCAAGATTGACACACAGCAGCAAAGCATTTAGCCAAAGATCAATACAGGCTACCCGCTTATAATCGGGCGTGTGTGATTTTGGGTGTGCTGAGTGTAGCTACGTCCGGTAATCAGTGCGAGAACAACACCCTCAGTTTTGCCGGAGTCTTCAGGAGTCGGCAAGGTTGGTGCTGGTAAGGGCGATCGCAGTCAAACACCAGGGAACACAGCCGGCAAATCAAAGAAGCACCGCAATAGAAGAAATTGATAAGAGTTTCGTATTTGGTAACGGGTAAAAAACCGCTAAAGGCAATTGCTACATTGGCTTCATGACTTTTCTTTGCTGATTTCTATGGGGAGCGCCAAATTTTATACAGTCGTAGCTATTTTTGCTATTTCTGTAGTAGCTACAGTAGGTTTGAAGGCGATCGCAGCTAGCACTGTATCAGCCATCCAGCTCAACGGACAGGTTGGAGATGCCTGGCAGTTCGAGGCCACTCGTCTTCGTCTTCACAAAACGCCTTACACAGAATTCACCATAGAAATTGTGGCGAAGAACAAGCCGCTGCGTTCAGACTTTACTGCCGCTTTGAGCACTGTGCAAATAGAAGAGAATTCTACCGAGATCAGAGGCATTCGCGACATCGACTGTGATACTCACCAAACAATCGTGTGTGCGTTTACGGTCTCTGATACGGCACTACAGGATCCTGATCTAGCATTTGTGCTAGATTTTCAAGCCTTCAACAATGTCAACGGGCAGAAGATGCCTATGCCCTCAGCTAGCTTTCTCTGCTTCAAACTGAAAGATAGTCCTCCACAACTGTCGGCTTAGGACAAATTTTGGTCAGGTATCGCGGCGTTTGCAAAACAGCTTACTGTGAAACACTCTCAAAATAATGAGCGATCACCTACCGCGCCATTGTGAAGGCAGACAACCAACCGGCTATGCGCTGGGTACAATGTAACAGGCAGCCCTCCAGGATAAATATGGATGCTTTAACTATCAGCCAAGCGCAAATAATTGAGTCTATCAAGCAACTGCCGGAGGAATCTCTTGGCGAGCTTGTGACGTTCGTCGAATACCTTCGCTACAAAGCTGCCGAAAAGCAGCCTTCAGAAACGGGTGAAAACTTTCTCCTATCGATTGCAGGAATAGGAGACTCAGGAACCAACAATATCTCAGATAGAGATGAAGAAATTTTAGCAAACGAAGTCCATCCTATTCACGGCTGGAGTCTGCATTCGGATGAGTGAGTATGACGGCAATACTTGATACCAGCTTTTTGTTTGCACTAACGGATAGAGGCGATCTTAATCATGCTCGCGTTCTATCAGTTGCCCAAACTGCCAGTGAGTCTTTTCTGCTTCCTAGCGTAGTCCTTCCCGAAGTCTGCTATCTGATTGCATCCAGACTAGGGCATCAGGCAATGCGCCAGTTCCTGAATAATCTATCAACCAGCACTATTCAATTAGAGCCTTTGGCGACTTCTGATCTAGAGAGAGTCAGTCAGATTTTAGAGCAGTACGCCGACAGTCGATTAGATTTTGTAGACGCTGTGATTATAGCGATCGCAGAACGCACAGGCATTACTCGCGTTCTCACGCTGGATCGACGCGATTTTTCTTTGGTACGCCCGAGACACTGTGATTATTTTGAGATACTGCCTTGAGATGATGAGGGTTTAGCCAGAGATTAAGACGGGCACTCGCTTGTAAGCAGGCGTATGTGATTTTGGGTCGGTTACGCCCTTCATTAACACGTTAGCTTCGGGGTAAAACATCAGGGCCGCGCCGCGCCTGACTGCGCCGCAGATGATTTCGATGTTTTCGAGTTTGCCTGCTTCGCCCTGAACGGTGACCCGCTGATGGTCGCGCCATCCCCCCGAACGCGCATCCTCTGCGTTCATCAAAATGCAGTGTCGATGCGGCATTCCTCTGTATTTATCGGCGGTGCGGTAAACAACCGTGTTGTGCTGAGT
>JBAUIB010000438.1:0-11160 GCA_049680585.1 Phormidesmis sp.
CATAATTGGCTGATCGGTTGTGCCATTAGAAAAATCAAAATACTCCCGGTGGGCCGCGCAGTCTGTTAGCAACTCGTAGAGCTGCTCGAGCGAGAGTGCACTTTTTCTCGAGCCCCACAGCCCGCTGTTAAAGACATCGCCGAGCGCTTCGGGGCTAAACATCTGCTGCTTGACCACCACGTCAGAGAACACATCTTCTAGCCCCCCTTTGAAGTGGTAGTCGCACCAGATGAAGTCGGCTTTGTCTAGGTAGGCCAGTGTTTCTGATACGGGGGTGAAAAAGAGAATATCGGTATCGATGTATAAAAATTCGTCTAGCGGGCCAAACCAAGCGGCCAGCTTGCGCATTTTGTTGGGTAGCGCGAGAAAGTCGCGCGGAAAGATGTTGCCAATCTTTTGAGTAAGCGCCTCTACAAAGGCTAGATCAGGAAAAAGCTTGACGTCGTATAGATCGCCGAGTCGCTCAGCTACGGCGTGATAGTCATCATTAAACGGGATTAGATACACCGGCACCTCAGGATCGTGCAGGCGCAGACTGCTCATAAGGGCGATCGCATTTTCTGCCACTTTGTCATTGGCTACTATGTACACACCGCGCATGGTTTTTCCTCAAGTCCCTAAAGTTTGACCGTTCGATTGCTCCGGTTGAATTCTATACAGCCTTGGCCACTTAGCTCACTACCTTAGTAATCGCTCGAACCGCTATGTACTGGGGGCTAAGCGGCTATAGCCGCTCTAATTCAGCACTTCTCGGCCCGTTTTTTCTAAGTCTTCGACGGCTTTTAGCAACGTCAGGGTGGTGTCATAAGCAGAGGCCGTCATCTCATCGCGCTCGCTGAGATCGTGCACGGTGCCATTGTCTGTGAGCAAGCCCAAAATGCCTAAGATCCCGCTCAGACGCGATCTCATTTCATAAGACGCCTTAGTTACCGTACGCTCCCATTCAGAGAGTTCTTTGCTGCACATGTCATCTTTTACCCGCTCAGAAAACTGAATAGCGCATAGCTGAGAGTAGTAGCCACCTTTGTCTAGTAGCTCTGAATGGGTGCCTGTCTCAACCACATGGCCTTGATCGAGCACTGCAATCTGGTCGGCATTTTGCACGGTGGAAAGGCGGTGGGCAATGACCAAGGTGGTGCGATCTTTACTGAGTTCGTCGATTGCTTTTTGGACCAGACGCTCAGAGATTGTGTCGAGTGCGCTGGTCGCCTCATCCAAAATTAAGATGTCAGGATCTTGCAAGAGGGCACGGGCAATGGCTAAGCGCTGTCGCTGACCACCCGAGAGCAGCACACCGCGATCGCCAATTAAGGTCTCTAGTCCGTCCGGCAGTGACAGAATAAACTCATGTGCGTTTGCCCGGTACATGGCGTCTTTGATCTCGTCATCGGTAGCCGCGGGCCGACCGTAGGTCAAGTTATCGCGCACTGAGGCATTGAATAAAAACGTATCCTGGCTGACAATTCCCAAGCAGCGCCGGAAGCTGCCGATATCAAATTCTTTGAGATCATGGCCGTCTATTTTGATACAGCCACCAATTGGGTCATAGAAGCGGGGCAGCAAATCGGCCAGCGTAGACTTGCCTGCACCAGACGCGCCCACTAATGCTAGCGTGGTGCCTTTTTTGAGGTAGAGATCGATCCCTTTTAGCACCTGCTTGTCATGGCCGGGGTAGCTAAAGCTGAGCTGAGAGAACTGAATACCGTCTTTGAGCAGTGAATAAGGGCGATCGCCTGAAACCATAAAAGGCTTATCATCTCGCCGCAGGAAGTCACTGACAATCGTTACACTCGGGCCGACGTTAGCCAATTGGCTGCGCGAAGAGTTGAGCTGACCGATATAGGGCAGCATCCGAAACAGCACCAGCAAATACGTCAACAAAATAGACGAAAAGACCTCTACCTGCTCCGCCATCAGCATCCGGCCCACCGCCGCCACGCTGATTAGCGCAATGATGCTACAGACTTCGTTGATCGGACCGATCCCGGCAAACAGCAGCTGCGAGCGGTACTCCGACACTTCTCGATCTGAAATCAGCTTAGCGATTGTGCCATATTCCAACTCTTCATTCGCAGTAGCCTTGACAAGGCGAATACCTGTCAAAATTTCGACGATGCGAGAGGAATACTCGCGCGAATAGAGAGAAAGCTCTGCGCCAAACACTTTGGCTTTGCGCACAGCCGTTTGATTGATCAGCGCGACCGCGCCCAGCGCAAAGGTTGCAATAATAGTTAGCTGCCAAGAAGTCCATAGCAGCAGTCCCACGAAGACCAAAATGGTGATAACTGCGATCGCCATTCGAGCCAGCGTTCGAACTGCGACGGTCGTTCGGCTTACCTCAATATTGAGATGGTTGATCAAGTCGCCCACCTTCGTTTTAGAGTAATAAGCCAAATCCACATCTAGCAAAATGCGCAGCCCTTGCAAGCGCAGACTGGCCCCAAGCTTACGATTCAAGTTGTTAGAGGTTAAAGAGCCTGCGTAGTTCGCCGCATTCTTTAAGATGATTAAAAGGACAACGGAGGCCGCGAGTGCTAGCAGCCGATAGCGATCTGGGACACTGTCAAAAGCTCCCATAAACTGCTGCAAAATGCTTGGCAGCTGATCGGTCAACCCGCTCGTAGATTGACCCAAAAGCTCCAGCAAAATCGGCACGATAAGTACCGTGCTGATCCCGTTGAACAGCGCCCCAGAAAATCCCATTAAGATGGTGAGAAACACCAAAACCGGATACCGACGCAGTGATTGTACGAGGAGTTTTCTAGAATGCATAACCCTTAATCAAAGATGCTAAGTAGCCGCAGATACTGAAGTAATAAATCTAGTCAGGTCTGGGCATTGAACGGCAAGAGACTGCGTAAAAGCTAGGCGTCGGAATATCAGGAACTCGGATAGTATCAGGAACTCGAATATCGTATGAGCGCTAACCAGATGAATCGCTCTGATGCACTAACAATCTTCGCTGCATCCAACATTTTTGATAGATGCTATAGCCGATTCATACAGAGAATTCATCTTCTAGCTACTAACAATTGATAAAAATAACCTGAACTTAATTAAGGAAACCTGCTGAGACAATTGTGGAGGTTCCTAATTTTTCATCTAGCGCTGTAGATCGGACAGACAGACTAGACAAACCGCTTAGGCGTACAGCATATACATACGAACGAAAGACTCATACATATGCATTAGCCAATATCGATGCCAGTGAGAATCGCCTGCAAACGATTGGCCATCGCTTCTATGCTGTAATTCTCCAAACACCGTTGGCGGGCGCGATCACCGCGAAGATTGGCAGCGTCCAAATCTTCGAAGATCAAAGAGAGCTGCTGGGCAATTTGCTCGGGTGATTCAGGATCGACCAGATAGCCAGTGTCACCCAAGATCTCGGGAATGTCGCCGACTCTAGACGCCAGAATAGGCTTAGCCATCGCCATTCCGTCAGTTAGCTTGAGCGGAAACTGAGCTTGAGCTGCTGGGCTATCCCGTTGAGGTACCACCAGCACGTGGGCAGCCGAAACAATGTCAGGCATCTTTTCATAGGGGTATTTAGGCAGCTTGATGAGCCATTTTCCCCAGTTTTCAATCAGATAGTCGTCGTATTGGTCGTAGGGACTGCCGCCGACAATCACCAACCGCCAGTCGGGCTGGTTGAGCGTTTCTAAGGCTTTGAGGACATCTTCTACGCCTTTGTAAGGGCGAGGCGCGCCGGGAAACATCAGCACTTTGTACCCGCTCAAGTTATAGCGATCGCGGCTTTCTTCAGGATCATACCGACTGGGATCAAACAGACTCATGTCTTTGCCGTTGGGCACATAGCTGCCGCCGAAGCGCGATCGCATGAACTCGGTGTGCAGCGTAATCGCATCGGCCTGAGGTGTTAGCTTTTCTATCCACTGCAAATACAGAGGGTAGTCAGGCTGACGAAGCGCCCCGTCGGGTTTGAGAATGTCTCTGCACAGCTGCCAGACAGAGCCAGGATAGCGCCAGCTATCGCCGCCATGCCAGCTCAGCTCCCAATCGTCAATATCTAAGATGACAGGACACTTTTTCCAGAGCTTATACAGCAGCGACAGGCCAAAGCTACTGGGCTTGAGCTTATAGGCAATGACAATATCTCCGTCGATTTGGGCCATGAGCTGGCGAGCTGAGCTAAAAAATCGAGGATAGGGCGCTCTTGGGATTATCTTGATTGGCAGATTGGATTCGCTCATGAGGCGATCGCCCTCATCGGCAAATCCTAAAATTTCGACCTGATGGCCGAGCTGCTGAAGGGCTTGAGCCAGCAAAAAAGGCCGTACGGCACCTTTCCATCGGCCAGCCCCACTGGCAGAAAGATCGCTAGCGACAATCGAAATTTTGAGCAGGCGATTGACCAGCGCAGGCGACGCAGCGGGCAAAGGGGTGACAGGCATCAGTGCAGAGTTCATTTCAAGGCGACTGAAGTGTAAAACTAGATGTCAGTAAACGGGGGTCGGTAACTGGGGTCGGTAAAGGACAGACACGAGTGACTGTACAAAGCATAAGCGCCCTCTCATCGTTTCAGGGGGATAGCGCTTAGGCTTTGTGATTGCTTTATACAGCCTTGATAACTGCCCGTAATTCCACCCACAATCTGTCTGGTGTTATTTACAGAGGTTGTTTACAAAAAATGGCACGATACACCTGTAGCCTGCCCAAATCATAGGTAAATCCAGCTATTTTAGTGAGATAAAGATGAAGTCGGCGGCAGCTCAAGGCATAGCTTACCTAATATGCCTTTGCGAAATTCTGTCAGGAGCTTACGAGCAGCGCGTTCTTGAGAGCCGTGAAAGGTGTGCTCTGCCAAGTTGTATAAGTAAGTTTCACCCGTACAGCCAGCCGAATCTAGGTCGTAACGGGTTTGTAGCGACTGCGTGTAGTCGTCGGTGTGCTCCTGACTATCTAGCTGCTGGAGCAAATCGACAAAGGCGGCGGCCACTCGCTGCGTATCGTAGGCGGCTTGACCAATGTCATCGCAAATTGCCAGTTTGAGCGCGGCTTTTTGATCGGTGAGTTGAGCCGGGATAATGCCGGGGGCATCTAGCAGCTCTAGCTCGTCAGAGATGCGCACCCATCGTAGCTGACGGGTGACGCCTGCTTTGCGCGCACTTTCGACAATGCGCCTTTTGAGCAGTCGATTAATCAAGGCCGATTTGCCGACATTCGGAAAGCCGACAACGACGGCGCGAACTGGGCGCGATCGCATGCCCCGATCCTGTCGCCGCTGATTCATCGCCACCCCTGCGGCTTGCGCGGCTCTCGATATTTGACCGACCCCTTTGCCCTGATTGGCATCCGTGTAGTAAGCCACCTCGCCTTGTGATTTGAACCAGTCTTGCCAGCGATCGCGCGCGCCGTTTGAGATCATGTCAACGCGGTTGACCACCAGCACTCGCTTTTTATCGCCTAGCCACGTCTCTAGCTTTGGGTGCAGCGTCGATAAAGGGATGCGGGCATCGCGCACTTCTAAAACGACATCGACTCGCTTTATCTGCTCCTGTAGCGCTTTTTCCGCCTTCGCAATATGGCCTGGATACCACTGAATCGAGGGAACGGCCATCGCCTAAGGCACCACCAAAACAGGGCAGGGCGATAGATTGATGACGCGGGCGCTGACGCTGTCTTCGCGGCCTTCGTCCGTTAG
Organism: Phormidesmis sp.; assembly: GCA_049680585.1. Classification (GTDB taxonomy): domain Bacteria; phylum Cyanobacteriota; class Cyanobacteriia; order Phormidesmidales; family Phormidesmidaceae; genus Phormidesmis. Next base: position 5,666 of record JBAUIB010000438.1, read on the forward strand.
GCCAGTACCCCGGCAGCCAATGACAATCAAGTCAGCCGAGACCTCATCGGCTACATCACAAATAATAAATGCGGGATTGCCGTCACGCTCTATGGTTTGGGCCTCAAAGCCGCGCTGTTCAAATAGTTTTTTGGCCTGCTCTAGCAAAGAAGCCACAGCTTCAGGCGAGGTTTGCTCAGGGTGAGCGGGATCGCTGTTTTCGGCTGATTCGACTACCGAGAGCAGCACAACTTTGGACTGACAAAGCTGCGCCATATCCAGCACCGTTTGAATCACCTTTTTAGCCCCAGGGCTAGAATCTATCGAAAATAAAAGCGTTTTGTACATACTTTTTTGTACAGAGTTGAAAGAGCAAATGAGAGCGATCGCACACAAGTTTAGCGTGCAGACCCCAGCACATTGCGTAGACAGATTGCTCAGATAGATAGTCTATCAGGCGGATCTATAGCTTTGGTCACTCGGCTTGAATATACTTTTTCTGACCAAAGCCTTACATGACAACGGAGCGAGTGACTCGCGGTGTGCAGATACATTCGTACACCGCTGTAATCCCTGTCAATCAGGTTTAAAGCAGAAGAGATCACACACTTCTGTAAAATAGTGAACAAACGGGCAATAGGCTCGGCGACAAGCAAAGCTTGCTTATCGTTAACAGGGCTTGACACAGCCTCTAACGGCGTTCGTCGCAAGCCTCGCATCATTCGAGATCTAGAGTAGTCAAGCTTTGGCACGCTTTCGAGTCTGGTGCAGCTAAACGTTACATAGTTTTTTAGGAGAGTATATTCCGTGGCCAAAAAAGCGCTAGCCGATCTATCTGCGTCCGACGTCTCTGGAAAGCGAGTGTTGGTGCGAGCCGACTTTAATGTGCCGCTAGATGATGCGGGCAATATTACCGACGACACCCGCATTCGCGCCGCCCTGCCGACTATTCAAGATCTGATTGCCAAGGATGCAAAAGTCATCCTTGCTAGCCACTTCGGGCGTCCGAAGGGCAAGGTGGTTGAGAGTATGCGTTTGACACCGGTAGCGGCGCGTCTTTCTGAAAAGCTAGGTCAAGATGTGATCAAATGCGACGACTGTATTGGTGACGAGGTTGCTGCCAAGATTGCAGGCATGAAAAACGGTCAGGTTGCTTTGCTAGAAAACGTTCGTTTCTACGATGGCGAAACTGACAACGATCCTGAATTTGCTAAGCAGCTAGCAGCTAACGCTGATCTGTATGTCAACGATGCGTTTGGCACAGCCCACCGCGCTCATGCCTCCACGGCAGGTGTGACTGAGTATCTCAGCCCAGCGGTTGCCGGTTCTTTGATTGAAAAAGAGCTGAAGTTTTTACAGGAAACGGTGGATAGTCCTCAGCGTCCTTTGGCTGCAATCGTTGGCGGCTCTAAGGTTTCTTCCAAAATCGGCGTGATCGAAACCCTGCTCGATAAGGTCGATAAGATCTTCATTGGTGGTGGCATGATTTTCACTTTTTACAAGGCGCGGGGCATGAGCGTCGGAGGCTCTTTGGTAGAAGAAGACAAGCTAGATTTGGCGAAGAAGCTTGAAGCGAAAGCCAAGGAAAAAGGCGTTGAGTTTTTGCTGCCAACTGATGTGGTGGTTGCAGATAAGTTTGCAGCGGATGCAAACACGCAGATTGTCAGCGTTGACGATATTCCTGATGGCTGGATGGGCTTGGATATCGGCCCCGATTCTATTAAGACTTTTCAGGATGCTTTGGCTGACTGTAAGAGTGTGATTTGGAATGGGCCGATGGGCGTGTTTGAAATGGAGGCGTTTGCAAAAGGGACGACAGGTATTGCAAACACGCTGGCTGGTCTGACTGAAAAGGGGTGCATTACTATTATCGGTGGTGGAGACTCTGTTGCTGCCGTTGAGCAAGCGGGCCTAGCTGACCAAATGAGCCATATCTCTACGGGTGGCGGCGCTAGCCTAGAGCTTCTAGAAGGCAAGACGCTCCCTGGCATTGCTGCTTTGGATGATGCGTAAAAAAATCTGATAGTACTGGGATTGTTATTGAGAGCGCTTCACAGATACTCGTGAAGCGCTCTTTTCTTTATCAAATTTGCAGCAATAGTCTTCCACAAAAATAAGTAAAACTTATCTATAACTCGGAATATCCGCGAAAAAGATAAGCTTAAGCTATCATTTGACGTAAGCAAAGTTCACCCTCTCTTTTTCGCATTCAGTGGGAACGTGACTTTCACAACCATAATTCTGGAGGATTATCTGTCTGGCTGTATCCGTAAGTTCGAGAGAAAACAATGAATGCCATCGCTGAAAAAATCTTATGAACCAAAACGATATTTCTACTGGCAAATTTCCTTCTAGCTCGGAGGTAGAAGCCATGGAGCAGCTTGTTCCACGGGAGCAAATGTATAGGAGCCTGGATACATATAGCAGGCAACCAAGAGAAATTCAGCAGTCGCTCGAGCCTCCGATAAATGCGATGCCATCGCAATATCAACCAACACCATTTGACTACAGCTTTATGTTACTTGCGTTCGCGTTTCTCCATTCTTTACTTCACAGGTCTAAGAGTTGAGTAGTTTAAAAGGTTCAAACAGTTCGGACAATCTAAAGCAGGCGATCACGCAGCGCATTCAGCAAAATGAACTTCAGCGAATCACTTTTGCGGAGTTTATGGATGTGGCGCTGTATCACCCGCGCTATGGCTACTACTCCACTCGCGATAGCATTATCGGCCCGCAGGGAGATTTCATCACCTCGCCGCATATGGGGCATGACTTTGGTGAGCTGCTAGCAGAGCAGTTTGTGGATATGTGGCAAGCACTAGGCCGACCTGATCCGTTCACGCTGGTGGAGATGGGGGCAGGGCAGGGGCTAGTCGCGACTGATGTGCTTGCTTATTTGCAAAAAAACTATCCCGATTGCCTCGCCTGCTTACATTACATTGTGGTGGAAAAATCGGCGGCGCTGAAAGCAGAACAGAAAAAGCGACTGAGCCACTGGCAAAACAAAGGTGTTCGCCTAAGCTGGCGAGAATTGGCTGAGTTGCCGGAGGGCTCTATTGTTGGCTGCGCTTTTTCGAATGAGTTGGTCGATGCCTTTGCGGTGCATTGGGTGGAATGGGGCGATCGCCACCCTCAATCAATATGGCAAGAAATATGGGTCAGCGTAGACGACACAGGATTTGTCCCCGTATCGGGTGAACTCTCTACATCTCGCCTACAACACTACTTGAATCAGCTAGACATCGACTTTTCTCACTATCCAAACGGCTATCGCACAGAGGTCAACTTAGCCGCGCTAGACTGGCTCGACACCGTCTCAGAGCGGATGAATAGAGGCTACATACTGACCATTGACTACGGCTATAGCGCCCAGCGGTATTACAGTCCGGCCCGCTGTCAGGGCACTTTGCAGTGCTACTATCGCCATGCCCACCACGATGATCCTTTCAGCTACGTAGGCGAACAGGATATTACCGCCCATGTAAACTTCACAGCGTTAGAAAATAAAGGAAGTGAAGTTGGTTTAGAAAAAATTGGTTTTACACAGCAGGGGCTGTTTTTGATGGCGTTGGGCTTAGGAAATCGTCTTTCGGATCTCTCCAACCCGACTACTCATCAAGCCGCGACCTCTCAGGAAGTCCAGTCCGTTATGCGCTCCCGCGAAGCGCTACAGCAGCTGATTAGCCCGATGGGCCTTGGCAACTTCGGTGTTTTGGTTCAAGGCAAAGGACTGACCCAAAAAGAAATCGCCAGACCGCTTAAGGGCCTGACGATTCCACCTATGTTTTAGATAAATGTTTTAGACGGACGTCTTAGACGAGTGGACTAAAGCGGACGGAAGATAAACGGATAGCGAAATGCAGTATCGGGAGCGCTCACGCTGCTCAGAATAGCGAAAATTGGCATGATGATTTGAACTAAGCCAAGCAGAGCCACTAGCGGCAAGCCAATAATCAGCGCCGCTGGGATAATCAGAAGAATGCTATACAGCCACATGTTGAAGTGAAAGTTCAAGGCTTCTTTTGCGTTCTCTTTAGCGACTGGATCTTCCGAAAAAACCATAATTGCTAGCGGGATGCCTGCTGACAGCACTAGCTGACTCACAAAAATAGAGCCATGAGAAACTATTGATAGAATTTTGCGCTTGTCAGAGTCGAAACTTGTTTCCATAAGATAGGTCCTCGCAGTGCTCTACATTCGAAGGGGGGCTCAATGCCCTCATCATAACGGTTTCATTCTACCGAGAAGATACGGTCAAATTTCGTAAAAACCGTCAACGAACCGCTTTGCTGGCAGCCCTGATTATCCCAAAGCCGTGGAAACCATCACTGTTCTAGCGGGCTGTTCTGGCTAGCTGTTTTAGAATGTGATAGATAGCTTTGAGAGCGGCGAGTTAGCGCTGTAAAAATGACATGCAGATGAAGCGACTGGGCCATGTAGCGGTCTGTGTAGAAGATGTGGCAAAAGCCGCTGAGTTTTATCAGAACTTGGGCATGAAACTGGTTTGGCAAGATAGCGACTGGGCCTATCTCAAGGCAGGAAACGATGGGCTGGCGCTGATGAGCCCCGACTATGATCAAGCCGGGCCGCATTTTGGGTTTGTGTTTAGCGATCGCGCCGAAATCGACACCGCCTACGAAAAGTTAAAGTCCGAGGGTGTAAAGGTGGGCAAAATCCATAACCACCGTGACGGCACTGCCTCCTTTTACGGCCGCGATCCTTTTGGCAACTGGTTCGAATATCTCTATGAGCCTGACGATCTATTCGAGCAAGCAGAGGTGGCTGCATCGGTGGCGTCGGTATAAAAGGACCTTGATAAAACGGTTCTGCCAAGCAACCGTCTCTACGTCAAAATCGCCCCGCCCATTAGCTTGTGATAGCGCCTTTCTAGCTCTTTTTCCATCAGTGGCCACTGGCTCAAGCCGTCTTCACCCGACTGGCTTTTTGCCTCTAATAGATCGGTCGCGGCGGTTCGAGCTAGCTCTAATACATCTTGATCTTCCACTAGGCTGGCCAAGGCAAAGTCGGGTAGACCCGATTGACGAGTGCCTAGCACCTGACCCGGCCCGCGAAAGCGCATATCCATCTCAGAGATAAAGAAGCCATCTTGCGATTGCTCCATTACGCGTAGCCGCTGCATTGCCACGTCGCTTTTACTATTGCTCATCAGCAAACAAAAAGAGCGATCGCCGCCTCTGCCCACACGCCCCCGTAGCTGGTGGAGCTGCGATAGCCCAAAGCGCTCGGCATGTTCTATCAGCATAACGGTAGCATTCGGCACATCTACGCCAACTTCGACCACGGTCGTAGAGACTAATACCTGCGTTTCTTGGTTTCTAAAGGCGCTGATCGCAGCATCTTTATCGGCTGAACTCATCCGCCCATGCAGCAAACCCACGCTGAATTCTGGAAAAATAGTTGCTTGCAGCCGCGTATGTTCTTCCATTGCCGAGCGCAAATCTAGCTTTTCAGATTCTTCGACGAGCGGCAGCACGATGTAGACCTGTCGGCCTTGGG
>JBAUIB010000439.1:0-36449 GCA_049680585.1 Phormidesmis sp.
CTCTATCATAAGCCGCTGAACTGGCTGCACGGCTGGGAAAATCTGTTAGCAGAAGGGCTTTTTAGTGTCGGAATCGCCCTCACTATCATGGTTCTCACACTGCTGATACTGCGGCTATCGCTGTACTTCCGAGATGTGTATCGAGCGATAAATTTTGGCGTCCCCGATCTCACAGAGCTGCTGCGGCAAATTGATCAGGCCGTGATTGATTTGCGAGTAGAAGAGATTGACAAGCAGGGGGAGTCTCCTGGCCCCAACCCAGACGAAGCCATTCGCCGAGCCCAGACGCTTCATCCCAAACCCTCGCAGAAGATTCAGCTTAATTTCTTAGGCCATAGTATGGGCGCTTTGGTGATTACCGATGTGGTGCGCATTCTCTCAGATGTGTTCGACAGACGCTCGCTAACTCGAAAACCCACGCCAGAGATTGGTCATACGCTCAGCCTCAGCCGTCTCATTCTGGCCTCGCCCGATATTCCAGTGCTTTCCATTATCTCTAGTCGGGCCAATGGGCTGGCCTCTTCTCTCAGACGGTTCAACGAAGCCTACCTCTTTAGCAATGAAGGGGATTTAGCGCTGCGGCTAGCCTCTACCGCCGCCAACTATATCTCTTTCCCGAGCGCTAGCCAGCTCCACGGCCATCGGCTAGGCAGCATCGCCCTGACCAACCAGATCCATGACAAAGGCATTATTAATCTAGGCGCGTTGCGAAAGTATTACTCATCTAAGCCCGAGCAGCACTTGGGTAAAGAGATTGCAACCGATCCTGACGATATTCTGAACTGTCTGTTTATTACCCATAGCTCTGGCAAGGGCGAAGGCTATATCTCGTTGGGCAAGCTGTTTGATCGAGAGCATCAGACCAAAGCGCCCGCGACGCTAGCCGATTTATTCACCTTTTTTGACTGTACCGACTATAAAGACTACAGGCTCAAGCTAAAGGCCAACGGCGGTCGCGAGTGCTCAAAACAAGAAACCGGGCTGCTTACGCGGGCTAGGGGGAAACGAAACTTGGCACTATGGGATTACATTGAGCTAGGCTTCGACTCAATCTTGGGTCGTCGCGATGTGCACGGGGGATACTTCAACGGTAAATACAGTCGTCAGCTGATCTATCGCCTTGCTTTTTTGGGCGGTGAGGCCGGACTAGCCGCCGTTGGCCAAGAGATGTCAGCCGGACCGGTCAATATGGAGCAAGCGCTAGATGAGTTTGACAAACGCTGCCGGGCTAAAGGGATTCAGGTCTATCTTTCGCCGCTGCGCTATCGCGTAGATGTCCAAAGGACGGCTGATATCGACAAGGCGAAGAGCCAAATGCTACAAACCATCGTAGACAAAAAAGCACCGCCCCAATCTCCACCGCAGATTGAGGCCCAGACTATAGCCGCACAGCCAATTCCTCTAGCAAGTTAGAGATCTCTGCTGCGCGGTTCATTACCATCAGGTGTCCGCAGTTCTTTACCGTGTAGGTAGGAGAAACAAATCGGAAAGGGAAAATGCGATCGCCCTCCCCATGAATCTGCACAAGGTTATCTGGAATCTCTTTATTCTTCCAAACAACAACTTTGTGCAGCGCCCATTTAAGAAACTGCGGGTCGGTCTCTTTTAGAATAGTCTTGAGCAGTTCATGTTCGTTAGAGCCTTCTGGTGAAAACAGCCAATCAGCCAGCCAGTAAAATGCCCATAGCAAGCTTTTGAAAGGAAAAATGCGATGCAGCGGCAGGGCTCGAAATATTTTGAAGTAAAACGGAATTTCTGAGGTTTCTTTGACGCTAGAGAGCAAAATCACCTTCTCTGCCGCTACCTGCTTAGCGATTTCAACCGCAATAATGCCTCCAAACGAAAGGCCAACAACAACCGGGTTTTCATCTTTAATTTGTTCTGATAGACGTTTGGCATAGCTCTCTACAGACTCTCCTCGCGCTGGCGGCACCCAGCGAATATGCACCGGTCTAAAGTTGTCGTAGCGCAGCCATTGAAAAACCCGCTCATCGGCGCCTAGTCCGCTGACAAAGTAAATAGGCTTTAGCTGCGCTTCTTTTATATCTGATGATTCTGCTGTGTCTGATTGGACTACAATCTCAGATATTTGCTCAAGAGAGAGCGGCTGATCTGTTTGATCTAATTCAGGTTGTCCGTTAGTCATTGAAGGTTAGGTTAGCTGGGCTGCACTCAGTATCTCTGGGGTTGTGAGGCTTGTCTAAAAAGAAGTCTCGATAGAGACTTTTACTCTTAGTATAAGCATTTGCGCCTGTGTAGCCACTACGTTTACGTCCTGACATTGAAGTAGCAGAGGCTGCTGTAGAGATGAAAAGCCTGGTCCCAGTCGCTAGGGGCACGGCGGGCGAGGTCTAGGTTGGCTTGAATAGTGGGCAATAGATCGATGAATTCTAAAGTGCCTTTGCCAAAACGAGTGAAGTCATTGTGCTGCGGGGCATGAGTGGACTGGCTAAGGATTTTGAGCAGTTGGTTCCACTGAATGCGGCTGTTGAGTTCTCGCTGGCTTGTGAGGGATACACCCTTTTTGTACTGGTAGAGGCGATCGCACACCCTCAGAACAACCTGCCGTCCTGGCAAATGAAAATCTATCACCTGCGCATAGTCCTGCACTTCCTCTCGGTGCACAGTTTTACCCCAAGGTCCTAAATCCACCACCTGCTCGAAAATCGGTAGCTGGCCATTCACTCGCTGAGCGACTTCTGACCAGTCAAAGCAGAGGGTACCGAGCTGTCCGTTGACGTTTTTACAGACAACAGAGGGCCGGGGCGAAAGCAACTCAAAATAGGAAATCTGAAATGTTTGCAGTGCCTGGATATCAGCGACTTTAGCAGCAATTGTTGCGGGCGCATATGCCTTCCCAAGGGGGGGTTCCAGGTGCTTTTCTATAGCCGCTGCGTAGTAACGCACCTCACCCCAAGGACCAATACGATGAAGGCGCAGACCGCTGGTCGGCACTTTCATTCGGGCGGTGTAGGGATCGAGGTTGAAGACATTGGCGATCGCTTCGATGGCTACTTGACGGTGAGTGGGCGGCGGCGAGGCGATCGCCAACACAGCTATCTCATTTCCGCCAGAGATTTGCCTCGCTTGCTCTAGGGCTTCTGCTTTTTGCTGCGATCGCCTCTGCTGAATGAGCACTCGAATGCGCCCTAGCCCAGCGCGAGCTTGACTCATCATTCTGCTGCTAGGCGCCTGTTTCAGCAGCGTGAGATAGTTTTTTTCAGCCGCTTCCAGGCGGTTCGTACTCTCTTGTAGCTGAGCGGCGTATAGCCTCAGCAGCGGATTAGTCGGCTCGCTCATCTGCCACTGCTTGAGTAGCCTACTCACCTGCTGATAATCTTTGACCTCTAGCGCAGCGGCCACCTGAGCTTCCATAGCATCCTAAGCAATTGAAGAAAGTCAGTATTAGCTTGCCCAATCTTTATAGAACGCGCCTGTGCATCATAGCGACTCGCATAGCGCTAGCTGCGACACCGTCTACAACACCACCTACAGCGCCATTGGATCGATGCCGAGTTCTTGCAGCTTGGCCACCAGACGATCATTTTGACTTTGCACTGCTTGGGCAGCTTGCTGAGCCTCCTGGGCGGCTTGCTGGGCGGCTTGGACAGCTTGCTGAGCACCTTTAGCAGCTTCGGCGGGTGTAGGGACTAGCTCACCATCTGGGGTGAAATAGCGTAGCTGAAAATCATGAATGCCTAGAAATAGCTGTAGCTGCTGACTCCAGAGATGCCCCGCTGCATTGGAAGAAATCAGTTCGTAGGTACCGCCCACTAAAATAAAGCCCGCAAATTCGCCAGTGTTAGGGTCTACCCAGAAGTACTCTGGCGTGCGAAAGGTATCTTGATAAAGCTGCTTTTTCGTCGTGCGGTCTACATTAGCGGTGCTATCGGACAAAATTTCTACGATGACGTTGGGATATTTGCCGTCCTCTTCCCAGACAACCCAGCTCTTGCGAGGGCGGCGCTCGGTATCTAGCGCAACCATGAAGTCTGGGCCTCTAAAATCACGATTTTTGATTTTTTTAGGGCTGTAGTAAACCGTCATGTTGCCTGAAGCATAAAAATCGTTGCGATCCTGCCAAAGCCAGTCCAGACAGCTAATCAGCAAGAGCATTTGCCGCAGGTGTAGATCTGATTCCATTTCAGGTTCGTCGCTGTATAGGTCGCTGGGTAGATCAGCGATCACTGGTAATGTTGAATCCGATTCGAGCTGAGGAGGGATAGCAACCATAGCGCTTAGTACATGCGTTTTGCATCTATAGCTTCATCTTAGAGTAGATTCTTGCAAATTCAAGGCTTACGAATTTAGAGTCTGAGCAGATATCTGGAGTCAGTCCCATCAGTACCTAAGCTCGCTATAGCAATCTTAATTGGCGGCTGTCTTCTTCAGCGATCGCCCTTTCCACATCCGCTTCATCTAGTGCCACAATTGCCTTATCCCCATGCGGATCTTGGTTAAGCAGTCCTTGAGCGGCTTCTAGAATGTCGGGGGCTAGGGCATTTAGGTCTTCTCGATTGCTTAAATATGATTCCAGCGCACTCATGGGTGAAAGCGAGCTGTCTACCCCTAGTTCAGGCAGTCTGGGCCGAGAAAGCTGGCTGACAAGCTGTGGCTGAATAGTGTAGCTATGAGCGGCCGCTAGCGCTTCGCCCACGACACTATTGTCAACCTCTTCTACCTGATCGGCTCTGAGTTTGTAGATGAGTCGAACAACTTTCTCTGAGAGATCTTGATTTTGCAGCGCCTGGAGCAAAGCGGCCTGCGGCTCATCCTTTTCGGTGAGATCTATCTGCAAGGTCTTAAACACGCGCGCGGGTAGAGGGCAAAACTGGGCGATCGCCCTCCCCTTCTCCAGCTCTAGCAAAATGTAGCCCTTATCTTCTTTCTCTTCACTGAAATCTACGCGCTCAATGCTGCCAGGATAAATGGCTAAAGGAGAGGTGCAAACTTCCTGGTACTTATGCACATGGCCAAGCGCAATATAGTCAAAACTCTCTCTCGCCAAGATCGCCATCGGCACTGTAAAACCCTTGCCCACTGCCAAAAAACGCTCTGCGCCATAGCGGGCCGTATCGGTCATGACGTGCGCGAGCAGCACCGTTGGAATGGTTGTATCTAATCTACGAATCTCGCCTTCTAGTGCCACCCGAAGTTTGTCTAACAACAGTTCGCCGACTTCTCCCATTGAGAGACCTTCTGTCTCAGGCCGGGTCAGCAGTGTAGATCGCGTCAGCCAGGGTAGCGTTACCACCTGTACTGGACCGCGCTTGGTATCTATGCGGTGGGTGGTCAGCGTATCGCCGACGACAAAGCCAGGGACGCCCAAGGTACGATAGATGCAGAGGCTCGCGCCGCCTGTTCCTTGGGCGTGCTGATCGTGATTGCCCACTAGCAGAACGGTTGGGATATCAGCGGCAACTAGGCGACAAAATTCATTCGCAAAGGCTTGCTGAATATAAGGTGGGGGCGTGGCATCTGGGAAGGCATCGCCGCCGAAGAGAACTAAGTCTACCTGTTGGGCGATCGCACTATCGACACACCGCCGCAGCGCCAGCGTAAAATCTTCGAGCCGAGTATTCAGTCCCGTCTGCGGATTGATGTGCCCATGGCTAAAGCCACTGCCCATATGAACATCCGACAAATGTAGAATTTTGACCATTGGCAGAGAAGCGGTTGAAAAAACAGGTGGCCGAGAGGCAAAGCATACAGGAATCTTAAGTTCCAGTATATTTGTTCTGCTGTGAAAGTCTACAGTGGAAAAGAGCTAGGCCAACTCATCTTGCGGTAAGTCACGCTCGCAATTAGCCAGCATCTCCAACACCTCATCACACCAGGTGAGCCAAGACGTTTCGTAGGCGATACCGCGCTTAAGCGTGAGATACATAAACTGCATTTCCATATCGTCTGCTTTCATCGCGTCGTCTGCTTTCATCGCTAGATGCGCGGCTTCTTTTTCTCGGTAGAACGCTAGCTGATCGCCATGCAGCTTTTTCCGGTGATGCAGCTCCTTGTACAGCATCTGACGAGGCATTTTATAGCCAATCAAAACCTTTACCAGCAGATCTTCGCGAATCGGGGTGGGCTCTGTAGGCTCCGCGTACCAGCGCGTCAGCTCCTGCCAGCCTGATTCGGTAATTTGATACAGCTTTTTGTCCGGTTTGCCCGCCTGCGGCACTGTTTCGAAGCTGACTCGACCTGCTTTGGTGAGCTTACTCAGTTCCCGATATACCTGCTGTTGAGTGGCTTTCCAGTAGCAGCTCAGGCCCTCGTCGAAGTGCTTACTAATGTCGTATCCACTGCCGGGATGCTTGGCGAGCAGGGCCAATATGGTGTGCGCTAAGGCCATCAAAATCCTTCGTTGACATATCCAACATGTTGAGTATACTTTGAAGAAGCTATATACAACATGTTGGATATCAACTAATTGGGTATGACGAATATTTCATCCCGCTCAGATTCGTCAATTGGCAGCGATCGCCTACAGATGGGTAGACGGCAAAAGTGGAATCGCAGAGGCGCTTTGCTGCTACCGCTAGCGATATTGCCGCTCATCTGGCTCGTCAGAAAACCTGGCAATGTAGCGCAGACGGGCGAGCCCGCGCAGGCTTTGCCGGTAGAGACAATGCCATTGCAGGCAGCCGATAGCTACTCAATTGCACGAACGTATACGGGAGAAGTAGCGGCCCGACGCAGCAGTGATTTGGGCTTTGAACGGGCCGGAACGGTGATAGTCCTGCTAGCAGAGGAGGGCGATACGGTCGCTGCGGGCGCGCCATTAGCTCGGCTAGATACCCGCGATCTCGAAGCGCAACGGCAGCAGCTGGAGGCCCAAAAGCGGCAGATACTTGCCCAGCTGCAGGAGCTAGAGACGGGGCCGCGCCGAGAAGATATTGTTGCGGCTGAGGCAGCAGTCAGTGACTTGAGCAATCAGCTGGCGTTGGCACAACTACAGGCTGAGCGGCGGGCGACGCTCTATGCGCAAGGGGCTGTTTCTAAAGAAGAATTGGATGAACGGCAGTTTGGGGCAAATGCGATCGCTGATCGTCTCCAACAAGCCCAAAGCCAGCTAGAAGAGCTGCGCAACGGCACCCGCCAAGAGCAGCTCACTGCTCAAATGGCCGAAGTTGATCAGGTTGATGCTCGCATTCAGGCGATTGATATTTCTCTCGATAAGAGTGTTTTGCCAGCGCCCTTTACCGGCGAGGTGGCTGCGAGGGCTGTGGATGAAGGCACGGTGGTAGCGGGAGGGCAGCAGGTGATGACGCTGGTTGAAAACGGGGCGGTAGAGGCGCGGATTGGGGTGCCTGAAGCGATCGCGCAAACCCTAACCATCGGCTCTCGTCAATCCGTGCAGGTCGGCCAGCGGACCTATCCAGCTGAGGTCACCGCTCGTCTCCCTGAAGTGGATGAGACGAGCCAAACGGTCACCGTGGTTCTAAAAATTGAAGCGCCCAACCCCGACGCCGCGCTGACGATTGGGTCCACCGCGAGATTAAACATCACAGAGCGTCAGGCGCAAACGGGCTACTGGCTACCGAGTACAGCGCTAGTCGCTGGTGAGCAGGGGCTGTGGTCGGTGTATGTGCTTGCAGATGAGTCTGATGTGGGCGAAGAGTCGGCCTATCGGGTCGCGCGGCGAGATGTGGAGGTGCTGCACACAGAGAGTCGAGCTGTCGGCGAGGCATCAGAAAATAATGGGTTTGTTGGCAAACCAGAAGGCCAGCGTGCTTTTGTGAGGGGATTGGTAGAAGAGGGCGATCGCCTCATCACCAGCGGCACCCATCGAATTGTCTCCGATCAACTCGTGAAACCCATAGATGAATAGGGCTTCAGTCGCTTCAGGACTTTAGTGACTTCACTGTCAATCAACTCGGTCTCACTCATGCTTAATTTGTTCTATCGCAACCGACAGCTGCTTTTCTTGACCCTGACTCTCATTGTTGTCTGGGGTGTTTCAGCTTTTCTGACGCTGCCTCGATTAGAGGATCCTGAAATTGTTCAGCGGGTATCGACCATTACAACCGTTTTCCCAGGGGCAAGCGCTGAGCGGGTTGAATCTTTAGTCACCGAAAAAATAGAAGATGAGTTTTCGGATGTCGAGGAAATAGAGACTATCGAATCAACCTCTAGTCCCAATATTTCGTTGGTGACAATAGAGCTGAAAGATGCGATCGCAAACGTTGCGCCGGTATGGGCAAAGATCCGCAGTGAACTTGACGATGTCACCCCCGAGTTACCGGCTGGTGTTGAAGCGCCTCGCTATGAAGACGGCGAGGTCAAAGCTAATGCGCTGATTATAGGGATCAGATGGGATCTTGACGGGCCAGCGAACTATACGCTTTTGCAGCGAATTTCCGAAGGGCTAAAAGATCAGCTAGAGGCGATTCCAGGGACCGATAAGGTTGAAACCTTCGGCCGCTCAGATGAGGAAATTCAAGTAAAGATTGACCAGGCGGCAGCGGCTAGGCTAGGGCTCACGGCGCAAAACGTAGCCGCGCAGATCCAGGCCAGCGATGCTAAAGTCTCGGCTGGCAATCTGCAAAGTGAAACCGATGAGCTGCTGTTGGAAGTCAACAGCAATTTGGATTCTCTAGAGAGAATTCGACAAATTCCTATTCGCATTGGCCGTGCTGGGCAACTGAGTCAGCTCAGCGATATTGCCACGGTCACCAAGGCTGTGAGGGAGCCAGCAGCAGAGCAGGCGTTAGTCGGCGGTAACCCTGCCGTTGTTTTGGCCGCTCAGGTGGAGTCTAGCTTTCGCGTAGATGCCTGGGCCGAAAATGCCCGACAGGTACTGGCAGATTTTGAAGCGGATCTTTCAGACGGGCTTAGCTTGAGTGTGGTGCTCGATCAAAGTCAGTATGTGCAACAGCGGCTGAATGGTGTGCTCGGCAACTTGCTGATGAGTTCGGCGCTAGTTGTGCTGGTTTCTTTTGTGATTCTGGGCTGGCGCTCGGCGCTGATTGTCGGCTTGGCGCTGCCACTGGCGACGCTGATGGTGTTCGGCAGTATGAAGGTGCTAAATATTCCGCTGCATCAGATGTCGGTGACGGGGCTGATTATTGCGCTGGGGCTGCTGATTGACAATGCGATTGTAGTGGTTGATGAGGTGCAGATCCGCCTGCGAGCAGGCAGGCATCCGTCGGTGGCCGTGCGTGAAACGGTCAAGCATTTACTCGTGCCGCTGATGGCTTCCACGCTGACGACGGTACTAGCATTTGTCCCCATCGCGACTTCACCAGGGGGAACGGGCGAATTTATCGGCACGATTGGCTCGACGGTGATTCTGGCTTTACTGAGTTCTTTGGCGCTTTCGCTAACGGTGATTTCAGCGTTGATTGGACTGATCTATCGCCGTTGGCCGTCTCGCTCGGTTGCCAGTAGCTGGTGGCGGGATGGCTTTTCAAATCAGTGGTTGACTCGCCGCTACGCCGACAGTTTGAGTCTGATGTTTCGCCGTCCCGTATTCGGAATTGGGCTGGCGCTAATTTTACCCATTGTTGGATTTGCACAGTTTGCTAGCCTGCCGCAACAGTTTTTTCCGCCAACCAACCGCGATCAGTTTCAGATCGAGTTTGAGCTGCCTGCTCAAAGCGCGATCGCCCTCACCCGCTCTCAAGTACTGACCGCGCGTGAGCTTATTCGCCAGCATCCCGAAGTAGAAGAAGTTCACTGGTTTTTGGGCAAAAGCGCGCCGTCTTTCTTTTATAACGTGGTAGCTGCGAAAGAGAATGCGGCCGACTATGCACAAGGAATTGTTCAGCTCAGCAACACCGATCATCTGCGAGAAACAATTATCTCACTGCAACAACAATTGGATGCGGCCTTTCCCCAAGCTCAGGTCTTAGTGCGGCAGCTAGAGCAAGGACCGCCTTTCCCAGCACCGATTGAGCTACGGCTGTACGGGGCAGAGATTGCTCAGTTGCGATCGCTCGGCAACCAGCTACGACAAGAGCTCGCCCAGATTCCCAACATCATCCACACAAGGGCCGAACTAGCTGAAGCCCAGCCGACGCTAGCCCTAAACGTGGATGAAGTCGCAGCGCGGCGCACGGGATTGGACAATGGCGCGATCGCCACTCAACTCAACGCCACGCTAGACGGTGCTGTTGGCGGCTCTTTTCTAGAAGGGAGTGAGAATATTCCGGTGCGGGTGCGGGTCGGCGACGCGGCGCGAGGCGATCTATCTGCGATTGCTTCTACCGATTTGCTTGCCTCGCAAAGCGATCGCACCAATACCATTCCACTCTCTGCAGTCGCCAGTGTAAATCTCGTGCCTGATATTGCGAGCATTGCTCACTACAACGGTCAGCGGATCAACACGGTACAGGCTTTTTTAAGGGCTGGGGCGCTGCCCGATGAGGCCCTCACTCGTTTTCAGCAGCGGCTAGAAGAAAGCGGTTTTGAGCTACCAGTGGGCTATCGGATTGAGTACGGGGGTGAGGCAGATGCCAGGGGAAGCGCGGTGGGCAATTTGTTGGCGTCAGTGGGCGTGCTGGTAGTTTTGATGGCCGCGACCCTGATCTTGTCGTTTAATTCGTTTGCGATCGCCGGCCTTTTAGTTGTCGTTGCCATCTCAGCAGTGGGCCTATCTGCAATGGCGCTCTGGCTGTTCAATTCTATTTTTGGCTTCACTGCGATCCTTGGCACGTTAGGACTCATTGGCCTGGCCATCAACGACTCGATTGTGGTGTTGGCCGCCCTTCAAGAAGATCCGTTGGCTAAAGCGGGTGATGTCAAGGCCACAGTGCAGGTTGTGTTAAAGGCAACTCGCCATGTAGTGGCGACAACGGTCACCACCATCATCGGGTTTGTCCCTTTGATGCTAGACAAAACAGGCTTTTGGCCACCGCTAGCGATATCTATCTCCGGCGGACTCGGCGGCGCGACACTGCTGGCGCTTTACTTCATTCCCTCGGCATACATTTTGAGCTGTCGGCGCTCAGCGCACGCCTAGGCAATTCCATCGGTACTAGGCTCTTTTCTGACTTTTTGGGTAGGTAGTATTGAGAGTTTAAAGGTAGGGTCGCAGGTAAGCAGTCAGACTTTCTTCACTTTAATAAAAACGCCTAAAACATGAAAATAAAGCATTTTGGCCTGTCTAATTCTACCATCCTCACTATCTGTGGTTTTGTTGGCCTCTTCGGCTGTTTCAGCGTTGTTATTACTGATATTGTCGGGACCATCGTAGTAGATGGTTACAATCCTATTAGCCAGACGATTAGTGACCTCGCTATTAATAAAAAGGCATGGATCCAAGATGTGGGACTCAACTTATTTGCTGCATCGTTCGCAGCCTGTGGAATTGGATTTTTCATCCTAGATATGGACGGTTGGAAATGGAAAGTGGGCTCAATTCTTCTCTTTGTTTTAGCCGTTGATATCCTAGTGATCTCTGAATTTGATAGGTATGCAGATTTAGACAGCTTCGGCTCAACTGTTCACCTGAGCTGTGTGGTTGTACTTGCTGTTGTATTCACCCTCATGCTCGTTTTGACAGCTAGTGGCCTGTCTAAAGTGAATCAGAGCTGGCGCTCTTTCAACTTAGTGACTGCCTTTATCTGGGCGTTGATGGCTCCTGTCTTTTTTGTGACTCCCAATAGTTTGAACGGGGCCTACGAGCGCCTTTTGAGCTTAATTGTGATTGCATGGGTGACGCGAGCATCGAAGCTGCTGCTCGACAAAGGTTGATATCAAGTATTAGAAGTGATTTAAAAGACTATTTGAAGAAGCGCTCAGTGAGAAACGCCGCCGCAGATTTTGTAGCAGCATCGCAACGGTATACCAAAGAGGGAAGCGCATTGATTCAAGCTATCCACTCCGATAGGTACCATTAGTTTTTGGAATTGGTAGTGTCAGTACGTTGGTTGACAACTTTCGAGTTGTCCACATGTGTTTGGGAGAGAATTATCAGAATGAAGAAAGTAGCCGTAGCATTGTTAGGTAGTGCATTGGCGTTGGGCACAGTTGCCTGTGACAACGCTAGAACCAGTGCCGATGCGCCTTCGGATTTGACCGAAAGCGTTGATGAGCCAGCCCAGGTAGAGGAAACGCTGGAAGACGCTGATAGTGAGGTCCGTCAGGCTCAGCTCGATTCAGACATTAGGGCCCGTGAGGAGCGCAACGAAGTACTCGGTGATGAAACCGTCCGTAACGACTCTGATATTGAAAGTCAAGTACGCGCCAAGCTCGAAGCGAACATTCCTCGCAGCAAGCTAACGATTGCAGCAGAAGATGGCGCTGTCACTATTGTCGGGAGTGTTCCAAGCGAGCGCGAATACGAAACTATCAAGCCTCTAGCGCAAGAAATTTTGGGAGTTGACTCTGTCGAGATGGACGTTGAGATTGTGCCCGCCGCAGAGTAGTGCCTCGCCTAACTCAGTTCTTTGGCTGGCCAAAGATAAAGTCAAACAAGAAGTAAACAGAAGTAAGTAAAGGAGAACTAAATGGTTGTTCAAAATACAGCAACAGGTCAATATCAGCGTGCAGTAGGTCTGTTCAAGACTCGCGCAGAAGCAGAGCGAGTAATTGATGAGCTGAACGCAGCTGGCATCAATATGGAGAGGGTCTCTGTAGTAGCCAAAGATGCTGATCAAGTATCTGGGGTAGAAACAGGGATAGGCGATACCAAAGAAGTTGGCAACCACGCGGGAGAAGGTGCGACAACCGGGGCCCTTACTGGCGGTGCTATTGGTGGCGTTGGTGGCTTGCTCGTAGGGTTGGGCGTACTGGCGATTCCTGGAATTGGGCCAATCTTGCTGGCGGGCGCTGAGGCGACAGCGATCGCAACTACACTTGCGGGCGGAGCCATCGGCGCAGCGGCGGGTGGTCTGGTCGGTGCCCTCATCGGCTTGGGTATTCCTGAAGAACGGGCTCGCGTATACAGCGACAGAGTTGCTGCGGGCGAATACCTGGTTATGGTGAACTCTGTCGGAACTGATATTGCCTCTGCCGAGGCGATTATGAAGCGCCATAATGTAGATGAATTTGAAATCTATGGCTCTACGGGTTCTGCGCTGAATAATCCAGACAACCTGAAGCTTTACGAAGAGCGCCTAAAAGTAGACAAAGAGACCGTGAAAACAGGGCAAGTCTCTGTCGGTAAGCGAATAGAAAAAGAAACAGCAAAGGTCTCTGTACCCGTAGAGAAAGAGCGACTTGTCATAGAACGTACACCTGGGACAGCTGATGCTGTAACCCCTTCTGCGAATGCCTTTCAGACTGGCGAAGTTGCCAAAGTAGAGGTTTACGAAGAGACGGCCGACATTCGAAAAGAAGCGGTTGTTGCCGAAGAAGTCAACGTTCGTAAAGAGAGCGTCCAAGAGACAGTTACAGCTACAGAGGAGCTGCGGCGCGAGGAGCTAGATGTAGACACGGATGGTGAAACGGTTGTCCGCAATGTCTAAAGTGCAATAGATACAGAACGCGACGTTCGTAGCATGAAAAAGAAGGCTTACCGAGTTGACACATTATCGGTAAGCCTTTTGCCGTCAGCCCGTATGTTCTGCAAAGGCTTTAGCCGATGTGAATGTCCTAAGCAACCTAACAGATACAATAGAGAGGCTCTGCATTTATCCTAAAAGTTGACGATAGCTATCTATAAAAAGCGTGCAGCAATCTCCTTGTCGGGAGCCCTTGACGTGTAGCCACATTATGCCTGATCGCGCCCTTTCTACGCCCCCCACTGATGATTCGCTCGACCCCACGGCTGAGCAAGCACCTACTGTTGTCGAACGGCCTGATCCTCCTCAGTTGAGGCCCTATCAGGTTCATCTCATTAACGATCTTTACCGCGAGCTAAATGAAGGCTACCGGCGAGTGGCGATTATTGCAGGCACAGGTGCAGGCAAAACTATCATCAGCGGGCAGATTTGTGCCCATGCCGAAGAAGCAGGAAAACGGCTAATGTTTTTGGTGCATTTAGATGTGCTGGTTGGCCAAACCTACGAAAAAATGAAGGCATTTGGTTTGCAGTGCGGCTTCATCAAGGCTGGATGGGAAGAGAATCGCGATGCGCCCATTCAAATTGCCAGTATTCAAACAATGGCTAAGCGGCGCTGGTGGCACAAGTGGCCCGCCGATGTGGTGTTTTATGACGAAGGACACATTACCCTTTTTAGCCAGGTGGGCAAAAAAGTGCTGCGCAAAACTCACCCGGACGCTGTGCATTTGGTGATGACTGCGACACCGCTGCGCCTAGGAAAAGAACAGCTTGGAGATTGTCTCGATACGCTAGTCTCTTCACCCGTACCTAACGTTTTGCAAGAGATGGGCTATCTCTCGCAAATGAAGTATTACAGTATGCCAACAGATGGCATGGCGAATCTTAAAGAAGTGAAAACCGCTAGAGGAGATTACGATGAGAGAGATTTGAAGAATGCGTGCGATCGCACCGAGCTAGTCGAAAAGATTGTTAAAGAATGGCAGCGCATTGGGCACGGCAAACGCACCATCGCCTTTTGCGTGGATATAGAACATGCCAACCATGTGGCCGAAGCGTTTCGCCAAGCGGGCGTGAGCGCCGATACCGTTGATGGCAATACGTCAATTAAAGATCGCAAAAAGCTTTATCACGCGCTCAAAACGGGAGAGCTAACGGTGCTCACCTCTTGTAATGTGATCAGCATCGGCTTTGATGAACCGAGCGTTGAAGTCGGGCTGATGCTGCGCCCGACAAAATCTAGCGCTATGCACTTTCAACAGCTCGGGCGAGTGATGCGCATTTCTCCCCACACTGGCAAAGCGTGCGGCATTATTCTCGATCAGGCTGGCAATTTGCAGCGCCTCGGCTTTCCTGAAGATATTGAAGAGTACGTGCTGCCGACACAAAAGCAGTCTAGCGGGGGTGGCGGCGTTGCCCCGACTAAGCCTTGCCCGGCCTGCGGTCGGATCGTGTTGGCGTTTATCGTCAAGTGCCCTGACTGTGCGCATCAGTGGGTGAGCGATCGCCCCATCAACACAGAAGATATGGTGGAGATCTACTCCAACCAGCAGGCTCGTCAAATCCGCGATGTGCCTACGCTGATTGAGCTGTATCATAGCCATCGGCGGCGAGCGTTTAAGCGAGGGTACGCGCCCACTTGGGCTGATAGAGCCTTTTATGAGCAGTGCGATCGCTCCCCAAAGCCAGAGTGGTCGTTTGGCTCTCTCTATGGCGCTCGGCCAACCTGGGAACAGCAGCTCGTGATTGTTGACTATCTGCGCAAGAGCGCTCGTCGCATTGGCAAAGGCGGCGACTGGGTAATTCAAGAATTTGAAAGAGAAGTCGGCCCTGAGACATGGGTCAAAATCGCGCAGTACGAGCGCTAGCTAGAACAAAGAGCATTAGCCAAGACAGAGCTAGCCGGGCGACGGCTATATCGCCGACGACAAACGGCTAAGCGGACTCTTTATACCCAATGGCATACATCCAAGTGGACGGGACGTTCGTACATTCAGTGTAGAGTCCATCTAAAAAAACAATGACGTACAAATGTGCGTACAAGCTTACGACGACTGACAACGTTCAGGAGATGCCAATATGAATCCAAGCAAATCACTATCCGCGTCGCGCCGCGATCTTATGAAGTGGGGAGCTTTGGGCCTCGGTGGCCTGATGCTTTCTGCCTTACCTAAGGCGGTGAGCGCGCAGTCTGGCAACAGCACCCTTACCTTCAATGCCGACGATGCTGGCATTCTCAACTTCGCCCTGCTGCTCGAGGAATTGGAGGCTGCTTTTTATGCCGCTGCCGCCGCCTCAGGCCAAATATCAGACGCTACAGAGCTGGAATATGTAAACGTTTTAGGCGCTCAAGAAGCGGCTCACGTCGTGTTCTTACGGAGCGTTTTGGGTGATCAAGTCTCGTTTGAAACTGAAAATCTCAGTTTCAACTCGTCTGGGTTGAATGCGCTGTTGAGCGATCGCAGCACCATTCTCAACACGGCCGTTGCGCTAGAAGATGTCGGCGTTCATGCCTACAACGGCGCTGGCCCCAGTCTTACTAACCCCACCTACATTCTGGCCGCAGGCTCAATCGTTTCGGTTGAAGCACGCCATGCAGGCGGTGTCCGTGCCCTTTTAGGGAGACCGACGACCGAGCCAGACAGCGACCGGCTAATAAAAGACGAGGACTTAGTAGCTAGCCTTAACCCGTTCAAAGGCAGAGCCTACGACGAGCTATATAGCCCAAAACAAATCGTCGCCATTGTCGGCTCACTCAACATTCTCAACAATCCCATTAACGGCGCGCTGGTTGCATAGCAAATAGGAGAACATTTAATGAAAACACGCTTCAACTCAATTCTTCAGCAGGTCAGTCAGGCTCTGCTAGGTCTATCCGATTCGCTCCGCCGAATTCAGGGCATCGCGCAAGTCCAGATGCGAGGTATGGCCTTTGTCCTCTCGCTAGCAATGCTGTTCCTCTGTTTGAGCCCCACCGCCGCTGCCCGTGCTCAGGAGGCTGTTTTGACGCCTCGACAGGTGACCGAATACGCCTTGACCCTCGAAAAGCTCGAAGCTGACTTCTACCGTCGCGCGGTTATGGCCGCTCAAAATGGTGGCCTAGCGGGTATTCCTCAATCTGCCAAAGATGTCATTGTGTCTTATGGTCAAGACGAGGCTCAGCACGTCACCGATCTCTCAGCCGTTCTGCCATCTTTAGGCGGTAATCCAAATGCGGTTACGATTCCAACTAATCCTAACTACTCAGCCATTTTAGGTCGCGATCCATTCGCCAATCCCGCAGACTTTTTGTTAGTCGGACAGTATGTTGAAGATTTGGGTGTTGCCGCTTACAAAGGGCAGGTGCAAAACCTATTAGCAGCCGGTGATGCTGGGAAAACAGTGTTGGCAGCCGCACTAGCAATTCATAGCGTAGAGGCTCGCCACGCAGCTGGCGTCAGATTTTTGCGCAGCGCCTTGCTAGGGGCTGATGTCAATCCTTGGATTTCAGAAAATGCGCCTAATACAGAAGTCATCTACAACGAAAATCGGATGGGCTCTCCGATTCCCTTTAGTTCTGATGCATTCGATGGCTATGCAACTCGCTCCGAAGTTTTAGCACTTGTTGGCCCGGTTTTGACAGAGACACCCATGCAGCCTAGTGCGCCGACGCCAACGCCCATGCCATCACCGCAAGGAAGTGGAACTAGCGGCAATAATTCTCCTCGGGCACTGTGGTAACTCTAACCTTTGAAATAGACGAAACCTAGAGATATCGAAATCCGTAGCCAGTCGTTTCGAGTTAGCACAGACAGACCTTCGTAAAGGGGGCGTAGCATCTGTTTCGCATTTAGAGGGATAACCCTGTGGGTGCGTCGCACACAGCTATGTCCCTATTTGATGAAATATGCTAGCGATCATCTGTCGAAGCGGGCGTGCGATCACGCCGCCGAATCCCGGCATAGGTCAGCTTTCCCTTCTTCGCATACACATCAATGTCATAGCTAGACTGCAACTGCTGCACGTCTTCCGTCGCCAGTAAGATATCTTGCTTGCGCTCTGTATCAGTCGCATTAGCCAAATCATCGGGCGATCGCACCCAGGCAATCGGTCGGTTGCTGTAAAACATCGGTGCGGGCATGTAGAGCCGTTGAGATAGCTTAGCCACCAGTAGCGGCGGCATTTGATCGCTTACCGGCACCTCAGCCGCATGAGACAAGGTCTCGACCGGTCTCTCGTAGCCCTGATAAATTCCTTTGATCTCTCTGACACCAGCCACCAAAAATAAACCACACAGCGCAACATTCAAAATCTGACGCCGCCAGCCAAACTTGTAGACAGCCACACTTAGCACCATCAAAGCCGCTAAACCTATTGCCACCATTAACGGCTCCAGCACATCAGAGAGAAAAACAATTCTGCTAGGGAACAGCGCCATTACCACAGCGCCACTTACCAATAGCCCGACGCCAACCCGGCGATCTTTAGAGTCCAATGCCGGACGCAGCAACGCGCCAATCCAAATCGCCAACGCTGGATAAATGGGAATGATGTACCACTTTAGCTTTGTGCTCGCTAAGCTGAAGCCTCCAAATACCACCAGCACAAATACCAACAGCAGTAAAGCCGACATCTCTTGCCGTCGGATTCCTCTGACCTGCTGATTGATCTGTTGAAACACCGCCAGCGGCAGCAGATACACCCACGGAAAAAAGTTTCTTCCCAGCGCCGCAAAATAATAAAGAGGCCCACCCTCATTGCCTTCTATGCCGCCTGTCGAGCGTTCGACAACGTGATAGAGAAAGTACTGATCGATAAACGCCTGGCCGTGAATGACAATCATCGCCCAGTGCCACGGAATGACAATAGCCCCTGCCAGTCCTAGCCCAACCCAAAAGGCCCGACAGCGCAGCGCAGCAATTATTCGGCCCGTGAATAGCAGCGTCAGGGTGAGCGCGATCGCCACCGCCAAACCTGCCACACCTTTTGTCATAACGGCTAGTGCGATCGCCGCCCAAACCCCGCACCAGGCCCACCGCTTGCCCTCATACACCCACAGATACGCATAGATCGCCAAATACGAGAACAGCGTCAGAGCAATATCTGTCGTTCCGAAGCGAGAGAAATGCATAAACGTGTAGTTCGTCAGCAGTACTGCCACCGCTAGCAGGCCCACACCGTGATCATAGAGCTTGCGCGCGATCAGGTAGCTACAGGCCAACAGCCCTAACCCAGACAACGCCGAAGGCACCCTTGCCCAGAACTCACTCACCCCAAAGAACTTAAAAAAGGTCGCCGTCACCCACATAAACAACGGCGGCTTATGAAACCAATTCTCATAGCCCCAATGCAGCGTTATCCAATCTCCCCCGGTCACAATCTCTTTAGAAATTTGGGCATATATCGCCTCATCCCAATCGTTTAAGCTAGCTTCACCTAGCCGCCAAAACAACATCGTTACCGCGACGGCACTGAGCAAAATGAGCGAAGCAATCTGCACCGGATTAATTTTTGGCGTGTTAGAAACAGAAGTGTGAGAAGGTCCATTCAACCTTCGAGCGACCTTCACGCCTTCTGAGAAACTTGTCGTCGCTAGAGTTCCATCACGTTTCATTGCGAAAACATCCCAAAATTATGTGGAGACTTAACCAGCACAGCGCATGATCGACAAGCGAATCGAGCAAACACCCCACGTAAATACTTAAGTAAATTTACTGACCTTTCATTCTTAACACTTCTACCCAAAACGGTCCAGGATGTTCCAAAGCTAGAATCCGTTTTTCGGGAGAATCATCCAGTACCCCAGTCATTCAAACGCGTGAAAATGGAAATTCAACGTTACTTCACCGGTACCGAATGGGAGCCTAAAGTGGGCTACTGTCGGGCTCTGCGAGCAGGTAATACTATCTATATTTCGGGCACCGCCCCAATCAACGAAGACGGCAGCACATTTGCCCCTGGTGAGGCGTATGCTCAGGCTCGTCGCTGTTTTGAAATCGTACAAAAATCGCTTGAAGCCATAGACTCCAGTCTGTCTCAAGTCGTACGTACCCGTATGTACGTCACTGATATTAGTCGCTGGCAAGAATACGGCAGAGCGCACCAAGAAGCTTTCGCAGCGCATCCACCCGTCACGGCAATGGTAGAGGTCAAAGGCTTGATCAGCCCAGATATGCTGATCGAAGTCGAAGTTGAGGCAGTTGTGGGTTGAGCCAAAAACCAATGCCATACTAAAGACAGCAGTATTGACTCAGCTATTATCTCAGCGAACCCACTCCAGCGATTTACTCAATGTCGGTCGTAAACGGCAATCGCATGTAAGCGTTGTTTGGATCGTTCAGTGACTCTAAGAGGACAAACTCTTCGCGTAGCTTGAGCAGCTCGTCAGTAAGGGGATCTTTATTCCACGGCAAGCGATTCATTACTAGGCCAGAGCCAAAAAGGCTCTCCAGTAGCTGCTCTTCAAACGACGGCTGCTGCGGAAACTCATCTACCTGATAATCTTCGAGCTCAGCCGTTTCAGCAGCCAGTGCGATCGCATCTTGTAAGCCGCCTAGCTCATCGACTAAGTTAGCCGCGATCGCATCTTCGCCTGTCCATACGCGTCCTTGGGCGACCTGCTGCACCCGCGCTTCAGAGATATCGCGACCCTCAGCCACTAGCGACGTAAAGCGCTCATACAGCGTATCGACATAGTCCTGCTGAATACTGAGTTCAGCTTCAGTTTGAGGGCGCGATATCGTCTCCATATCGGCAAAACGAGCGGTTTTAACAACGTCCCAGGTGATGCCATTTTTGTTAGCAATCTCTTGAAAATTCAGCAGCAGGCCATACACCCCAATCGAGCCGGTAATGGTATTCGCTGAGGCTAAAATCTTCACTCCCGGCGCAGCAATCATATAGCCGCCCGACGCCGCATAGTTTCCCATAGACACCACTAGAGGCTTAGCGGCCGCCACCTGCTTGACTTCATCGGCGATGACTTCAGACGCAAGGGCGCTGCCTCCAGGGCTGTTGATCCGCAATACCACTGCCTTGACAGATTCATCCCGGCGCACTTGCCGCAGTGCCGCGGTTAGGCCCTTAGCAGTAATGTTGCCCTGGACAAACTCATCTTCTCCCTCGATGATGTTGCCTTCGGCGTACACGACCGCGACCGTATCGTCAGAGCTAGGCCCACGCACCGCATCGCGCGCCACAACCTGGGCGTAGGTATCTAGAGAGACTTGGGTAAAATCCTCATCTTCATCGCCTTCATCACCGCTCTCCTGACCGCTCAGCGTTTGTAGCTCAGCGATGACATCACCTGAAAAGCCCAGCTGATCGACCAAGCCCAGATCCAGGGCCTGATCGGCTTCAATCAGGGCGACCCCGTCAGCAAGCTGCTGAAGCTGCGTTGGGGTTACTTTGCGATCGCTCGACACCGTTTGCAAAAAGTCCTGCCACAGATCGCCGATCAGCGCCTCCGTCTGCTGCTTTTCTTCTGGGCTGCTGCTAGAGCGGATAAACGGCTCTACCGCTGACTTGTAGCGGCCCGCCCGCAGGACCTGTACGCCCACCCCATACTTTTGCAGCGCATTCGCCAAAAACTGAGTTTCAGCGCGAAAGCCGTTGATCTCCATCGTGCCGACCGGCGCTAGCATCAGATGATCGGCCACAGAAGCAATGTAATAATCGCGCTCGCGAAAGCCGGTGGTGTAGACCCAGATCGGTTTGCCTGAGGCTTTAAAGTCGCTGAGTGCTTGCCGCACTTCTTTTAGGGTTGCCAGGCCCTCGTTCGAAGTGCCTTTGAGGTAAATGGCCGTAATTCTATCGTCTTCGGTAGCGGCAGCGATCGCCTCTAGCGTGTTGTACAGTGACACCGAGCGCGCCACGCCAAAGGCCCCTTCTAGCAGTGGCCCAGCAGGTGACACCGCCCCATCGACAATGTCAGTTGCCAGATCAAACACCAGCACCGACTTGTCTTCAACTTCCACCTCTGGCTCAGATCCACCGGATGCCAGCAAAACGCTCACTAGCCCAAAGGCCCCTATGCCCAATAAAAACACCAGGCTAAAGAGCCCCACCAAAGTCCCCACCGCACTCGCAGCCGCAATTTTAAAAAAGTCTCGCATCGGTTAATCCTAAACAGCGCAATGGTATGAGGCAGAGGGTCAGCGGTGGTCTAGTCGCTGAAGAATGCCCGCTTGACGAAGCTCACTCAACGAAGCGCAGCCGGTACAAAATAAAACCGTCACGATTTCCGCAATTAGCGCGTCGCACAGCTCAGCAAGAGCCGCTTCTGACTGACTGGCCGCCTGCAAAAATGGTAACGCCAATCCTGCCAAATTAGCGCCTAGCGCTAGCGCCTTTGCCGCATCTAGGCCATTGCGCAAGCCGCCTGAGGCGATTAGCGGAATCGTCGGGGCGATCGCGCGAATGCTGGTAATGCACTCAGCCGTCGGAATTCCCCAGTCAGCAAAGGTGTTGCCCAGCCGCCGCTGCTTGGTATCTTGAGCCCGCTCACTTTCTACTCTGGCCCAAGAGGTGCCGCCTGCACCGGCCACATCCAAAGCTGACACGCCAGCGTCTACTAGGCGCTGAGCCATCGCAGCAGAAATACCGTTGCCCACTTCTTTGGCCACTATTGGCACCGGCAACACCTGAGCGAGCTGCTCAATTTTAGCCAAGAGCCCTTTGAAGTTGACATCGCCTTCGGTTTGTACCGCCTCTTGCAGCGGGTTTAGATGCAAGATCAGGGCATCGGCTTCTAGCCAGTCCACCGCCTTTTGGCACTGCGCTACGCCGTAGTTGTAGTTCAGCTGCACCGCACCTATGTTGGCAAATATCAGCGCATCCGGAGCATACTGCCGCACCGAAAATGTCGCTTTTAGGTCAGGATTTTCGAGTGCGACTCGCTGAGAGCCGACGCCCATTGCTAAACCATAGCGCTGCGCCGTTTTAGCCAGCCGCTGGTTAATCAGCCGGGCCTGCTCAGTACCACCCGTCATTGAAGAAATCAGCAGCGGCGTGGCAGCGACTTTGCCTAAAAAGGCGGTCGCAATGTCAATGTCATCGCGGTTGAGTTCAGGAAGGCAACAGTGGGTAAAGCGATAGCGCTCTAGTCCATTGGTAATGCGATGGCTCTGCACATCCTCTTCCAGGCAAACGCGCAGGTGGTCAGCTTTTCTGGTTTGGGTTTCTAGCGCAGATCGGCTCAAGTCGCTGAGGCCGAGATCTGTAGGCAATGATGGGCTCAAAACGGGTCTTCTCACAGGCGCGTCAGCTCTAAACTACCGCACTCCTATGACGAGTTCCGAAGCGATCGCACATATCGTAAAACACCGACCTCACCCGTCAGCTCACTGGCTCAGCTCAACGCCATCTCTGTGATCCACCGCCTGCACAAACACGCGAACCGTTTCTTCTCTCGCTGTCGGCAGCTGCTTGCCAATAAAATCCGCATGGATCGGCACCTGACGATGACCCCGATCAATTAAAACTGCTAAGCGAATCGTCTCTGGGCGGCCATAGTCGTGAACAGCGTTGAGCGCTGCCCGTACGGTCCGTCCACTGTAGATAACATCGTCTACCAGCACGACTGTTTTGCCAGCCAAGTCGAAGGGAATTTCCGTTTTACCCGGCATACGCACGCCAATTTGGGCGAGATCGTCTCGGTAAAAAGTAATATCCAAGGCCCCTGTTGGCACCTCAATCGCCTCAAGCCGCTGAATTTGTTCGGCAAGAACCTCAGCGAGTGGCACACCACGAGTGCGAATGCCCAACAGCACCAAATTACTCAGCTGATCGGATCGCTCGACAATTTCGGAGGCTAATCGATTTAAGGTACGACGAATTTCTTCAGCAGATAGAATCTCAACAACTTTTTGAACCATCGGATTTTAGACGACACCTTGAAAAGATAGACAGACAAAAGGCACAGCCTATTTATGTTTGAAAGAACATCTTTGCAAACATTAGACATCTATTCTAAAGGTCTATTTTAGAGCGAATTTAGAGCAAAAGCTCATCAGCACAACAACAGATCACCTAAGCGCATCGAGAGGTTGCTCAGCTTGTATTGCTGCATCTATAGCCCTAGACTGAGCCACAGACTGATGATTCCTAGTAGTAACCCAATTAGAAAACACCTGCGAGTCATCCGCAGCGCTTCCCAGATAACATCAGCCGTGATCGGCCTGCGCGCCTCTGCCAATAGAGGCTTGATCTTCAGCTGGCCTCTGTAAGTGTTAGGCCCGCCTAGCTGCACCCCTAGCGCCGCTGCATAGGCACACTCACTCCAGCCTGCATTTGGACTAGGATCGGCGATCGCATCTCGCCTACATAAGCTCAAAACAGTCTTGGGCTGACCCGACAGCAGCGCTACCATCCCGACACTCAGCCGACAAGGCACCCAGGTTAAGGCATCCTCACACCGCGCACTGAACCAGCCCAAGTCGGTATAGGGCGCTTCTCGGTAACCCACCATAGAATCCAGCGTACTCGCGGCCTTGTAGGCCAATGCCACTGGCACAGCCGCCCCCACCCACGCCCCGACAATGGCATAGAACAACGGCGCTAGCACCCCATCAACTGCATTTTCGCTCACCGTCTCCAGCAGAGCCCGGCGAATTTCACTGGCAGAAAGCTGCTGGGTATCTCGACCGACGTAGCGGGCTAGGCGATCCCTGGCCTGCTGGAGATTGCTCTGATCCTTGTTCTTAGCCAGCGAATTATCAGATAGCGCCTCCAGCACGTCTTCCGCCGCCCGCCGCAGGCTGCGCCCCGCAAAACAGCTCGCCAGTAAAACTACCTGCACCCCCCACTGCAGCGGCACCGAAACTCGTCCCACCGCACTGATCCCAATCCAGCTCAGCAGCCCCACCGCACCGATTAACCCACAGGCCAACCCCACACCTGCCAGCTTCATCGCCGCTGGTGACAAGGGCAGAGCCAGCACTCTCTGGCTGTAGAAGCTGATCGCTTTTCCCATTGCCTGCACCGGATGAGGCCAGCCCCACGGATCACCCAGCGCAAAGTCCAAGCCTGCTGCGGCCAGCAGGAGAGAGGATTGCAGAAATGGCTGAAGCAGGGTGGCGGGCTCAGCGTCAAACCACAAAGCTTGCCCCTTCGCCCTGGGCCGCCTGCCAGCTGCGAGCATCGTAATATAGGTCTTCTAACGTGATGCTGCAAAAGGCTGCTTTGAGCTTTTGCTGAAGCCGCTGCCACAGCAGAGAGGTCACCCAGTCCTCGGCCTGTTTTTCCTTGGCTCCAGCAGACATCTCAAGGGAGGTATTTGCTAGCGCCAGTGGACCGACCGATTCGTTAACCGCTTCTAAAATTTGGCCGAGGGAAATTTGAGCAGGAGATTTGGCCAGTCGGTAGCCGCCGTGGGCACCGCGCACTGAAATGACTAGGTGCGATCGCCGCAGCTCGATCAAAAGCTTTTCCAAATAGGGGGCCGGCAGGTGCTGACGCTGGGCGATCGCACTCACAGAAGACACCGATTCCGCTGGTTGCAGGCTCAAATCTAACAGCGCCTTGACACTGTAGTGAGCGCGAGCAGTCAGATTCATCATTCACAAGTACCTGCTAAATCAACCCCTACATTTATCCTTTAAATCTAACTCTTTCAGGTCAATAAAGGTACGTAGATTTTGGCTATCGTCAAACGATGTTTGTTCTATTGTAGTGTCAGCAACCTGGGTGTTATTTTTCTAACAGAAACCTCAGCTCCTTCAAGCTGTTTACTCAAGTTTAGAATTGTGCTTTTATAGTTAAAATAAAAACGTAGCTGATAATATGCGCTGGATTTAGAAGAAAGAAAAAACCAACTGTGTATACGAGCCTTTTCGCATAACGCACTCGTCGATTATTTGCATACAATAGGGTTTGTACTGATATGTTTTGCAATGAGTCGATGACGTGAAGTAGCCGATTTTCAGTCTCAATTAAGAGCAATCTCCACTCAGAGCAATCTCAGTTAAGAGCAATCTGCGCAAAGCGACCCAAGCAAGGCGACCGACTAAAGGTGACCCAGGCAAGGCAAGCTAGGTTAAGCAACGGCTTCTGCACTCACTTGTATCTGTTATTACTACCTGCTGTCAGTCTAGAGAATTGAGTGAATGGTTAACGATTCAGATACGGATGCCCTTACCGGTAAAGCGCTGCTTAAAAAGGTAAAGGAGTTAGAGCACCTCAGTAGAGAAGAAAAAGCAAAAACCTGCGGATACTACACCATCACGAAAAGTGGCGTTACCCGCGTCAATATGATGAAGTTTCTCAATGCGCTAATTGAGGCCGAAGGTATCCAAATTGATAGCACCCAGAGCAGCAATGGCCGAGGGGGACGCAGCGCTAGCTACCGCATTACGGTGCAGTCCAATGGCAACTTGCTGATTGGCTCTGCCTACACTAAGCAAATGGGTCTTCAGCCTGGCGACGAGTTTGAGATCTCGCTGGGTCGTAAGCATATTCGCCTGACCCAGCTAGAGAGCGGATCAGACAGTGAGGACGCCGACACAAGCGAAGAAAGCTAGCTCTAGGAACTCCCCCTTGAGGTGATACGGTATAGCTGATTTCTGAATGCAGATTTCTCTATAGTCGTATTTGGGCCTACTGCGATGAGTTTGCCAATTGTTTTAGAGATTGCCGTTGGACTGATTTTCATCTATCTAACGCTTAGTTTGATCGCCAGTGAAATACAAGAGATCTTGAGTGCACTATTTCAGTGGCGAGCTGAACACTTAAAGCGCTCAATCGAGCAACTTTTAGCAGGCGACGAACTCTCTGATCGAACCTACCGCAAGCGCAGCCGTCGTGATGATGATGGCACGGGTAAAACCATCAGTAACCCAGGGCAACATCGCCGGGCAGCGAAGGCACTCGCAGATGAGCTCTACGATAGTCCTCTGATTGAAAACTTGAACTACGAGGCGCAGGGGCGTATCGCTGGCATCCTCAGAGGTCTGTTGCATACGATGGGCGCAATCTACCGGACGGTGACCTTTAGCCGCAATGTCTTTGGCCGCAAGACCAGCGGCCCTTCTTATATTCCAGCAGAAACCTTTGCGACCAGTCTGATAGAACGGCTGAGGCTGGAGGACTTTCAGCGCTTGTTGGTGCGATCGCGCTTCGATGACTTTGTGCACAATGAGGTCCGCATCCCTGTGCACGAGATGATCAACACGCTACGGGCACGTCTGAGCAATGAAGAGCTGCTCGTAGCGGAGATGACCTACTTTGATCGCACGCTGAACCAAATCTCAGCGGATTTGGATGGTCGCAGGCTCACTTTAGAAATGGCGCTCGATCAGCTCGGCGATCATCTGCGCACCTTTGAAAGCATGGCCGCCGACTCGCCGCTGCTGAATTTGTCTACGGAGTCTACCGTTGTCCAGTCATTCTTAAAGCGGCTGCGCTATCTGCGCGAGAGCTTTAGTAGCTCAGAGGGCCAAAGTTCAAAGACGCAGGTCCTGATCTCCAGACTGCGGCCCAGCTTAGGCGATTTGACAGCGCTACTAGATCCCGACAGCCCAACCTATAACGAACTGGTTGCCTTGGCGCAAAGAGAAGGCGGTGCGATCTTAAATGTTTTAGAGACCCTCCAAAAAGAGGTGCTCCCGCCCCAGTTAAGACAGAGCTTAGCGACCTTAGGCAGCCGGGCTGAGGCCCAGATTCGGGCGGCAGGCAAAGCCAGTGGAGATGAGCTGCACCAGCTCCAAAGTGAGATCGAAACCTGGTTTGACAACGCCATGGAGCGGGCCAGCGGCGTTTACCGGCGAAATGGCAAAGGCGTGGGTCTACTCATTGGCCTAGCGATCGCCTTTACCCTCAATGCCGACACGCTGTATATGTTTCAGCGGCTGACAACCGACCAAGCGATTCGCAATAGCATCGTTCAAACCGCCGAACAGCTCGAGATCCGTGGGATTGATAGCCCTGAGGCGCTGGCTAGCGATCTCTCGATAGACGAGCTGTCAGAGCGCATGGAAAGCAATTTACGCTCAATTGGCACCGCTGTAGAAGATACCCTCGCTGACTATCCGCTCCCAATTGGACGCACTCAAAGCGTGCTAGCAGCCCAGCAGGCCGCCGAGGATAGCTGGCCCATTCCCTTGATTCCTCAGCGGCTAGTAGGCTGGTTGATTACGGCGCTAGCGCTGTCGATGGGCGCGAGCTTTTGGTTTGATCTGCTGCGCAAAGTCACCTCAGTCAGATCCTCTGGCAATCCGCCCAAGTCTTGACACAGCCGTATCCGATTCAGCGATGAAGGTCAAACGCCACTGCTGCCAGCACCTTCACGCCGATCCACTTCTAAAAGCCAGACGATGAAAACCGTGCCAACGCCCTCCGCTGTCTCTACCGGCAGCCAGGGCGTACCCACGGCTGGGCTAATCACTTCGATAGAGCCTTGCATTTCACCCATTAGCGACTGGGCGATCGCTAGGCCCAAACCCGTTCCCGGAATATCGCTTTGCGCCTGGATTCCGCGATAGTTCCGCTCAAACAATCTGGCCAAATCATCGGGTGGAATACCCGGTCCGGTATCGCCCACCACGATACCTTGATAGTGGCCGCTTGCTTGAGCTTTGCCGCCGTCTCGCGCTGGGCTACCGATTCGACTGACGCCCGTCTGCACCCATACCTGAGCACCGGCAGATGAATATTTGATGGCGTTGTCCACTAGGTTGCTGAGGACCTCACACAGCGCTTCTTCCTCCCCCCAGACGGCAGGCGTATCAGTCGCTACCTGAGACTGTAGGCTAATGCCCTTTTCAGTCGCGACGATCTTAGCTACGGCCAAAACCGGCTCTACGATATCAGGCAGGTGCTGGGCGCAGAGTGTGAGTGAGTGACCTAGCCCGATGCCCTCAGCTTGGGGCGATGCTAGCGGTGAATCTGGCGATCGCGATAACCCCGGCAATGACGGTAGGCTAGGTAAGGCTGGTTTCAAGCGTGCAATCGCGGCATCGGTCGCCAAGTCAGCATCCCCCACCGCCACCGCATCAT
This sequence comes from Phormidesmis sp., assembly GCA_049680585.1. Taxonomy (GTDB): domain Bacteria; phylum Cyanobacteriota; class Cyanobacteriia; order Phormidesmidales; family Phormidesmidaceae; genus Phormidesmis. The sequence continues at coordinate 28,415 of JBAUIB010000439.1, forward strand.
CGAAGTGGGTCACCAGTTCTCGTAGCCGTTTGCTTTCGCGAACGATACCAGTCGCTACCGGTTGATTCGGATCATCAGACTCTAAACGCTTTACCAGCAGCCGACCAAATGTAGAGATGGCCGTTAGCGGATTGCGAAACTGATGGAGTAAATTGTGAAAAATTTCTGACTGGCGACTTTGCAATCTGCGCTTTTGGGCTAGCTGACTTTGCAGCCATTGGTTGCGCCGTTCCAGCACGCAGCCCGCAGCTAGAGACTGAGCCACCATTTCTATGTGGTGACGTTCTTCGGTTTGCCAAGCGCGATCGCCTCGTACGCTTACTAACAGACCGACCACCACCTCGGTATAAACCAGTGGCACCACCAGCTGCTGCTCCGGATGCAATACATCGGGCCAGCCAAAGTGAGGCGCTTCACTGTCAGCAGGCGCTGGGTCATGGGGGGTGTAGTACTGTTCGGGGTAGTCATCAGAGGCCGTCGTGATCACCTCGCTACCCATAGAGGCCGTCTCTTCGACAGTGCCCGGCAGCGCCAAAGGAACCCCTGCACTGCCTGAATTTGCCCAGGTCGTCGCCCGCGCGAAGTTCGTGACCCAGCTATCAACCGGCTCTGGATAACTCACGACCGGCACATAGTTTGACTGAGCGCGATCATCTGCCTGTTCTGCTACCGCTGCAATGTACAGCGCCGCAGAAGCTTGAGCGCTGGCAGATTGGGCCGCAGCAGAGGCTGATAGCTGCTGAATGAGCATCTGGAGCTGATCTCGACAGAGCGATATAAATTCAGGACTGGCGATCGCGCTCATGAGTCGTCTCTGCCACCAATTTAAAGATGCGAGTAAATAGTCAATACTAGGGCTACGAGTCAGTCAATGATAGACCGTTAGCCAAATTCTTCAGATCAGGTCTATCAGATTCAGATAAAGTTCGTCAGAGAAATCAACCTTTACCGAATAAACCATTCAGTCAACTAAACGTTAACCGGACAATAAAAACAGGCCGATTAAACATAGACTAATCAAAATAGACAAGTCTAAAGCAACTCTCATCTAGAAATACTCGCCGCGAAAAGCCACTTCAGAGAGAAAAGTGCTTAAATCAAACCCTATCTCTGAGTGATTCTGTTAGCTTTGTTACAGTTTTTTGACTTTTCCATCTGAGCTTTTGACCCGTCACAAACGACACAAACGCAGACAGGCCAGCCCATCAAAAGTCAATCCAGATTCTATCGGCGAACTTGCCTGTCCCTTTAAATCAACTTGAAATTCTAAGTTGTACCTGCTATATTTTGCAAGGTCTAGGACTTTTGTAGCTATCGTTACATCTAGTCCTTGAAATATTCGGCTAAACGGTAAGAGAGGTAGGAAATTGGCACGAAGACGTAAGCGTAAGAGTCGTCGTCGTTTGGAAGGACGTCGTATCTTAGAAGCAGTTCCCCAGTTCAGCATTGAGAGCGGGGAAGAAAAGCCTGTCACAGCCGCTCGAAACTACATCCACGCTCAGGGCATTTGCCCGCCTGCATTGCTGCTCGTCAAACGTAACGAGCATACCACTGATCGCTACTTCTGGGCAGAAAAAGGACTGTTCGGCGCTCAGTATGTGGAAGAGAACCATTTTCTTTTCCCTAGCCTGCGGATGCTGATGACTGAGGAAGAAGACCTAGCGGTATCTAGCTAGCGTGTGATCTGAATAGACAACATAGAAATAGGGGAAGGTGCAAAAATGCCAGCCTTCCCCTATTTTTTTATGCAGATTAATACAGACTTTTTATTCGCACTTCTCTATTCGCACTTCTCTAGTGCAGCCCATGCCTTCAGTTCTGGTTGGGCAAAGGCATTTTGCAAGTCGGCAAGTTCGTCCCTGTGCCCTTTGATGGTGAGCTTGGATAGCGCCGCTGGAGCAACCGTCGCTGTTTGCACATCAGCCTTCAGATCCGCCGCTTCCAAAGCGTCTACTCTAAGCACAACCGTTTCCGGGCGGTTAGACTTGCGCCAATAGAAAACCCCTGCAAGGGGCGAGGCCAGCACTAAGCCAAGTAGCCAGCTACCCCAAGTGGGAAAGAGCGTAGCCATCACCAGCGCTAGGCAAACAAAACCCACCGCTGCCAGCGCTGATAAAAAAACAGCCATAAAAACACTCGGGCTCACCATCCCAACTAGCGTTGTTCCATTGGTGATAGTCGGACCAGATGCTGGAGCGATCGCCTCTTCTCCAGAGCGCTCTACGGGGCGATAGGCCCGAGCGTAAAAATACTTTAGGAGTGCCTGCTGCAGCGCCTCGGCCTGTTGCCGCGAGCGAAACTGCATCACCTCAATACGATCTTTGGTGGAGGCTCGAATAAAAAACACCAGACCGATAACCATCAGCGTAGTCAGCAGCAGTGTGGAAGCGTGGGCCGGATCGGAAAAAAACAAAGATTTATCGAAAAAGAAAAGGACAACTATTTAGATTAAGGCGGACTATGATAGCGTCATGGCGTCAGCATTTTGTGAGCTGGCATATTTTATCTCAGTGGCCATCGCCTGCGGCTGGGTGACGACAGGTTTGGGCTGATGATTTTGGACAATCTTCTGAGCTGCCATTTGCTGACCAGCCATATAGCGCTGCCACAAGTCGGCTAGCTCGCGTGCTTTCATTTGCCAATCTGGCCTGAGGCGATACATCCGACGAGGGCGACCGCGACCTTCTACTTTCTTCCAGTAGCCCATGACGGCTGCCTGATTTTCTAAAAACTTCAGCGCACTGTAGAGGACCGTGTCTGAAAGTCGATAGCTAGGGTAGTTTTGTTCAATCGCGTGGATCAGCTCAGTGCCGTAGGAGTCGTGACAAGTCAGAACCGAGAGCACATAGCAGACGGCAAGCTCCTTGTTGAGATACACCGGCGGTGGATCTTCAAAAAACTGGTAAATATCTTCAAACTTCATAAGGAAGCTCCGATGCGTATGATTGAGGAAAACAGAGGAAAGTTTTTGACGCGGGTCAGCTCAAAACTGCTAATTCATTCTAGTCACTAAATAATAGATTCACTTAATTTTTGCGGATCTGGTAACTATCCGAAAGATATTGTCAGATCGACGACCGTATTCATTGCTAAAAGACGTGTTTCGTCATATTCAGTGAGTAGATACTTAGGCAAATACGTTCTTTTCTTAACTTTATAAGGGGGGCGCTAAGGGCCATCTTCCAAGGTCGTAAACAGGACTTGGCCGTTTTTGACGGCTGCTAGCTCTAAGAAAACAGGCCCCGTCACAAAGACTGGCTGACTAGCAAAGGCTTGAATCTCTAGCGGTTCGCCAACCGCCTGTACTCGCCGAAAAAAGTCTAAAACAGGATCGGAAAGCCCGCGAGTCATGATCGGCTGAAATTGAATAATCCCCAACCGTCGGGATTTGCTGCGAGCGTCATCACGCAGCTTGCGAAAGCGATCGCTCAAAGTTCCCTGAGCAAAATCGTCAGTCGTTATGGGCGCAGAGACAAAAACGTCACCGGGCTGAAACAGCACTTCATTGATAACGGCTTCTAAATTGACCGCTAAGCAAGGCTCTCCCTTTTGAGCGAGTGCCTCCTCCACGCAGGGTTCGCCAATGACATAGTTGGCCGCAGAAGACACTTTGATGACATAGTTCTGCTGGTCGGTGATCGTGCGCACAATCTGAGCGGCGGTGGCAGCGTCGAAGCGAATCGCAAACTGGTCGATCTCGCTTGTACTCTGCAGAAGGGTCTGAACGGCAAATCGGTTGGCCTTTAGCAGGGCATCTTCTACCGCCAAGCGAGCCGCCGCTTCCGAGTCGGCGCGGGCAATGGTAAACGCCAGGGTTTGATTGCGGCCAATGGCCACATTGCCCAAGCGCAGGCTCTGAAACTCCTCCTCTAGCTGGGCGATTTGATCAGCGAGAAACCGTTGCTGGCTCTGCAGTTCTTCCAAACGAGATTCCCGTTCGGCAATGTCTTGGTCGCGCTGGGCAATTTGGCTGTCGCGATCGCTCAGCTGGGCGTTGCGCTGTGCGAGTTCCTGGTCCCGCTCGGCAATATCTTGGTCGCGCTGGGCAATTTGTGATCGCACCTTGGACTGTTGCTCGATCAGGGCCTGACGCTCGGATCGTAAGTCGTTGATTTCATCGCGGAGGCTGAGGGCTTGCTCGGAGACGCTGCTGAGCTGAGACTGGGTTTCGAGCAGGTTGTTGAGCGTTTCTTCCTCGCGAGCGATCGCCGTTTGCAGCGATTCATTGGTTTTACTTAGCTTCGACTGCGCCGCCTGCTGCCGCTCGATAGATTCTTTAAGCGTGCTTTCGGCCTCGTCTTTTTCGGCCTGTGTGGCTTCTAGATCCTGCTGGGCAGTGGAGAGGTCGGCCTGGATCTCGTCTAGCTGAAACAGCCCTTTGCGCAGCTGACTGTCTAGGGCAATCATCAGCATTAGGGTCGAAAAAGAAGCCACCATTCCGGTCGCCACACTCACCAGCGTGGCGGTTTGGCGGGGCCTCAGATTAAACAGGCTGAGGCGGGATTTACCCACCTTCATGCCGATGCGATCTCCGACCGTGGCAATCACTCCGCCCAGACAGGCCACCGCAAAAAGTAATACAAATCCAGTCATTCGCTGCCGCCCAGTCTTTGAGCAGTCCTTGAGCAGTCCGTGGAGCAGTCCGTGAAGTCAGCCTGCAACAGCCGTGCCATCTAGCACGCACTGACAACCTCTGTGCAACACTTTTGTGCAACATTCAAGTATCAGGGTACTGCACCCTGATAAGCCCCAACCGCCAAAGACGGATAAAACAGCTAAAAACCTCGCCGCTTTATCTCAAAGGTGAGGTTAGACAGGCGGATTATGCCAGCCCATCTCTAAATAAACGACTCGCTAAGCAAACTGCTGGGAAAGGGTGAGTGGATCGTGAACGGTGATTTTCTTCTTGTGAATCGAGATCATCTCTTTTTCGCGCAGATCGCCCAATAGGCGAGTGACGGTTACCCGAGTCGAGCCAATAGCTTCAGCGATCGCCTGGTGAGATAGCTTGAGATCGACCGTAATCCCAGATGTACCTGGCACGCCAAAGTCGCGACAGAGAATCAGTAAAAAGCTCACAAGCCGCGATCCCATGTCTCGGTGAGCCAACGTTTCGATCATCATCTCAGTCTGCAAGATCCGTGATGACAGGCCGCGTAGCATCAGTGCCGACAGCTCAGGGTTTTCTTTTAGCGCCTGGTTGACCTGATCGCCCTGGAGCGACAGCAGCTCCACTGGCGTAAAGGCTACCGCGTGATAAAACCGGTCAGAGCGATCGCCCGTAATCAACGACAGCACGCCAAACACGCTGTTTTCTCGCAGCAGCGCCACCGTAATTTCCTCGCCCGCCTCATACACGCGAGAGAGCTTCACCGCGCCCTTCGTCAAAAAGTAAACGCGCTCAGCCGGATCGCCCGGAAAAAAGATGGTCTTATTGCGGTCATAGGACTCAATTACTGGAGGCAGTCCACCGCCAGCCAAGGAACGAAACAGATCTGCAATAGGCTTATTAGACGTTGCTGCGACCATACTTGAAAACCGAGAGGATGGGCCTGGGGGGAACCTGCGGGCTCGCAATGTTAGCGATTTCAAAACCAGCGATATCAAACTTCAGCCATGTTATGAGACGCTCACTCAGCCCAATACCACTAAAACCTATGGTCAGATCAGCGTTTTGTAGTCAATAATACAAAACCACGCCTGAAGCTGGCCCAAAGCCGATATTGTCCGTGGTTTTGGGGGCGATCGCCTCATTTTGACGGTTGCTTTGCTAATGGCTCGCGTCAGGCTTTGGGTGATTTTAAGATGAGCTTTTGCCGAAACCGATTAAAAGAGTGTAGCTAAATTGAGCCTGATTTAGCACAGCCGCTTTAGCACGGCTGATTTAACACGGCTGAATTTTAGTATCGTGTTCTCCGCAGCGGCAAGGCTCATCCGGCGCAAAGACTGCTGTGCCCCTATCGGGCGATCGCCGTTTTTCAGTATGCTCCTAGTACCGATTCAAATGGATTCACTGAAAGATTCATGCTAGATCTGACTGGAAAGAAAGCCCTTGTGACTGGCATTGCCAATAATCGCTCTATTGCCTGGGGCATCGCCCAGCAGCTACATGCAGCCGGCGCAGAGATCGGCGTGACCTACCTACCCGATGACAAAGGCCGTGCGGAAAGCAAAGTTCGCAAGCTCACCGAACCCCTCAATCCCAGTCTGTTTCTCCCTTGCAACGTGCAAGACGACGATCAGGTCAATGATCTGTTCGACACCGTCAAAGAAAAGTGGGGCAGCTTCGATATCCTGATTCACTGCCTAGCGTTTGCTAACCGAGATGATCTTACTGGCAACTTTAGCGATACGTCTCGCGCCGGATTTGATTTGGCCCTGAGCGTCAGTGCTTACTCGCTGGTTCGGCTGGCCCAGGGCGCTAAAGCGCTGATGCCTGACGGCGGAAATATTCTCACGCTGACCTACTTAGGAGGCGTGCGCGTAGTGCCCAACTACAACGTGATGGGGGTTGCCAAAGCCGCCCTAGAAATGAACGTGCGCTACTTGGCCGCAGATCTCGGTCCTCAAAACATTCGGGTCAACGGCATTTCAGCCGGGCCAATTCGGACGCTAGCCTCTTCGGCCATCGGTGGGATTCTTGATATGATCCATCATGTAGAAGAAGTCGCACCGCTGCGCCGAACCGTAACCCAGACGGAAGTCGGCAATACCGCTGCGTTTTTGTGTAGTGACCTGTCGAGCGGGATCACTGGTCAGGTGGTGTATGTGGATTCGGGTTACGCCATTATGGGGATGTAGTGATTGTGAAAAATCCTGAGCTGAAAGTTTACGGCATTCCCAACTGTGGAACTTGCAAAAAGGCGATCGCCTGGCTACAAGAAAAAGACATTCCCTATGAATTCATCAGCACTCGGGAGCATCCACCCACCAAAGAGAGGATTGCCGACTGGGTCAGTGCGCTCACCGCTAGGCCCATGCGCAATACCTCCGGGGGATCCTACCGAGCCCTCCCAGAGGAGAAAAAAGAATGGAGCGACCCGCAGTGGATAGAGGCATTTGCCCAAGATGCCATGCTGCTCAAGCGCCCCCTTTTTGAAAAAGATGGCAAAGCTGTGATGGTGGGCTTTCGCGCTAAAGAAGACGAAAAAATGGAGACGCTTGGCGGCTAACTCAACGGTAGAAACCACCGACGTTATCGTTATTGGCAGCGGCATTGGCGGGCTCTGCTGTGCTGCCTTGCTGGCTCACTACGGCCTGAGCGTTACGGTCTGTGAAAGCCACACACTCATAGGCGGGGCGGCTCACGGCTTCGAGCGAGACGGCCATCACTTTGATTCTGGCCCGTCGCTTTACTCAGGGATGTCTTACAGCCCCTCGCCAAATCCGCTGCGGCAGGTGCTAGATATCATTGGCGAAGATATTTCCTGGGCCAATTACGACACCTGGGGCTGCTGTTTGCCAGAAGGCGATTTCGATACGGCGGTTGGCGCTGAGCAGTTTTACGATGTGTTGCAACGCCTGGGTGGTCCGAGTGCGATCAGTGAGTGGCGCAATCTTCAGCGCGTCATGAGGCCGTTAGCCAAAGCCGCGATCGCGCTGCCAACCGCCGCCGTCCGCGCTGACTGGGGCGCTATCCGCACCGCTGGTCCTTTTGCACCGCAGCTATTGAAGCACGCTGCTAGCACCCCTCAGCTAGCCGCACCCTTCGGCCAAATTATGGATCGACTCATCAGCGATCCCTTCATTCGCCATTGGTTGGATATGCTGTGCTTTTTGCTATCTGGCCTGCCTGCAAGCGGCACCAGCACCGCTGAAGTCGCTTTTATGTTCGCCGACTGGTATCGCCCCAATGTGCAGCTCGACTATCCGATCGGTGGCTCGGCGGCTCTAGTCAATGCCTTAGTAAGAGGCATTACTAAACACAACGGAACGGTGAAAACAGGCGCTCACGTCACCCAAATCGAAATTCAAAACGCTCAAGCGACGGGCGTACGGCTACGCAGCGGGGAAACCCTACAGGCCCGTCGTGCAG